>JAKQEK010000259.1 GCA_029558535.1 Bacteroidota bacterium | reverse complement strand
TTGTTTTCCTGTTGTTTTCTGTGTGCTACTTGCTATTAAATCAAAGAACTTTTATTAAAGGTTTATCCTTTTACCCATTCATTTTGGGACTGCAAAAATAATTACATTTTTATTCCTACCAAAACTTTTTTTACTTTTTTTTACTTTTTTTTTCACATCTAAACAAAAAGCTTTGATATACTGTGTTTTAGCTATAAATTAAATTTTTATTAACAAGAAAAAAAATGCATAAAACATAAAATGTAAAATATTTAAGGTATATTCGCGGAGAAAAAATTCTGTTTTGAGAGAAAATATAGTCATAATACCAACCTATAATGAAAAAGATAATATAGACTCTATTATAAGGTGTGTATTGGAATTAAGTGTTGAGTTCGATATATTAATTGTAGATGACGGTTCGCCAGACGGCACGGCTGATATTGTAAAAAAGCTGATGGGAGAATATCCTGACAATGTTTTTATACTAGAAAGGTCGGGAAAATTGGGTTTAGGGACAGCATACATTGCCGGATTTAAGTGGTGTTTAAAAAACGGCTACACCTATATATATGAAATGGACGCTGACTTTTCTCACAACCCGCTTGATTTAATTAATTTGCACAATGCATGTATAAAAGGAGCAGATGTAGCAGTAGGCTCAAGGTATAAAACCGGAATAAACGTAGTAAATTGGCCCATGAGTAGAATATTATTATCATTCGGAGCCTCCAAATACGTAAGATTTATTACCGGTATGAAACTTACTGATACAACTGCCGGATTTGTTTGTTATAACAAAAAAGTTTTAGAAACAATCAATCTTGACAACATAAAAATGATAGGATATGCCTTTCAAATTGAAATGAAATTTAAGGCATGGCTACATAAATTTAAAATTGAAGAAGTGACAATAGTGTTTACAGACAGGCAAAAAGGCGTTTCTAAAATGAGTGGAGGCATAGTAGGAGAAGCAATATTCGGAGTAATAAAAATGAAACTGCAAAGTGTTTTTAATCGAAAAAAATATCTTTCATAAAATCATAAAAAAATGTTTTATATTGAAATTTATTTTATATTTGCGTAGAATTTAAAGAATGAAATCAAAAATGTATTATTAACTAAAATGTTTAAATTATGAAAAAATTTACTTTAATTTTTGTTGTGATGCTCATTTCTATGATGAGTTTTGCTCAATTACAATCTATTAAAATCCCTGCACATCTGCAATATACAGATACAGAAAAAGCAGGTTGGTATGGGAACTCTAGTGTTGCGTCATTATCTATTGTTGACCCCGGCTACGAATATGCAATTAGAGTTACTGCAGGTGCATTAACAACTGGTGACGAAATTACTAAGGTTAAGTTTTACAGCGATCATACATCCTACGCAAGTTATGGCATTACAAACACATCATACACTATTAAGATTTATCAAGGTGGTAGTTTTGATGAAGAAAACGGTTACGATGTAATTACAGCTTGCGGTACAGCAGTTTATTCACAAAACTATACTGCAACAACAATCGGCATTCAGGAAGTTACCTTAACAACTCCTTACACAATAGGTACAGGTGAATTTTGGGTTTCTATATTATGTAATGGTACAAGCGGTATATTTTTAGGAACTGTTGATGTTTCTAGTGCAAATATGTACGTTTCTTCTATGGATTATGAAGGAACAGATTATTGGGTAAATAATGAATTCTGTACAGATCCTCCAACATGTTCGACTTATGAATTTAAACCTTTTGTTCTTTCATTATATGTTGATGATGGCGGTGTTTATGTTGAAAATTCAGATTTAACTACTTTCTTTTTAACTAGTGGTACAGCTCCATATACTCCAATAATTACAGAACTAGCTATCGGAGAAACTGATGATCTTGTTATGTTTCCTGCAATCCAAAACGGTGGACCTGATGCTACAAGTAACACTATTGATCTTTTAGTTATGGCAGGCACAAATGAACTCATTAATGAGACTGGAATTGATCTCTCAGGAGACAATTCTCTTGAAAATGGATATTTTATGTTCTTAACCGAAACAGGTGATTTAACATTAACAGCAGAAGACTTAAACACTTTGGGATTAACAGGAGAATTTGATGTTTGTATTACAGTTACATACAACGGAGTAGATAATACTCCTGCAAACAACACAGCTTGTTTGACTGTTACCAGAGGTGAAGTTCCGGTTAGCAATTGTGATCTTCAAGCTTTATTTATGACAAGCAATACTAATCCTACTCCTATTGCAGCAACAACAACCTTGGGTCCTACAGATGGTCTTACATTATATCCTGGAGTTAAAAACAACGGTCCTGACAATGCAAGCACAACTGCAACAGTTGCATTTACACTTGATGGAACAGAAGTATCCAGCCAATCAATTCCTTTAACAGGTTTGAATAATGGCATGACAGCTCCTTTAACAACATCAGGTCAAACTTTTACTGCTGAAGATATGAATACAATGGGCTTAACAGGAACTTTTGAAATTTGTATGTCTATAACTTATGACGGTACAGACGCTGTGGCTGCAAACAACACAACTTGTTTAACAGTAACAAGAACTACAAATGTTGAAGCTAATGTTGCTTCTTTTGTAACAATGTATCCAAATCCTGCTTCTTCAATTGTAACTATTACAAACGTTGAAAATTCAGATATAACAATCGTTAACATGATTGGCGAAGTTGTTGCAAAAGTTAACAACGCTTCCTCAAATCAAACTATTGACATCAGCAATTTATCAAACGGAACTTATTTCGTAAAAGTTGATGGTAAAGTATTTAAATTAAATGTTGTTAAATAATTAGTTTTCACTCTCATTAAAATGTCCGTCATAATGACGGACATTTTTTTTATAACCGCTTATAACCGTGGAGATACGTGGAGAGCCTCAGAGTTTCGCAGAGTAGTAGGGTAACGAAGTTTCACAAAGGATTTTTCTGTTATTATTATTAATTGAACATGATTGATTGTTTTATTTATATTTTTTATATTTGTAAAAACATTATTAACTAATTAATCTTTTTATCATGAAAACAATATTATTAACATTATCCGCTTTTGTTTTTGGAAGTGTAATGTTCGCCCAATCTTACCTGATTGAAACAGGGAAAGCAGAAAAAAACTATTTAACAACTGATATCCGAAGCACTTGGGTCGGGGGTGGTTTTGATTCTTATTATACAGGTTCAGTTGCAGGAGATGAATTTTATATTGCCGGAAGTGAATTTGAGCAAATTGAAGTTGGAAATCAGATTACAAAAGTGAAGTTTTATCATGTATTGGGAACAGTGCATTTTGAATCAGGTGATATTACATTCAATAATACCTCCTACACAATAAAAATATATGAAAATCCTGCTTTAGGAGGACCATATGTTGGTTTTGGATTTTATAGCACGGCCATAGGTACACCCGTCTATACACAAACCGTAACTCTTGGAGCAGGCGAAAGCGATGAGATATATGAACTTACTCTAACAACTCCTTATACTGTTAACGAAAATGATTTTTGGGTGGCTGTTTGTTTTGATAATGGAAAGGGTGCTATGAGATTAGGCGCAGAAGATGCATTATCGGAAGGTCAGTATTATATGTACTTTGACGGTTCTGCTTATGGCGCAGGAACTGTTATTGGTAAACCAAATTTCGGATCTTTTTCCGAGCCTGCTTATCATCCTATTGGAATATCACTTTATGTTGATGATGGGAATCCGTATGAAGAGCAGTCTGATCTTACAATGAAATTTATTGACACATACCCGACTCCAAATGCTTATATTGACGCAATAAGTATTGATGATACCGAGGATTTGGTGATTTATCCTGTTATTGTCAATAATGGCGTAGACGCTACAAGTGAACATGCTTTACTTTCAGCAACTATTGGTGGAGAACCTCTGTTTTCTGATGTTGATATTGATTTATCAGGTATTTATTCTTTACCGGACGGATATTATACTACAATATATGCAGAGGGAGCAATGACAATTACGGCAAGCGAACTTGATAATATGGAAATGACCGGCATTTTCGATATTTGTTTTACCATTTCTTATAACGGCCTTGATCCCGTTTCTGCAAATAATACAGGTTGTATAACCGTTACTCGTGGCGAAATTTTACCCACCAGTTGCGATATGGAAGCATTATTTGTTACAAGCAATACCGATTTTAATCCAATTCCAACAGCAGTTACAATAGACATAACAGAAGATATGACTGTTTTTCCTGCAGTAAAAAACAACGGACCCGACAATGCAAATAATATGGCTGAAGTTGAGATTACGATTGTTGGCACTCCTGTAGATTTTCAGAATCTTAATATGACAGGACTGGAAAATGGTGAAACAATACCGGTTTCGGAAGCAGGATATACTATGACAGCAGATATGATGGATCTATTAAGTCTGACTGTTTTTGATGTCTGCTTAACTGTAACATATGCCGGAACAGATTCGAATACAGAAAATAATACTGTATGCACTACTGTTACAAGATCTTCTGTTGGAATTAACAATTCTGCTGCAGGTTCAGTATCTTTATATCCAAATCCTGCTACAGATGTTATTACTATTTTGAATGCCGAAAAACAAAATATTTATATTTTAAATACTCTTGGCGAAACTGTTTCTGTATTTGAAAATGCTGCTTCAAATCAGACAATTGACATCAGCACATTATCTAACGGAACTTATTTCGTAAGAGTTGATGATAAAGTTTTTAAATTAAATGTTGTTAAATAAATAGTTTTAGTGCTTGTGAAGATGTCCGTCATTGTGGCGGACATTTTTTTTAATTTAAAATGCCACAAAAACACGAAGGACACAAAGAAAATTTAAAAAAGAGAAACCGCTGAGGACGCAGAGGGCCGCAGAGAAGATAGTTTCACGAAGTTTCACAACGAAAAAAAGAGCCAAGACATCACGAGAACACCAAGAAAATCAAATTTTTAGAATCAAAAACTCTGTGAAACTTTGTGTTGTACTATGTGAAACTCTGTGGTACTTATCGAGAATTGAATTTACTTATTTATTAATATTGATTATTCTTGACAATGTATCAATAAGGTTATACCCGTCCCATGTCAATGAAAAATCCATTGTTTTTCCTATAGGGACTATTCTATCAATCCCTTTTAAATTGGATTTTAATACAAACTCCGACAATTCAGAATAGTCAAACCCATAGAAAGCTAATGTCTGGTATTTGCGGTTTACTATTTTTGTTAAATCGGTTAATGATTCGCTGTGGTATTCACAAAAATATCCGCCTGAACAACGATAGTTTTCAATTTTTGGATATAATTCGTCAATCTCAATACGCCAAATCAAATTGTCTTCGGTTGCTATTTTATGAACCCCATAGTTATTTATTGCTTGATTGTACAATGCTGTTAGTTTATCAACAGCAATCACCGGCTGAATTTGTCCGTATTTTTGTTTGACTAGTTTGTGCAGTGCTCCCCAGAAAATTAGTTTTGATTTAGCGACATCTTCGTTTGACCCAATCCATAATACTAAATGGGGTGCTGTACATGCGTTCTGGTCAAACAAATATGTATCGTTGTAAAATCCATTTGCTACATAATCAAAGTGAGCATCTGACAAATATCGGGAAGCATTAATCGCACATATTGAATACCGATCTGCAAACGTCACATCAAAAGATCGTACTGGTATCGCACTCTTTCTTATCTTATCTATAGTCTCATCTCCTCCCCAAATAATCCGCACATCGCATAAGGATGAAAACAAAGCTGTAGCTTTGCTTAATTTATCGTAACGAACTAAAAAAATTCTTGATGCGCAAGTCTGATGAGTCGGAGCAATTCGGGAAATAGCATTACAAATCAATTGTACTTGCTTAAAATCCTTTGATGGAATTCGTACGATATTGACATTACCTGCGAGTAAGCCACTAATCAAAGAATAGGCAAAATTCACCGGGACATTGGATGGAGCTATATGAAATATAACACCACGCCCTAAACGGATCATTTCTTCAGAGAAATATCGTTCTTTTAGTTTTAAAATATTTGCCCTGCGACAAAAAAATGCAAATGTAACTAAATCAGGATATTGTCTAGTTTCGGGATCTGCATTCAATTCTCGAGAGAGGGCATTTAGAAATGCAATAGTGTCTTCAGCAAATGGAGTAGTTGTTTGTCCAAAAGCTATTTGGTCTTCAGATAAAATCTGAGGAAAAAGCATTATTATGTCTTTAAAAATTTGTTTCATACGTATCGCTACAACCTCTAATTTCTGCATTTTTTAATCGTCCTTCAATTCTAAAATATTTACCTAGTCTACCACAGCTACAATCGTCCTCTCCTAATAAAATGCCCTCATCTTCGGTTAACAATGAATGACCGGGATAACTTTCAGGTAAAATTGACAACACTTGAATAATTCCCTTCTCTCCAACGCCGGCAACTGAAAAATCATGCGGCCGACGAATAATTATATCTGAAAAAACTGGGGCATGTAGGTGTCCGTGTTCACATTCCATATATATTGTTCCGGTTTGTTCAATCATTCCATAGTAGTCGTGGACATTCTTTATACCACAAACATCATATAACTTATTGCGAAACGCTTCCGATGTCACGGCTTCAGAGTAAAGTTTTTTCCATCCACCTCCATGAATTAAAACACCATCAGATAAGTCAAGTTTAATGCCTAAACGAAGCAATTCCTTGTAGAAATATTGATAAACTATAAAAGTAAAGCCGAACATGAAAATGCGTTCACCTTTATTTTGTTCAACAAACGTTTGTAGTTGTTCTACATTCAGCTCCATGTTTTCGTTTAAGGCATAAATACGTTTAGATCCAAACATTGAGAACCCTAATATTCCGGCACCGCGAGCAGAAAATAAATTTCGATCTCTAACAACTGTTTCTGAATCGAGGATAATCATCGGAACACGCTTTGTTCCAATGAAAGATGATACTATTTTAGTCAGCGCCTTTGTTTGGGCTGCTGAGGTATTGCGATCAAGAAAAATACGCGATACTGTTTGTCCGGAAGTACCAGAAGAAGTCATTGTCTTAATAACATCTTCTTTTAAGACACTATATAAATCAAACATTTTAAATAAACGAACCGGTAAAAATGGGAGTTGGTTGTAATTATATTCTTTATTGCAATCATATCCAACGCAATCCATCATTATTTTGTATGGATTACAATTTGCGTAATGATGCCGTGTCAAATAGTTGAAAAATGGATTCAATAGCCTTGCTTTATCAGTTTTATTGAGTGAATACGGGGGGATATCTAATATTTGTGCAAGTTCCATTTTTATAGTGCCAGATTTGTATACAGTGTTTTTCCGGATGAGTTTTTAGGGATTGATTCGCAATAACGAATATCAAATACTGAATGGTTAAGTCCTGTTTTTGCACTGATAAACTTTTTGACGTCTTCTTCACGTCCATTTTCAGTTATGTAAATAACCATATGGTCATCTGTTCCAATACATGCACAATCAGTTATAAATGATTTTAGTAACTGTTCTGTTTCGTCTAGGTTTACTCGGTTTCCGAATACTTTAATAAATCTTTTTTCCCGCCCAACAATATAAAAGAAATTGTCATTATCTCGCTGAGAAATATCTCCGGTATAAAGTATCCCGTTATTGTCATCTCCTTTTTTTAGATCATCAGCACTTTCTGCATATCCTAAAGATACATTACTCCCTTTGTAAACTAATTCACCAGATCTTCCGGATTCAGTTATCAATATACCATTTTCATCTTTTAATGAAAATTCACCACCTGGTATTGCAATGCCGATACTTCCTAATTTTTCTAAAACTCTTTCATAAGGCAAATAACTCATTCTAGCGGTAGCTTCAGTTTGTCCGTACATTACAAAAAAACGCTTGTTTTTTGCCAGACAATATTCGGCAAATTCTTTTTGCAATTCAATAGAGAGTCTTCCTCCAGCCTGAGTTAAGGTTCTTAGTGAAGGTAAATCCATTTTAAAAAATCGCAATTTTTTTAGTATTTCATATGTATATGGAACACCTGAAAGGGATGTAGCTTTTTCATTCTTTAAGAATTGCCAAAACTCTTTTTCCATTAAAGATCTATCGGTTAGTAGTATAGTGGCACCCTGAATTAGATGACTATTAATTACCGATAGTCCAAACGTATAGTGCATGGGTAAAGTAGTAATCGGCCGCTCATCAGGATTAATTGACAAATACATTGCTATAGACCTAGCATTTGAAAATACATTCTCATAACTCAATCGTACGAGCTTTGGGCTGCCTGTACTCCCCGATGTGGTTAGCAATAATGCCAAAGAATCATGTATTTCAGCATTCAAGTGTAATTTTGACCGCAATAAAACATATTCATTTTGGGAATACATACTGTAGTATTCTTTCAGCTCATTACATCGCTCTATTGGAAGCCATACATACCTTGGTTTATAAATTTCAACTAAACCATTTAACATTTCTTCTTTAAGCGATGCATCGAGCATTACAGGGACAATTCTATTAGATAAAAATGAAACGTATCCAACCAAAGATTCAACACAATTTTTGCATAAACAAAAAACCAAACATCGTTCTCTGACTTTTTCAAATAATTGAGATGCTTGACCATGTAGTTCATGATAGGTAAGTTGTTGCCCCAAATCAGTAACTACAGCTTTGTGCTTCGAAAAATTTTTAATTGAATCTGTAAACATAATTTAAATTATAGTAACTCCATCAACACCAATAAGCTGCCCTGAAATATATTTAGATAAATCTGAAGCTAAAAACAATGCAGCGTCTGCAATTTCTTCAGGAGAACCCATTCTCTTCATTCCAATTTTCTGAATTCTCTCGTTTACTCGTGTTTCACCAATAGATCGGAACATATCAGTGTCAATCATTCCGGGAGAAATTGCATTAACTCTAATGTTATAGGGAGCAAGTTCTTTAGCCGCAGATTTTGTCAATGAAATCACAGCACCTTTAGAAGCTGAATAAACTATTTGACCTGCATTTCCATTCACACCCACAATTGAACTGATATTAATAATACTACCAGATTGTTGTTTTTTCATTATTTTAGCTGCATATTGAATTATGTTGATTACAGCAAACACATTAACAGCAAATGTATCTTGCATATTTCTTTCAGTAGCCATCCCAATCAAAGCATCTTCCATAACGCCTGCGTTATTAACAATACAATCCAGTCTTTTAAATTCTTTATTGATTTTCAAAGCAACTTCTTTTATTGCATTTGAATCCCGAACATCAAAATATACAGGAATAATTTTTGTTGTATATTTATTTGATAGTTCTTCAGCTATAACATCTAAAATACCTGATTGACGTGCAGAAGCATATATGATAGCACCATTTTCAGCAAATTTTTTAAGAATTGCCTTCCCTATTCCCCTATTACAACCAGTAATCAGGACTACTTTATTAGTAAGCAGGTTATATCTCGATTCCATTTTTTCTTAATATTTCTATTCCTTTTTCATACGAATTAAAATCCACAATATCATCAGTCTCAAACATTAAATCAAAATTCTCTTCTAATGCTGTTATTAAATTCATATGTCCAACTGAATCCCATTCCGGAGTACTTTGATAGGTTAGCTGACAAACTTCATTTTCCTTAGCATTAAACGTTTCTATAAAAATTTTTTTATATTTTTTAATGTTATTCATAATTCCCTATTTTTTAAATCATTTAATATGTTTGAATATTTATTTCAACTTTAGTTCTGGTACAAAAGTTACTTTAAACATTTTCTTCACTAATACTTTTAGAAATACAAAGATGGTAAAATTTTTAAATAGTTATCTTTTTTTCCATTGCTTTTTGGGTTCCAGTAATAAATTATAAGGCCCTTCCTGTTTTAAATCTGGAAAAAATTTATTACTAGATGCTCCGAAAGAAACCAAAATTTAATTGCTACAAGTCAAGACTAAGAGAGAAACCGCAGAGAGAGTATGGGGTCACAATGTTGCACAAAGTGTAAACAATGTTACACAAAGAAGAGGTTGGTGTCACAAATTTACAACCTGAATTACGTCTGGCTGCAATAACAAAAGGCGAGTGTTAGAACGATCTTTTTTGACATAAACGCAATTTTAGACCTGTTTTTGTGTATTCATACGCAATTTTTGATCTATTTTTGTGTATTGAATCATATTTATATTATTTATACTGCTCCTTTCCTTTTATCTACGCTAAATATTCGCTTTTGTCATAGTATTTGTGCCAGCCCGCTTACCCACTAATTTAACAAATACGTATGCCAAAAGCTATTACTGTTTAGTTGCTTTACCTTGCTTGTTTAGTAAAAAAGACACTAATTGAGACAAGTCAGGAAATAACAAGAAGAAAAAATAAAAAATAAACAAAAATCGAATTTTTATAATCAAAAACTCTGTGATACTTAGTGTTGTACTTAGTGAAACTCTGTGGTACTAAAAATTATCTGGTTATCTCTATTTTGAAATTCTGCGAGGTTTCAGAACCAACAATTCGCAGATAATACATTCCATTTGAGAAAACCGAAGTGGTTATTGTTTGTCGTGAATATCCAATATGATTTGTAATATTTTTCTGATAAACCGTTTCGCCTATACCATTAATTAATAGTATCTCTAAATTTTGAGATTCGGAACTTATTATTTCGAATGTTAAAAGATCCTTTGCCGGATTTGGAAATGGCCTTAAAACCTTAAACTTTTCGACATCTGTATTACAAACAATATTATTTTCTGTATTAATGTCAGTGTATCCTTCCCAAGCAGGTGGGGCAGCTTCGGCACAAACTAGTTCGGGCATTTCCGCATCTGCCAGATAGACTTCTACCGTATAACTGTAATCAATTACCTGCCAGGGTGCAAGATATTCAATTACCTCACGATACACTTTACCGTCTCCAAGATTTAATATTATATCCAAATCGTTGACAGGCAAGGTTCCGTTATTTATGATATAAACCTTTGAATGCATATAATTACCGGTAATAGTATTTCGCAAATCGTACAAAACAACATCCATAAGTGGAATAACAGATCTGATAGAAATTTCTGCAGTATCAGTACAACCAAATGCTGAATAAGAAATTAACCTTACTACATATGTACCCGAATCGGCATAAATATAATATGGATTTTTATCGGTACTGACATCGCCGGTTCCAAAGTCCCACAAATAAGTTACCGCATTGGTCGAATTATTAGTAAAATCTATTTGAAATGGTACCGCTCCCCAAGTGTCTGTTACATCAAAATCTGTTACCGGATTTGCATGGACTTCGATATATTCCTGGTCAGAATACTTACACCCATAACTAGTAGTTGCTTCGAGTTCAAGCAAGTAATAACCCGGATTATTAATTACAAATTCCGGATTTTGCAACACTGATTCTTTCTGAATAGAATCCTCTAAAGTCCACTTATAACCTGTAATTTCACCTGATAGTGTACTGACTTCGGAATCGGGGCTAAAAGCTCTGCCGGCACATTCGTCAGTAGAGTAAATATCTACTTCGGGACGCGAATATATTTCGACCGTTTGTTCTGCACTTACTACACAACCATTCTGGAAAGTAACTGTAACTTCTGTATCAAATGTACCTGCTGTATTGTAAATATGTATAGGATTAGATATTGTATCTGTTGTACCATCACCAAAATTCCATAACCAGTTTTTAGCTAACACTATTGGATTAGGCGGAGTAGTATTTATAAAAAATGCTCCATTTCCCTGACAGGCATTTTCGACAGTATATTGAGGCAATTCGGCTGGCTTTACATTTATTACAGCAACCAGAGTGTCCGAACAAAAAGCATCACTTACAGATATAAGCTCCACAGTTTGTAATCCGGCTTCGTTAAAAGTATGGAATGTAAAAGAACCTTCGCCTGTTTCTGTTCCGAAATCCCAGTAATTATTAAAGATATTACCGTTTTCGACTGTTGAGGTGGAAATAAAAGTAATATCTGCATACTGACAGAAATAATTTGGCATAAAAGCCACTTCCGGCAAAGGATAAATTGTAAGCGGAAGAATAACAAAATCTCCGCAACCATCATCTGTCATAATTTCCAGAGTGACCATATAAGTGCCTGCCAGTTCAAATCCGGGCAGAGAACCATGTTGTAATACAGGATTTTGTTCTTCAGAAAACTGTTGCCCGGCAATACTCCACTCCCACTCGTTTATAGTTCCTTCGGTAGCGGTTGATAAATCGGTAAAATATACTATTTGTCCGTCACATTGCCCACTGGTGCTAAAATCAGGATATGGGACAGTTCCGTTAAGGAACACATTTATAAAATCTGTTGCAGTACATCCGTTATCATTTACAACAGTAACTGAATAGGTATCATTTTCAGTAAGCACTATCTGAGGATCAGTGCTACCTGTACTCCACTGATATGATACTGTTTCATCTGCATTGGAAACCAGTAAAAGGCGGTTACCAACACACAGAAGAGTGTCGTAAGGGCCGATTGAAGCCGTAAACTCATAGTTATCCCAGCTAAAACTTATGGTATCGCTTTTATACTGACAGCCAACAGTATCGGATATAATAACAGCGTATTGCCCCTCATCAGTAATAGTAATTGCCTGGGTAGTTTCGCTGCTGCCGTACCATTGATAAGTGTAATCGCCTGTAATCTCTGCATCCCAGACAACAGAACTCCCAAAACAAGCAATAGTATCAGCAAAATCGTTTACTTCGGGATAAAATATTCTAATATCATCGCTACTCTCAAAACCAAATATGTCGGTCACAGTAACCGAATAAACCCCCGGCCTGTTAACATGAATTATACTGTCGGTTTCGCCGGTACTCCACTCGTACGAAGTAAACCACGGCTTATAAGCAGTAGTAATAGCTGTATCGCAAAAACCGTATGGTACGCGGATGTCGTAGAGGAGGTTGACGGGGGGGGAGTATTTGTTTCGTAGATATTCATGAACCAAGTTCTGTTGCGTATTATTGAACGCATTTTTAAACATAATTATTTCAATTACATCCCCATTCCAAAACCTACTAGGCTGATCCCTATCACTGCCAATAACAAAATTTTCAATAAAATCAGGATTCGTATTTATCCCGCTTATGATTTTATATCTTTCCATAGGTGATAATTCCCTATTTTGAATACCATTAATGAAAATATCATTACCAAAATATGGGGAGAAATCAATTAATAGTTCCGAACTACCAGGTTTACCATCAAAAATTATCGTGGAAGATTGTTGATTTATTAAACCATTATAACTGGGAAAAGTACTACCTGCATTCCAATTTGCAATTATAAATAAGGTACCAATTGTATCTCCTGTATCTATTAAAAGTCTGTCATCTATTCCATCAAATCGAATTGCCGGATAACTATTAAGAACATTTTCAATTAAAGTAGGTTGAGAACTCAGTGTAGACTGTATTGCAGCATTTTCATATTCTGACACATCATGCCATTCACTAACATTATCGTCATTCATAATAACATCAGTGTCGGACATATAATGCTGAACCAAGCCTCCAATAGTTGTTAGGTCAATTATTGTAAAATGATACACATTTGACCAATCAGAAACATTCCCACATAAATCAATACCACCTACACGCCAATAAAAAGTGTCTATCTCATCTATTGTATAGAAAAGAAAATTATCTTCAGTTGTTAAAGAAGCTATAGGATTAGAAAAGTCAGTATCTATTGATATTTCCCACCAGTATGAAATTGCCCCCTCAACAGTATTCCAAGTAAATTTTACAGACTCACTATTTTGATCAGTGACAAATCCATTAACTGGTGATACGATATCAACAACTGGTAAGTCCGGCACATCACTTAAAACCGTAATAGTATGCAAAATCGAATCAACACATCCATTTTCATTGAATACAACCATTTTAATATCATATTCACCGGGAGTCGAAAAAGATGTATTAGGTGACTCTATATCTGAAGTAAAACCATTAGCAAAATCCCAAAAATAAAGAGTTTCCTCTGTTATATTTTCTGACAAATTATTAAAAAACACAGTTGTAGCTTGACATTGAGATAAACCATGATCCACAGAAAATTCCGCAACTGGATTTTCTTTGATAAAAACTGGTCTGCATAAACTATTATGACAATAATTTGTTTCAACAATTAAACATACATTAAATGTATCAATAGAGCTAAATAAATGTGATGGATTCTGTGAAACAGATTGCACCTCATCTCCAAAATCCCAGTCCCAGGATAAAATATCATCGTAAGGTTCTGACAAATCAGTAAACTGAGTTTCGACGCCATAACAAACAGTATCAAAGCAAAAATAAACAAATGGAACAGAGTCAATAATATTGACTATAACAGTATCATGTATAACGCAACCATATTCATTAGTGATTTCAACTGAATACTCCCCTGCGACTGTTATAAGACAAGTACTATCAGCAGAAGAAGTATTCCACAAAAAAACTGAATTTTGAGGGATTGTATCTAATGAAATATATCCCCCTTCACAATAATCCCCAGTCTCGGGTAAAACCCCAATCAAAGGAAAAGAATCAACAGAAATATGAATAACATCAGTTACTTTTGAATAGCCAAAACTATCAGTAATACTAACCCAATAGTCTCCTGCATTCCAAACCTTTAATATTGTATCATTTGAGCTGTCTGACCATAAAAAATTATAATCATCTCCTAGTCCGGGATATAAAACAATTGTATCACATAGACAAATTAAAGTATCTATCAAATCATTCCCCGGATAACTAATATAAATTTCATCTTGTGAAGTAAACCCAAAAATATCAGTAACTGTAACACTATATATTCCAGTTTCATCGACACTTATAATAGGAGTATTCTCACCTGTACTCCACATATAATCAACAAACCATGGTTTTTCAGCAGTTGTAATTGCGGTATCGCGAAAACCGTACGGAATAATTATATCTGCACCCAAATTAACTAAAGGTGCATATTTTTGTCTTAAGTATTCATAAATAATTTCTTTTTCAGACGAATTGAATGCATTTTTAAACATAAGTATTTCAAGGACATCCCCATTCCATAACCTACCCGATTGATCTCTATCATTGCCGATAACAAAATTTTCAATAAACCCCGGATTTGTATTGATACCGCATATAATTTTATATCTGTCCATAGGCGAAAAATCAACCGTCTGTACATCATTTATATATACATTATTCCCAAAATAAGGTGAAAAACTTAATAGTAATTGCGAACTACCAGGATTACCATCAAATATTATCATTGATGATTGCTGATTAATTAAACCATTATAGCTAGTAAATGTATTACCTGCATTCCAATTTGCAATAATAAACATTGTGCCAAGGGTATCTCCTGTATTTATAAAAAGCTTATCATCCGTTCCGTCAAATCGGATTGCCGGATAACTATTAAGGACATTTTCAATTAATGCCGGTTGAGAACCCGGAGTGGATTGTATTGCGACATTCTCATACTCTGACACATCATGCCATTCACTAACATTAGCACCATTCAGAATAACATCAGTGTCTGACATATAATGTTGCACGAGATTTCCAATTACTGTTAAGTCTATTATTTCAAATTTGTAGAAATTTGACCATTCAGAATTTATTCCATCTTTATTATATCTTACATGCCAATAATACTTTTCATAATCTAAAGTTAGAGTAATCTGTGGATCATTAAATGTAGAATCAATAATTATTGTTGAGAACTCGATGTCAGTTGAAATCTGAATATTATAAGACTCAATGTCATCAATCGGTTGAAATTGAAAATTTATAGTTTTGTCTGAAGTTAAAAAATCATTTTTAGGATAAATTGCTATTTGTGATTGTCCAAATATATTTTGAACAAACAAAAGACAAAAAATGAATATTTTAATAACTTTCATAATTAATTATCATATGACAATCATTATTACAAAGATAAGAAAAATATAATAACAGATTAATTACATTATATCAAGATAACTGTTTTTGTATGAATTGCTTACTTTTTTATTCAAATAATAGACTCAATAAGTCTTTCCCATTCTTTGACTTTAACCCTTACATCAAATTTGTTGGCATTTTCAATCGATTTCAGCTTATCAAAAAGTATTTTACCATCCATCACTTCTTGCATTGCTGCGCATAACATTTCAATATCAAAATTCGGGATAATTTTTCCCATGCCCTCTTCAACAAATTCGCTTACACCACCAGAATTAAAAGCTATTATTGGTAAGCCAAATGATGCAGCTTCAATCATTACTAAAGGGAATGGATCTTCTCGTGATGTAAGGACAAAACCATTGACAGTTTTAAACACTGAAAGATATTCATCGCCTTTTAACATCCCCGGCTCAATTAGATTTACAATTCTATCTGTATTGACCCATTGATTAATTGCAAAGTCCCTTGGTCCTCCAAGCCATATCAAATAGGACTTGCGATCATTTAAAAATTCACAAATTTGAGGAATTAAATCATATCCTTTGCGATAACACTTTTGTCCTGACATCATCCAGATAAACGCATCTTCAGGAATATTAAATCTCTTTCTAAAGTCAATTTTAACAAAAACTTCATTAGGAATTTCTATATGCTCGTACTGTAAAAAAACATTCTCTTGACGCACATTTTCAATCATAAGCTTAACTGATTTTGAACACGTAATCAACGCTTTAGCATTATCAATCATCACATTAAAACCATTTCCCGGAATTACATCAAAAACAGAAATCAACTCATGAAAATGCACAACATACTGCATATTTAATTTTTGAGCAAAAGGTACGTATTCTTGTAATATACTAGTATTCAAATACCAAATGTCAGGTCGGAGCTTTTGATTTATTCTCTTGATTTGTCTATATTTATAATTATATTTTAAAAACTTCTTGATAACACGTAAAAAGTAATATTTTAAAGATCCTTCTTTAACATTATAATATTCAACCTTGTAATCATGTTCATTACTTGTTAACTCTCCCTGATAATCAGAAAATAAAAATATATCAAATTTATTCTTGTCAATATTTTGTAAAAGGTGATAAAGATAAATCTCTGACCCCCCTCTAGAAAATGAGGGAGTAATAAATAGTATTTTAATCTTTTTGGGATTACTCATTTTTTTTCAGCTATAATAAAATTGTTCAAATATATAGTTTTATCATGTATAAAAACACTTAAAAACAGACCAAAAATAGTTAAAGGGCTAAGGAACAATGAAACAACAAAATTGCAGAAAATAAATCTTGATTGTAACTTACTGAACACATGAAATAAAATCAGTTGAATAATTGTCTCGTAATAGTTTGATGTCCTTATGGTTTTCAAAATTTTAAATCCTTTTTCACTAAGCATTTTTTCAATTCCATTTTGAGTAAATCTTCTATAATCTTGAGGATGCCCATGTACAGGCCAAACAAAAGGGGTTGTAAGCAATAAATACCCATTAGGTTTTAGCAGTATTTTGAACTCATCTACAACATTACTATAATTTTCTACATGTTCTAAAACTTCTGTACACAAAATACTGTCAAAATAATCATTTTTATAAATATTTTTCAAATCATCTATTAAAACGATAGTTCTGTCATCCTTATTTTCAATATCTGCACGAATATACTCATCATAATTAAACAGATTTTTGTAGGGTGAAATACCGCAGCCGTAATCTAAAACTTTTCCTTTAATAAAATGAGCATTTAATTTTATCTGTTTATAAAGTCTTCTTCTTATAATATAAAAAGGATTCATAAAAACACCTAAGAACCCTGGTAAAAATTGTTGATTCCTATAAGAATTAAAAAAAAGGAGTAATATTGTCTTAATTATTTTTTTCATTTTACTGTTTTATAGCTAACAATTATAGAATGACCTTTTATTTTTTTTGACAGTATTTTAATAAAACTTTCTGAACAGGGATATAGTAGTTTATCTAGAGCTTTTCCTAAAAACCCATATTTATTCCTTATATGAACCGCCCACACTCGGTAATATCTTTTATGGTATTCTTCTGATAATGGCTCACACTTTATTGTATTTAACTTTATAGGATAAAAATATACTAGATTTTTCAATGTAATAACATTCCAATGCCCTACGTGATGTGGAGGAAAATTTGCAGAAAGATTAACATCCAAATTAATCATTTTTGCATCACAATTTGGCACCGCAATGATAATTTTCCCACCTGGCTTTAAAGCTTTAATGGTTGAATTCAAAAAAGATTTTATATCATAAATGTGTTCCAAAACATGAAAAAAAACAATAACATCGTAGAAGTTCTCTTTCTGTACAGAGTGCTGTTCAATTGGACATTCATGAACAGTGTAACCTTTTTGTTTAAGTATTTTGACAGAAGTTTGATTAAATTCAATTGCATTTTTGTTTTTCAGAGGCATTTCTTTTAGTTTATCTAAAAAATAGCCACTACCTGCACCAATTTCTAACAAAACATCATCAGGTTTGATTTGCCTTAAAGCCTCATCAAATTCCCATTTTTCTTTATGATAGTACCAATCAAACTGTTGTAGTTCTTCATAAAAAAATCCGTCTCCCACAATAGACTCCGGATAAAAGAATCTATAGTTCGTATCCAAACATTTAACATACAAGACCTCCTCTAATCTGTCAAAAAATCGTGATACATCTAAATTTAAAGAATCCTGATATAAATTTATGAAATGAGCTTTGAAGTATTTTTTTATTACTCTTGTATTATATGAACCAGTAACAGGACTTTGTATTTTACTTTTCATCCAAATAAAAATTAATTTCCTTAACAACAACTTTATTATATCTTAAATCTATTAGATTTGAAGATTCATATATATCAACAGCTTCAATTTCAAACTGAAAGGCCTCTGTAATGACGTCATAATTACAATTAATCTCACCCAGAAAAAGATCAACAAAAAAAACTTCATTGCGATAAATTGGTAAAGATTGAATTTCAACTGTAATCTCTTTCTCATTATTATCAGAAATCAACTCGATGCCTTTGTGCTTATTATTAATCCCGATAAAACTTTCCCCTTCACTATCTTTAATTACAAAGCCAAATAATATTTTATTCTTAATTTCTTTATCTTTAATGTTAACAACAAACTTAAAATTACATCCTGAATACATTTTTTCTGATACTTTGCCATCACAATATGTTGTAACCTTCTGCATTCCATAATTTTTATCGTATATTTTATTTTTATGGTTTTTTAAATCAAATACACCATAATCAGTATTAATGGTCTTAAGTATCTGATTAATATTGTGTTTGTATCTATCAACAACATCACTAATTTCACCGACAACTTCTGTAACTCCATTATTTAATAACACTCCCCTTCTACACAGAGTTTTAACAGCCGAAAGATTGTGGCTCACAAAAAGAACCGTCCTACCCTGTTTCGCCACTTCTTCCATCTTTCCAAGAGATTTTTTCTGAAATTCGGCATCACCAACGGCTAATACTTCGTCAACTATTAAAATTTCAGGTTCCAAATGAGCAGCTACTGCAAAAGCTAATCTCAATTGCATACCACTCGAGTAATGTTTAAGAGGGGTATCAATAAACTTCTCAACTCCTGAAAAATCAATAATCTGGTCTAACTTCTTTTTAATTTCTGCTTTTTTAAGTCCTAAAATAGAACCGTTTAAATAAATATTCTCTATTCCTGTCAACTCAGGATGGAAACCTGTTCCGACTTCTAATAAACTAGCCACTCTCCCACGTGCAATTATTCTACCTTCAGTTGGGGGTGTAATTTTTGATAAAATCTTTAATAGTGTTGATTTTCCAGCACCATTTTTACCTATAATTCCTATAGATTCTCCTTGAAACACATCGAAACTTATATCTTTTAATGCCCAGAATTCATTCTTAACTTTATTCTTATTTTTACCTAAAAGTGCTTCCCGAATAGTTAAATAAGGCATTTCCTGTCCTCTCAATTTATATTTTTTACCTATGCCTTGTATTTCAATAATCGGTTTCATATCTTATGATCTTTTTCTGAATACATTTAATAAAATCTAACTATGCTATATCAGCAAAATAAGCTTCAGTTTTTCTAAAATAGAACAGACCCACAAAAAAGATAATAATTGCGGATACCACACTTATTAAAAAACAATCTAAGTTTAAGGAATTATTTATAATTGCATTTCTTGTAAGGTCAATAGCACCACTCATTGGATTTACTGCCATTAAATATTTCGCCCATTGATATTTTAAAACAGATACAGGATAAATGACCGGTGTTAAAAACATTAAAGATTGAACAAAAAATGGAATTATGTATTTAAAATCTCTGTACTTAACATTTAAAGATGCCAAAAAACTACCCAATCCAAATGAAGCAATTATAGTAATAATAACTGAGATTGGAACAAAACAAATAACTTTAAAAACCGACACTTCTATATTAAAATATATTAGTAATCCGATAAATACAATAAATGCCATTATAAAATCAAAAGCAGCAACGAGTATTGAAGAAACCGGTATTATTAAACGAGGAAAATAAATTTTTTTAATTATATTTGAACTTGTCACCATACTATTCCCGGCATTTGTAACTGCTGAAGAAAACATAGTCCATAGCATTAAACCTGAATATGCAAAAACTGGGTAGGGGATATTATCAGAAGGAATACTAAGCATATTTCCAAGAAATGTAAAAATCAGCATAGTTACGAGAGGTTGCAGAATTGCCCAGGCAAAACCAAACATGGCTTGTTTATATTTTACTTTTATATCTCTCCAAGTAAAAAAATAAAACAGTTCTTTATACGACCACAATTCTTTAATACCAATACTTATTTTTTTCGGAGCAGAAATAATATATTCCATTAACAAACCGTTTTTTGTTATTTAAAACAAAGATATTATTTTTTATTATCTTATGTACTTTCTCTAAACACCTAAAGTAAATTTTTACTAATTCATATAATCGTTAATTTATAATTCTTCCAAAACCTTATTCGAATAAGTATATCACAATAATCCCCACTCCCACTAAAATCTACAACCCGAGTTACACTTGTCTGTGATTAAAACAAGGCAGGTGCAAGAACAATTTTTTTGACATAAACGCAATTTTAGACCTGATTTTGGGTAATGATACGCAATTTAAAATCTATTTTTAGCTATACTTTCAAAATAAACAAAATAATTTAGTTATTTTTGTGATTATAATATTACATGGAAAACAAAATGTTATATATATCAGTAGTTACACCGGTTTATGGTTGTAGTTCATCTTTATTAGAGCTATACATAAATCTAAAGACTACACTTGAAAAAATTACAAATGATTTTGAAATAATACTTGTCAACGATGCAAGTCCTGATGAATCATGGTCAATAATTGACGAATTATGTAAAAAAGATAGACGAGTCAAGGGAATCCATTTTTCCAGAAATTTTGGGCAACATTACGCTATAACAGCCGGTCTTGATTATGCAAAAGGAGAATGGGTTGTTGTAATGGATTGCGATTTACAAGATAGACCTGAAGAGATTTTAAACCTTTACAATAAAGCAATTGAAGGATATGATATTGTATTAGGAAGAAGAGTAGAAAGAAAAGACGGGTTTTTAAAAAAAATCACATCCAGAATGTTTTTTGCGATTTTTAGTTACCTTACTGATACTAAGTTTGATCATACTGTTTCAAATTTTGGTATTTTCAAGAGACCCGTTATTGATTCAGTAAATAAAATGGGCGATTATTATAGAGTGTTTTTACCGCTTGTACACTGGGTTGGATTTACTAAAACATCTATAAATGTTGAACATAGTATAAGGTCAAATGGAAAATCATCTTACAACTTTAAAAAGCTATTTAACTTATCTTTTGATATGATTGTTTCGTTTTCTGATAAACCAATGAAATTAGCAATGAAATTAGGTGTATTGATATCTATGTTTTCATTTCTATTCGGGATTTATTATTTAATTCTATATTTTAAAGGCGTAATAACTGTTCCCGGTTATACAAGTTTAATTATAACGATTATGTTTTCTACCGGAATTATTATTTTTTTCATAGGGCTTATTGGTATTTATATTGGGAAGTTATCCATTCAGAATAAAAACAGGCCAAAATATATAATCAAGACATTGTTGAATTGTAATTAATGGCAATTATCCAAAATAAAAAAATACTGATTGTTGGGGCAAATAGTCTTATTGCATCAAAAATTGTTGCACAATTAGTAAATTGCCATGTTGTTGGTTTAATTAATAATAATGACAGCAGAGTTGATTATAATAGTTTTGAAAAGGTACACTCGAATCTTGATTCACTTATAAAAGAAAACAAGCATTTTGATTTAATTTTTCTGATTGCGGCTTACATTCCTTACGGCAAAATGGATGTACCTGATAAGAAGCTTTTTATTAGCAATATTGATATAATTGCACAAATTGTTAAAGCCTATAGCGAGTCAAGAATTGTTTTCACATCTAGTGTTGCTGTTTATGGCAATCCCATAAGTAGAGTAATTCGTATTGGTTCTGCATTCAACAATCCAAACTTATATGGATTGACTAAATTAGCAGGTGAAACAATAATTAAAATGCATAAGTCATACGGAATAATAAGGTTATCATCCTTATACGGATGTGGAGTTACCAGCGACACATTTATTAACAGGCTGGTTCGTCAAGCAAATGAAGATAATATAATTAAAATTTTTGGAACAGGTAAAAGATTGCAAAATTATATACATATAGACGATGCTGTTGAAATAATTATTAAGGTTGCAGTTTTAGATGAAAACATTGTGATGCTAGGCGTTTCAAAGGAAAGTCATTCCAATATAGAAATTGCAAATATTGTTTCTGAGAAAACGAAAGCAAACATTATATACGTAGGAATAGACGAAAGTTGTGACTATTTATACGATGCAGAAGAATGTTTTAAAAAGATATCCTTTTACCCACAGAAAGAATTCAAACAGAGCGTTATAGAAATGATATGAATGATAAGCACAAATGTATTTTAGTCACAGGAATTGGTGGTAATGTTGGACAAGGAATTATCCGGATTATTAGAAATGAGTTTCCGGAAATAAAAATAGTAGGGACAAATGTAACTGAATTCAGTGCAGGGAATCATTTGGTTGACAAGTTTTATAAAGTACCTTTTGGTTATGAAATAAATTACATTCACGTCGTCAAAAATATTGTTTTAGAAGAGTGCGTCAATTTGATAATACCATCTACGGACTATGAGTCATACTTTTTAACTAAAGCAAAAGATACTATGAATTGCTTGATTGCAAGTTCTGGTATAGAAGCACTTAAGATTTACTTGGATAAATATTTGAGCTATACTTATCATTCAACATACAAAATCCCTTTTGCTGAAACAGTTTTACCAAGTAAATTCAAAAATCAGTTCGATAAATCTATTGCAAAACCAAGAGAAGGTAGGGGATCGAAAGGAGTTTTTTCTAATATTGTCAATGCTGAAGGGTTTAAAGACGAAGATTATATAATTCAGAAGGAATATGATGGAATAGAAATTACCACTGCAGCTTATATTTCTTATATTACGGGCGAATTATGTGGAATTATTACTTTTATAAGAACATTGGAAAACGGTGCTACAACATACTGTAAAGTAGTGAGCGATTATAATGGCACACTGGAAAATATTATCAAAAAGATTATGACAACTTTGCCCATCAGGGGTTCTTTTAATATTCAGTCTATTGTGACAGATAGTGGCAAAATTGTGCCTTTTGAAGTAAATTGCAGAATTTCCGGCACAAATTCAATCAGACATCATTTCGGATTTTGTGATGTTAAAAATACAGTCAATGAATTGATTTATAAAGTATGTACGCAAGAAATGAATACGACAAATGGTTTTGCTTACAGGATGTTGACAGATATAATTTACAATTCTGACAATGCGAATGGGAATAAAGAAGATAATTTTATTAAGTTCTAGCTATGATATTAGTTTTTGACGCTGCAAATACGCTAATCTACAAACCATCATTATTCAAAAGCTTTGTTGAAGTGTTAGCCGAACATGGATATTTGGTTGAAATAAATGATTTAAAGTATTTGCATAAAATTATTACTGAACTTACAGAATTTCCGGATTTGACTACTAAAGAATTCTATGACGATTTCAATAGTAAATTACTGTTAACCTTAGGCATTATACCTAATTCAAAATTGCTCGATAGTATTTTTAGTAAATGTACTTATTTACCTTGGGAAAAATATGAAGACACAATAGCGATAAAAGAATTACAATATCAGAAAGTAGTACTTTCCAACTTTAATTCAAGCTTAAATGATATTATAAATAAGCTTTTCCCCGGAGAGTTTTCAGAAATAATTATTTCTGAGAAAGCAAAATGTCGAAAACCTGACTTAGATTTCTATAAATTATTAATCAAACAACTTTCTGTTAAAGCAGATGAAATAATCTATATTGGAGATTCTGTCAAATTAGATCTTGAACCTGCAACAAAGGTTGGAATTAATGCTTGGATGATTGACAGAGATGGTTATTACCCGAATTGTAAAAAAAGACTAGAATCTTTACATGATTTAAAAACCATTTTATCTAAAAAATAGACAATATGGGATTAATGCGTATTATTACATATTTAATGAGAGAAATAAGTGAGAACGTAAATTCAACAAGCAAATGCGACAGATTTATAAAAAACATCTTTAGGCGTCTTAAACCCTAAGTTCTTCCTTGGTCTTCTGTTAATTTTATATTGTACCTGTTTAATAAATTCATCATCAAAAATATTAAAATTTGTTT
>JAKQEK010000243.1 GCA_029558535.1 Bacteroidota bacterium | reverse complement strand
ACGACGCTCTTCCGATCTTATTCTCCACTCACATTCCCTGTACTGTATGAATCACTGATCGTACCATCATAATTACTTCCTGTCAAACCGCCTGTATTATTATTCCCGCTCACACTCCCTGTACTGTAACAGTTACTGATGGTTCCTTCACTATTTAATCCGACCAAACCTCCAGCAATGAGTTCACTATTAATAGTTCCTGTACTATAACTGTTGCTTACAGTACCTCCCATATTCGCCCCAGTTATGCCTCCTGCACAATGTCTTAATGCACTTACATTTCCTGTACTGTAGCAGGATGTGATTATGCCATTATAGTTTATCCCCACAAGACCACCTGAATAATAAGGGCTGTTCACATTTGCCGAACTGTAACTATTATTGATGTTTCCCTGAGAATTATAGCCGACCAAACCGCCATTTGCAGTGTAATTCCCTGACACATTGCCAGTACTGTAGCAATTGATAATTGATCCAAAATCATTAAGTCCTGCCAGACTGCCGGTATTTCTTCTTCCAGTTACATTGACACTAATCAAGCCGAGATTTTTAATCTCAGATCCGGAATTTGTTAATCCCCAAAAACCTTGATAATATGCATTTGGACGATTGATAAACAGACCAGTAATGGTTTTGTTGTTCCCATTATATTTGCCAGTAAATCTTGTTGAATCGTTGCCAATCGGAGACCAGCCTGTGCTATCGTTCCAGGTATTTATAGCTGGATTTGCATCCGCAAAATCAATATCTGCCGTTTGAATAAAGTGCTTATCCCAGGCAGATGAGTTTTGACTGATCCAATACAAGTTCTGCCAGGTAGCAATCTGATAGGGAATTGCTTCCGTTCCCTCTCCAACAGGTGTAACAGCCGTTTGTGCCAGTAAGCTGAATGCCAATAAAAACAATCCTAAAACGAACATCAATCTTTTCATGATTTCTCCTTTTTTAATTTATGAAACAGTTTATTCATCATAAAGCCTGTCAAATATGGGCTTATGATGAAATCCTCTGTTATCACTTTAACCAGATTAGCAAATTTCAAGGGGCTTGTCAATATAAAAAATCAATAAAATCATTTTTTTATTAGCGATAGACAGTATTTATCATGAAAAGAAAAATGTGTTTATAATCTATTCTCTTTTTTTTAGTAATTTGCAAGGAGAATTTTTATTTTTTTAGTTGAACTGTAACTAATCAAGTACTTGTTTAAACAATAAATGTGTGTCTGCAAAATGCCATTATTTGAAAAAATGCCAAAACGGTCAGTTGGGAGGGATGTTTAATTATGAATGATGAATGATAAATTGTTAAAATTACCCTAACAGGATGGTCGTACTTAAATACTATTTTAGTGTATTTAGTGCCTTTTCGTAGTAATAAAATTCGGCCGTACATCCGAAAAAACCGTACTACAAGCATCTTGCTTGTAGCCTTTTCTGCAAGCTGGAAGCTTGCAGTACGGCTGTAGAACAACCAACCTGGTTGTTTAGCTTCAAGCAGGAAGCTTGCAGTACGATTGCGGATTTACGGCGCTTCTCTTCGCAAATCCCTACAGTTGTTTTTCAATTTATTATTTATTGCACTGCTTTTATTACTGGTTTTTAAAATAACAACCAGTATCTGAGTAGTTACGTTGAATTAAATGATTAGTAAAAAACACACATATTTTTACCAAAGCAAGTGAAACTGAATTAATGACATGAGTTTTCTATCTTATATGTATAAAACAAGTGATAAGAGAAGGAAAAGGAAAGGAAAAGAGGACAATGAAAAAAAGATTCAAAAAAATTGAAACAAATCAAGCTTAAAGTATGGGTTTTACAACTAAATAAATAATAATTTTAAAAATCAGACAGATCTCTCAGCCTGATTTTTTTAATAAAATATATTCATTAGCCCTTTATAGTAAAAATTCTCATTTATCCTTGACAAAAAAAGAATACTATTTATTAGAAGTATGTCAGATAAGTGATTACAGGAGTGAGTATGAATAACAAAATAAAACAATTAAAAGATCAATTATCAGCCAACAAAGATTTGAAGCAGAGAATCTCCTTTTGTGAGTATCAATTGTTCGGCTATAAGCCCCAGTTTATTTGAAAGTGAATTATTTGGTAACGAAGAAGGATCATTTACAGGTGTTCATCGAAAAGGGAAGGCCGGTAAATTTGAACAGGCTCAGAATGGCGTCTTATTTTTAGATGAAATCGGCGACTTGCCTTATGATATGCAACCTAAACTGCTCAGAGTCATTCAGGAAAAAGAAGTAAGCAGAATCGGGAGCAACAGAACAATTCCGCTCAACTTGAGAATCGTCTGCGCCACCAATAAAAATCTGGAACAGGAAGTAATGGCCGGCCGATTCAGAAGTGATCTTTACTATCGCTTAAACACAGGATATCTACATATCAAACCACTCAGACAAGATGACCTCGTAAAAAAGAAAGGCTATAACTCTTTGAAAAATAAGGCAGTTATGCAAAATTAGTTCTTGACAATATTGGCCATTCATTTATATTAACTCTATATAAGATGAGGTGATGTAAATGAAAAAGATAAATGATATTGAGCAGATGCGAATTCCAGGAATGGAAGAATTCAGAAACCATTTTTCTTCAACTAAAATTAAAATACTTGCTAATAGTTGGGCTGGAGTTTTCAGAGAATTTGTTTTAACAAAGTTACCCGTTCACAAACTCAGTCAATTTTATAATGGTTCTTACGGACGACCATCTAAAGAATTGTTAGCATTGATGGGAGCCGTAGTTCTTCAGCAATGTTTTAATCTGACTGATGAAGAAACAATTTTTGAATTGGCCTTTAATCAACAATGGCATTTTGCTTTAGATTGTTATGATGAAAAAGATCAGGTCATCTCATTGAAAACACTTTGGACTATGCGCAACAGAATTACTCAGACTGATTTAGGTAATGAAATTTTCGAATTAGTGACTGATAAACTGATAAAAGCGTTTAAAGTTGATGTCTCACATCAGCGAATTGATTCTGTTCATGTAAATTCAAATATGGCAAAACTTGGCAGAGTTTTATTGTTGGCAAAAACAATCGAATGTTTCCTTAAAGAACTTAAAAAAAATCACATGGAAATCTATAATACTAAAGTTGAACAACGGATTAAAGATATTTTTTTTAAAGAGAAAGGAACAGGCGTATTCAGTCAGGTAAAACCATCTGAATCAGAAAAGAAACTTCAAACTCTGGCAGAAGACATGAATTCTCTTTTACTTCTGTTCGCTAATGAAGAAGAAATTAATACAAGTAAATCCTTTAAAATAATGAAAAAAGTCTTTTCTCAACAGTGCAAAAAAGAAGATGAAAAAATTCTTATTAAAGCACCCAAAGAAGTTCCTTCAGACAGTATTCAAAACCCTTCTGATCCGGATGCCAGTTATAGCGGACACAAAGGCCAGGGATATCAGACCCAGTTAGGAGAGACTTATATTCCGGATAATGGTAATGAAGAGGATCCAAACCAGGAAAAGGCTTTAACCCTGATTACTTATATTAAAACAGAGCCTGCTTCATGTCACGATTCACATGCAATGACTCCGTTTATTGACAATCTTGAGAGCAGAAATATTTGTCCCCAAGAATTACTGGCAGACACACTTTACGGAAAAGAAGAGAATATTTTGTCAGCAAAAGAAAAAGGCATTGACCTTATATCACCTGTTCCTGGTAATAAAAACAACAGAGGGTTAGAAAAATTTACATTTCACGAAAAGAGTTTTGAGATCATGTCATGTCCACAAAATCATAAGCCATCACTAATATTTCAAAGTAACAATGAACGATTTACTGCAAAATGGGATAACAACCTGTGTAATCATTGTCCTTTCAAAGATAATTGTGCAACTGAAAAACAAAAAGAATACAGAGTATTATATTACAGAAAGACTGAAGCTTTTAGCTGTATCAGACGAGTAAAAGAACAAACAGATGAGTTTAAAGATAAATACAGGTACCGAAGTGGAATTGAAGGAACAAATACCAGATTTATCCATCAAACAGAAGGACGAAGATCGCGATACAGGGGAAATCAAAAGATGTCCATGTCTCAAAGTTTAAAAGCATTATTCATTAATATCTATAGAGTATCAAAAAATAAGGTATGGAAGGATATGATCATAATTTTTAGTGATTTTTACTTAAAAAAGGTCTTGTTTAACTTCAAATTTTCAAAAATTAGGGGTTACAATTTTGAATTTGCTGTTTAATCATATATTTTCAGAAAATTTGATTTTTTTTTGTACTGATTAATTACGAGTTCATCA
>JAKQEK010000232.1 GCA_029558535.1 Bacteroidota bacterium | reverse complement strand
CTGTTTTGCCTTCCTGCTAACGCAGGAATTGCGGAAACGCTTTCCCACCCCATTCCGCCTTCGGCGGAAAACAGGCGGGCAAAAATTCCTTCCCCCAAGCCCCCTTCCTTTTTGTCCGCCCGCCATGCCCGCTTCGCGGGCGAGCCGATGATTTTTTATTATAATATCAAATCAGCCCAATTATCAAATGAATTATCCCTGAAATCTTTGCTTGTTTTGTCAAAATAAACCCAGCGTCCGCGATAATTTTGTTCGGTGTTGACAACTATACCGCCAAAACATTTTTTGCCCCTTTTGTTTTCGCCTTGAATATACTTATACAACCCGTCAATTTTAGGACCGGCAACTTGTTTTGTTAATCCTGACTTGGTATCAAACAAGCCAATCCTTCCGTCTTTCAACTTCACAATAAAATCAACATAAAAAGGTTTCTTTTCGCCGTTGTCATAAGGGACAGCAAAAAATGTTGCGTCTCTATCACCGTTTTTGAACCACCACTCAACTTTGTCCGATTTTTCCAAAAAATCAATAAAAGCCGTTTCCGATTTCCATTTCTCGTCGCCATAGAACGGCACCATTATTGATTTTTTTACTTCAATTTTTTTATATTCGCCACCAAAAGATAGAGATTCCGGAACATTCCAATCTGGCACATCAACCATTTCACTTTCTCTTTTTTCAACTTCTTCCTTATATCTTTCTTTTGCTTTGTCTAAAACATTGACGAAATGCCGGGAGTTTTTTTCTGCCAAAACTATTTGAATTATTTCATCTTCGCTTTCACCCCATTTAAAACCAAAATTTTCATAAAAAAATTTATAGATTGACTCCTTCACTCTGCCAACTGACCTATCCTCGGGATAGAAGGGGGTTAAATTGTTTCTCACAAAAAAATCAAATAGTTTTTGTAAATCAAAACCGCCAACTTTTATTTCCTTATCCCCCACAATTTTTGCCCCTGATAAAGCATCAACATCTTCGGCTTTATAATCAGAGATAATTTTCAAATCAATTTTTCGCACTTTTTTATCAACATTCTTTCTCAATCCATATTCCTTGGCTTCTTTTAAAAATATCTCTGTAAAAAGCGGGGACAATCTCGTTTTCTCGCGATGTCTTTTGGGATAACAAGAAAGCAAATTTATGGGTTGGTAATCAGGCCGTCTTTTGCTTGTGTAAATCGTGATGTAATCGCGGGCTATATCTTCTCTAATCTCTATGTTGTCAAAATTTGTATAGACATAACCATAATTTAAAATCTCGCTTTTATAATGGCCTTTATCCGGCTCGGGCATACGCATAATCCTGCCGACTGTCTGAATTGAAAAAATCGGGTTGTGCCATTCCCTAAACAAAACTAAAATTTGCGCTCTCGGACAATCCCAGCCCAAAGCAATTGCCTGTTTGAAAATCAAAACCTCAACCTCGCTGTCATTCTTTTCAACATTTTCTTTATTGATATGTTCACCAGAAAGCCAAATCGCCAGCCGATTATTTTCTTTTTCCGTTGAAATCTTATATTTGTTTTTCAAAATACTTTCCACTCGTTCCCTTATTCTATCTTCTAAACTTGTTTTTCTGTCCGGTAGTTGGATTAAAACCAAAGGATTGACATTAACTCTTTCTTTTTGAAATTCTTTTACCAATTCCTGTCTTTTTTTCATCGCCGCGTCTATGACCAATTCTTCGCTACCACCGCTTAATTTCTGTGTTTGAATTTTCCCTTGTTTTATAAAATTTTCAAATTCATCATTCAAGATAACGGCTTTTTTTATCATCCCCTCTTTTTTGACATCTTCTAATTGAACGAATACCTTCTCATCTTCGTCGGTAATTGTCGCTGGAGTTGCTGTAACCTCAATCGTCAACTTTGGCCCAATCATCTGAATTAAGCCTTGCGAGATTTCGCTGGTGGCGTGATGGTGTGCTTCGTCAATAATCAAAATTATTTCCCGACCTTCTTCTTTTGTTCTCTCTAATACCTTCGAGAGGTTGAAATCCTGTTCATTATCGCGAATATAGACATTATCTGCTTTGTTTATGCTTTCCCAGTTAAAAAATAAAATTTCATTCTCGCTTATTTTTCTATCGTCCAAATCTTCAAAATAGGAACACTTTAACGCCCGGCTTGTTTCAAAATAGCTTTCTAATTTATCTCGGCTTTGAATATGAAGCTGTCTTGGGGCAGTCCAGATAAAACCAAGCGATTGTTTTACCTCTCTATCATCAACCAACTGTTTAAAAAATTCAGCCATCATAATAGTTTTCCCCGAACCAGTCGGCGATTTAAAAACCAATTTTTTACTGCCAGAATACCCCAAAAGCCGCTTGGCCTTGGTCAGTAAATCATCAATTGCGTTTTCTTGGTAAATTTTTAATTGCATATATTTTATCCTGCTAATAACTTTTCAATTTTCCCTTTAAAATCACCGAGTTTCTTGCTGTCAATTTTGTTGTTCTCATAATGCCACATAACATTGAGAGGTTTTTTATCGCCTCGGTTTTCCTCGGGAATACCTAAAAAACATTCTAAATTATGTTCAAAATAATCAATTGTTTTTGTATATTCATTTTTATTATTTTGCAAAAACTCATTTATTTTTTGATGACGGTTTTGATTGCTACTATTTTTATCGCCATCGAATAATATAGAATATTTTATCCCCAGTTCTTTAAATAAATTCATATAACGATGGATGTTTTCCTTACCCATAGCATTTAAAATATAAATCTCTTTGTTTGATGGCTCAATTTCCTTATTTTTTATAAGGTAGTCTATTAAGATTTTTTCAGAAGCACCTTCACAGATTAAAACAAAATCAGCAAAAAATGCACAGCATCTATCAGGATCCAACCATAAGGAATACCTTATCGCTTCTAAGTCTAAATCTTTATCTTCGATAGTTTCTCCTAAAATTCTTTTTAAGTCTTTATTGGCTATTAAAATCTGTTTTAATTCTGGTTCAGTAATCTGATAGACTTGTGTTTTCCCGTCTTGTTTATAGAGTTTTAAAATCGAAGGCAAGCTATCAATATTTTTACTTACAAAATGGACAGAATGGGTAGAAATTAAAACCTGTTGATTTTTATCACTTGAGAGATCTTTTAGGCTTTGATTTAGAATTTCTTGTTGGGAAGAATGCAAGAATGCCTCGGGTTCCTCAAATAGAATTAACAAAAAATTAGAAAAAAATTCTTTTTTATCCTTTGTTGTTTTCTTCTCCTTATATTTAGTTGATAATTTTATCAATGTATACACCAATCGTCTTTGAAGCCCTTCTCCAAATGATTCTATCGGTAATTTATGGTCTCCTAAAATTTCGTCTTTAATGTAGGGCTCAATTAAATTTTTTGTAATATCGGCTACATTAAGAGAGCGAATACTTAAATCTATTTTTAACTTTCTATCTGAAATAGCCTCATTTATATCTTGTTCAAATCCTTCTATAGACAACCCTTCCTTTGTTTTCTCCTGCTTAAAATTTTTGGTGAATTCATCAAAAGTTTTACTCAAGTTATTAAAAGATTTGCCACTGCTAATAATCTTTTTGCATATAAAATCTAGAATATTGCGTAGATATGAAGGTCCACTAAGTTTTGTATAATCACCGACTTGACTTACTGCAGGTATATATAAAATATCACCCAGTTTACCTTTTGCCACATTCTTCCATCCATAAAAAAAATTATCTGAAAGTTGACCATTTTCATACCCGTAAATATTACTTGATCCACTTTGAACTTTACTTTGATGTTTTAAATATTTCCTTACAGTAAAGCACTTCTTCCCATCATCATTTTGTTTGTATTCATCTTTTAAATTATCAAATTCTTCATCAGAGAGTATAAATTTAATTTCAATCCAGCATTCGTCATCATCTGTAGTGAATTTAGGCCAATCTTTTTCTTCGCTAAATTTTAAATCATCATAAAAAACTCTGATGGCGTCTATAGTATTTGATTTTCCTGAATCATTAGCACCAACTAACAATGAATAATCAGTTAAATCAAAAGACTGCTCCTTAATACTACGAAAATTGTGTATTTTTAAAGATTTTATCTTCATAATCTCTACCTAAAAATCCTCCTATACACCCTTAAAATTGCTTCGGGGATAGGTGATAATTGGACTTTTTGTTTTACATCTTTGAATTCGTCATCAAAAGCTTCATCACCAAGAGAGAAAACATAGACGCTGAATTTTCCTTCAATATCCTTGATTGCCTTTTTGAAAGCCGGAATTGCTGTTTGGTCCCAAATAATGCCGGTATAGTGGTCTGAATTTTTGAAAATTTTAAATTTTTCATTATCTTCCACCCTTTCAAAAGTTCCCTCTCTAACACAAAGCATTTCAGTTGCCTGTCTTGTAAGTTTAATTTTGTTTTTATCTGTCGGCTCATCATAATCAACGAAATCGGTTTTGAAATACTTTAAATTCCCGCCTAATGCTGGTCTATTTTTAAATCCAAAAATTGCCTTTTTAATTCTCGGATAACAAATATCAGTAGCGATGTTGTTTTCGTTGTTTGTACATAAAATAAATTTCCTATTACCGTTATCATCTCTATTTAAATCTAAAACCGCTTCGCCAGTGCTGCCGGTTCCGGCAAAAAAATCACAAATTATACTATCTTTGTTAGTTGTAACTTCTAGAAGAAATTTAATAAGTCCGATGGGTTTCTGTGAAGGAAAATCCATCACCCTTTCACTTGATAAATTCAAAACTGGTTTTACATTTATCTTTTTATAAAATTTACCACCCTTAAATAGTTCTATTTCTCCTTCAACAACATCTCTTAAATTTACTTCTGCGTAAAAATTACCCTTCTCGTCTTTCTTGGCACCGAAGAAATCTTTTTGATAATAAATTTTCTCTTTTAAGACATTGAAAAAATAGTTATCAGACCTTGAGTAAAAAAGAATATAATCGTGTTTTCTACCAAAAACATCTTTTTTACTTGGCGAGCCCCCGGTTCTATAAGCCCAAACAAGCATATTTCTAAAATTATTTGGGCCAAAGATTTCATCGCATAGTAATTTTAATTGAGCGATTTCATTATCATCAATTTGTATGAAAATAACCCCATTATTCTTTAATAAATTTTTTGCCAATACTAAGCGTTTTTCCATAAATGCTAACCACTTGCTATGGCGATAAGTATCTTCTATATCCACCCATTGATCGTTATACTTGAAGTCTTTTTGCCCGGTGTTATATGGCGGATCAATATAAATGACATCAACTTTTTTTGCGTGAGTGTAATTCAAAACAGAAAGAGCGTGATAATTGTCGCCTTCAATCAATAAATTTACCGGCTTATCTTTGTCGGTGATTATTTCTTTGTTTTTAACCTCTTTCAGCACCGGCAGTTTTTCCTTACACATCTCAACCAATTCTTCGGGCTTTTCTTCCCAAACAAGCCCATATTTTTTCCGTTTCTTCAATTCTTTTTTTAGCCGCTCAATTTCGGTTTTCAATTTTTCAACTTCTAATTTTTTATTATCTTTTGCCATAGTTTTAGATTATTCCTTTGTTTTTGAAACTAAAGAAATTGTCTTTAGTTATAATAATATGGTCAGCGACTTCTATGCCTAAAATTTTGCCGGACTCTACTAATTTTTTAGTTAAAACTAAATCGTTTTCTGAAGGTTCGGGGTCGCCCGAAGGGTGATTATGTGCAAATACAACCGAGGCGGCTTTGTTTTTAATGGCTTCCGCAAATACTTCGCGCGGGTGAACAACGCTCTCATTGAGGCTACCGACTGAAACTTCTGCAATTGAGTGGTTTCTGCTATTAAGAGCGATAATATAAAAATGTTCTTTGTGATAATCTTTAAGTTTGCTTTTTATCAGCCGATAAACTTTTTCGGGGTCGGTAAGTTTTTTGCCTTTGTAAGTCGGGGCTTGAGTTGAAAGCCGACGGCTAATTTCAAAAACGGCTTTTATTTGAGCGGCCTTTGCCAAACCAATCCCCTTAATTGAGGATAGTTCTTCAATACTTGCTTCTGACAATTTTTCTAAATTTCCAAAATGACTTAATAATTTTTGAGCTGTAACCGCCACTGATTCACCGGCGACGCCTCGCCCTAAAATAAGTTGTAATAATTCTTGAGCTGAAAGTGCCTGTTCGCCAAACTTAACTAACCGCTCTCGCGGACGCTCATCTTTTGGCAAGTCGTGGATAGTAAATGATTTGTCCATAATTTTTACTTCAATAAATCATCAACGCCAACATCAAGGGCTTTGGCTAATTTTTGAAGTGTATCTATTGAAGGGTTGGTGATACCGCCCGACTCTAACTTTATCACCGTGTTATAGGAAATATCAGCCAATTTAGAAAGCCGGTCTTGCGATAAGCCCTTTTGTTTTCTTAACTTTTTTATATTTTTGCCTATCGGCGAAATCTCTCTTGACATAGTAGTATCAAAATAATAGAATGTATGTATAGAGTAATCCTTATCTATAATTATGATACAAAATTATTTTGATAATGTAAAGGGAATTTTAGGGAGTTTAATTCCAAATGCCCGCGAAGCGGGCATGGCGGGCGGACAAAAAGGAAGGGGGCTTGGGGGAAGGAATTTTTGCCCGCCTGTTTTCCGCCGAAGGCGGAATGGGGTGGGAAAGCGTTTCCGCAATTCCTGCGTTAGCAGGAAGGCAAAACAG
>JAKQEK010000221.1 GCA_029558535.1 Bacteroidota bacterium | reverse complement strand
TTGTAACCGGTAGTTTTCATTAAATGCTTTGTATAACTCCTTTAGGGTGGGGCAAAACAAAGCCCCGGTGTAGAAACAGCGGGACTTTAGGTTAAGGCTCTGATTAGTAGCTATGTGATAGTGCGATAAAGCACCTATTTTCTGAATCAAATGTAGGATGTCGGGTTGATATTTCCGAAAAAAGGATATACCACTTTTGGGGTATTTTTTCTTTTATAAACCATCCATCTCCTTTTTTACAATCTTAGCCCCAAATACCAAGAAATGAGTAATGACCTAAGCATTGAATTACATTAATTTTATAATGCAAGTTCATGACCTTAACTTATAGAATCAATTCAAAATCAAGCACATGATCATTTCGAGAACCTGGTTATAGTAATTATTGCTGGAATGCTGTCCCCCCTTTAAGTTAAAAATAATCCTGAACCGACAAATTTGAATTATATGAAAATTTTGTTATTGATTATTATAATCTTAGGGGGTTGTGACACTTTCTTTTCAGAACCAATCACATTAAATGGAAAAAAGAACTTAGAAGTTATTACCCCTTGTGGCGTTTTGTATATGTCAGCAGAAAAAACTGAACCTTCCGTTAAAGACAAAGTAATAACCATAACTCAAGGTTATGATAAATCAAACTTGATACTAAATCCCGATTCTTTGTTACTTAAAACTTCACATAATATGTTGAGGATAAAAAACGTTATTTTCTATGATGAGAATGGCAATAGAGTTAATAATATCAAGAGAAGAGAGAATTATATGATTAAAAAAATTATAATAAACACCCATTTAGTTGATGGGTTGATTAAAGAGAATCAATATATATATTTACTACCAAGTAGTTATATGATTTGTCAGGGACAAAGTTTAATAAAGGACACAATAAAAATAAAACTAAATTAGAGGATAGGTCTGATACGTAGTATCAGAAAAGAAATTAAGAGTATAACTATGAAACATTTTTTGATATCCATTCTGCAATTTCAATGACACATTTGTGTCGAGGTACAAAAGGTAACAAAGTAGATTTTGATTTATCAAAATATGCCGCAGGGGTTTATTACATAAAGATTGAAGAGAAAGGAAAAACAATTACTAAAAAAGTAGTGAAGCAATAACTGTTTACAAACCATCCATCTCCTTTTTTACAAATTCCATCAGTTGTTTGATATATGCCGGTGAGAAATCAAACTGTAAACCAGCGGTTTTGAAGAGGTCCGGCAATGTTTTAGTGCCACCCAGTTGCAGGGCGTTTAAATAATTGTTAATAGCAGTTTCCGGGTTTTGTTTATACTGTTGCCATAAACCAATGGCTCCCAACTGGGCTATTCCATATTCAATGTAATAGAAAGGAACCTCAAATAAATGCAATTGCCGGTGCCAGGAATAACGGCGGTATTCATCC
>JAKQEK010000207.1 GCA_029558535.1 Bacteroidota bacterium | reverse complement strand
CGCCCGCCCCAAGTGGACCGGACCCGGATCATTAAAGTCCCATACATTTTAAACCGGAAATTTCGAATGCGTATAACGCGTTTTAAGGGGCCTTCGTCGGCTCGAACGACCCAAACTATCTTTTTGCTTTTTGCGTTCGTTTTAGCTACGCCTACGGCATCGATATTTTTTATTTTCTTGGGGAATAGAAAAAAAGTTCTGTCTCGATTAGAATTTTTGTCTCGAACGAACCCGGCCGCCCCGCGGCGATAGTTCCGCGGGCTGCAATTAGGTTGCAGTCCGCGATTATTTTGACTGCCTGCCGCTCTTCAGGCCGGCGACAAAGTTTCGCCGGCGCCGGGCGGCCTGGAGGGATGTTAATTAAATGCCTTATAATCTGTGATTAAATCACCGGCGCGAGATTGATTTAATCTCCATCTTTATTCTGATAACCGTTCTTTTCGTGGCTTTCCATATATAACTTAGCCATTTTTAATTCAACTATCGAATCGCGAATAAAGAACGGGTTGCCTGGATTTTCTTTAGCGTTGATCCGCTTAGCCTCTTCATATAGCGGCTCGTATTGCTCCGGAGGAAGCGATCTGATAATTTCCAGGGCTAACTCATCCTGTTTTTGCCGATCTTTATCAACCTTCACCGCCTGGGCAGCAGCCTTTTTTTCATGTGTTTTCTTTTCTTCAACCTCTACTTCAAAGCCCGCATAGTTGTTTTTTAAAGCATTTATGGCATAAAATAAAGGATTTTCCTTAGCTTTTTTAAACGCATATTTCAGGTTAAGTCTTATATAACTTGCGGCCTTGCCTTCATCGATCCGCTTAACAATCTCATCCAAAAGGGATTTCACGCGATATTTTTCTGGTATTTCCTTTAAAACCTCTTCCGGGATCCGGTCGACAGACTGCCCCAAAGTATCTGACTGTTCAAAAAGATCACCGCTAAGATCAGGCTGTTCCGGCTTTATATCCTGATTTTTTTCATACGTCCAGTTTCCGGTCTTCTTCGTTACAAAAAACTGAATTGACTCGTATTTATTGCTAAAGGGCCTTTTAATTAATTCATATCGACACGTTAAATCTGATCGTTCATTCAGTTCGTCAACAGCCGGAATTATAACGTAATTACGAAAATCAACAAATCTTTTATACTCATGGTCTTTTATTCCCATAAGCACGCGATAGTCTGCTATATTTATCAATGGAATTTTTTGAGCGGTTAAATAATCTCGCAATAATTCGTACAAAATAATCGTATAAGAGCATTTAAAACCGGCAATTAAAATCATGTTCAAAGGCGCATATATAGAAGGATACCTTATTTTTTCTTTCAGCATTTCCGGCATTTCAAATTTTATATGACTTGTTTTTTTATCAATTTCGGTCCAGGACAAAAAACTTCCGCCCGACCAAATTTGGTGTTTGTCTTTGTTTAAATAATTAAATTCTAATTTTATGTCTTGCAAGCCTTGAAATAAGTTTTTTAAATTAACATTATCTGTTGCCTGTATACCGCACATCTTCTTTATTTCGCTTAAACCTATTTCATAAATTAACTTATTGGGGATTGTTTGAATAATCCAAATTATTGCGTTAATCAACTTTCGTTGAATAATTGTTAATTCTTTACAGTTTATTTGAATAACTGCGCTATGTTTTTTTAAACTAACTTCTTTATTCATCTTTTAATCACCCGATTTAATTATAAACTAAAACGACGAGTTTGTAAATAACAAAACTCGTTATTTATTGTTTATTTTCTCGTCATAGGGTATTTATTTTCTCGTTATACATTTTTGATTTAACTTCTCTCGCAACACTTTTGCTTTTTTTAAACTTATATTAAGGATGAAACGGTTAAAACAACTACAACCGCACGCGCGCGCGTATATATATATATATATATATATATGCAGGCCATTTTTTGAGAATTGTTGTTGTTGTTTTCTTAATTTTATAAAAACAC
>JAKQEK010000197.1 GCA_029558535.1 Bacteroidota bacterium | reverse complement strand
AAATGATACTGTTGTTTACTGGGCGGTAAGGTCTTTGGGTGCATTCGGCATTAGCGAATATTCGGAGATAAGATATTTCAATTTGCACTATACTTATGGCGATGATTATATCAAGTCTGTGTCGGAGTTGTCGGATATAACACTTAAAACCAACGTAAACGAAATCGAAGACGCATTAAACAAAACAATGTTGTTGCAAGGAGTAAGTTTCGAGTGGGACATAGCCAATAACCCGGGACGGAATCTCAGCGAAGGAACAAATTTGGGACTTATAGCACAAGAAGTACAACTAATATTTCCTGAAGTGGTAAGTTCAGATGCAAACGGAATTTTGTATATTGATTACAGCAGTCTGATTCCTGTACTGGTTGAGTCAGTAAAAGAGCTGAAATACATAAACGACAGTCTCAGCGAAAGTGTAAATATGCTTGAAAGTCGTCTTAACAATCTCGAACAGTTTGTTTTCGATAATCTGGGCGAAATAGAAGCAAAAACAACAAAACCTGCAGATTTTCAACAGGAAGTAGTTCTCGAAAATAAAATGGCTATTGTCTTAAATCAGAACGTACCGAATCCGTTTAGAGAACAAACCACAATAAGTTTTCAGATACCCGAAACCGTTAAAGAAGCAAAAATTGTCTTTATTGATAATCTTGGTAATATCCTGAAACAAGTAGAAATACAGGAACGTGGTTGTGGCGAATTACTTGTTTATGCTTATGACCTGAGTGCCGGAAATTATACCTACTATCTTGTCGCAGACGGAATAACAATAGAATCGAAGAAAATGGTGCTGACAAAGTAAGAATATAAAAAACAATTATTCTATAAGTACTTTCAAAATGCCTGAAAAACTAATTCATAAATAACCTCAGACAAGGAATAAATTCAAGTCTGTGGTTATTAATAAATTCTGTGTTAATAATGCAAAAAGACATCGGACTAAATTCAAATAAAGTTTTGTTATCTAATATAAACTTAAATTGACAACCACCAGTGCCAAAAGCACTTATTCGCAGCATGACGGATAGCTGCAAACCGATGTATTTTGTAAATTAAAAACATTTATGTTTCTTTGAATTATATTTATAATTACAAAAAATGAAAGCAAGAACTATTTTATTTGTTATCGCTTTGGCTGTAATGTGTTTTTCGTGCAATTATGTATCAAAAGAAAAGAAAGAAGCTGCAATGGATTATCATGAAAAAATATTTACTTATTATAGCCCTGTGATTGATGGAATTAATGGATTGTTTGGGACTACGGAACAATTGATAAATAATTCGATTAGTGATAATATTGATAGTATTAGCATTGCGAAGGAATATGCCCAAATTGGTAATCTTGTTAGAATAGTAGATATTTATACTGATTCGATTAATAAACTCGAAGAATTCGATAAAGAAATCAACTATAAAAAGATTGCTTTAGAGAATATGGCTGATTGTAAAAAAATATTACAAAATGAATACACCGATTTAATTGATAAGATTAGCTTTGGGATAACGGAGGCCAATAGTATTGAAATTTCAGAAATAATTTTGGATATATATTGGAAACTTATTTTAGTACAGAAAAAATCGCAGGAAACTCAAATTGCGTTTGCAAATAAATACAAATTTAAACTACAAGGAACGCTTATCAATTTTGAACAACTGGAAAAGCAATATCATGAACACGAGAAAGCGATTAAAAATGCTAAAAAAGCACAAAATCCTGATCCGGTAATTGAATAAATGAAGAGTTTGGGAAAAATACACTAAAATCTTAATCTGCAACCTATTCCAATAGTAAAATACGGATAAGTATAAAAACTTTTATTTTCAGGTTTTTGCAGCTCTACTCCACCATGAAATAAGGTCATTAAAGAAAGATTTCTTGTCATTTTGTAGGTGAATATTAATGGGATATAGGCTTTTATCAGAATTTGAGAAGCAGGTTGCACTTTTACTGTAGATGTTTGAAGATTATCAAAATTAAGAAATCTGTTATATTGATTTATGTAATTATGATTTATTGAAAAAGATTCGGTATAGAACATAGTTTCTGTAACACTTCTCATTCCACTTATTCCTACACCCGATTCTGCGCAAAAAGTATTTTTAGGTGGTGAGCCTACTGTGAATGCAATATCAAATCCTACGTCTGTAGAATAATAAACATATTCATTTTGCTTAACTATTGTTGTGTCCAGATTTCTTACCGGTTCGGAATTGATGATTGCCGAATCGGTATGCGAATGATATTGAGCCATATAAGATGCTTTTATCCTTCCTCCCGTACTAATGCATATTCCAAATGATAAATTACCATATAAATGAGACTGTTCATTTCCTAATTGTCTTTGGAGATTAAGTTTTGCATTAATTACAGATCTGTTGTCATGATAAAGCATAGAATCAGTATTTTCCCATTGTGGCGGAGAATAAGCATATAAATCGTGAACGTGGTTTAAATACTTTGAACTGAAATTATAAATAGATCCTGAATAGCTTAAACTAAAATCTGTAAGTTTAAAATGTCTGTTACGTCCAAATTTTGCTGTTCCATTATCCTGAGCAATTATAGTATAACAAGAAAATAATAATAATAAGGATATAAAAAACTTCATTTTAAACTTTACAAATCTTTGTAAAAATAACATAATTGAACTATATAGACCTATTTTTAAAAATCATAAAATACAAAAACTTGTATTTTTATTGTCAGGTTACAAAATTAAATACGATTTTTGCAAAAAAAATCAAGTAGTGAAACTTGTTATAATATGTGTATTGTTAATAATTATTGGTGAAATAGTTTTTTCGCAAACTATTGATACGATAATTCTTAAAGAAATAGTAATTAATTCTTCGAGAACAGAAACTTCGGAAAAGCAAATGCTAAGACCAATACAAATTATTGATAACAGAAATCTAAATATTTCTCATGACAATGATATAAGTACTGCATTAAAGGATTTTTCCGCAATTGATATTAGACAGCGTTCATTTTCCTCTGTGCAGTCCGATATAAGTACAAGAGGTGGTAGTTTCGACCAGACCTTGGTTTTATTAAACGGAATAAATTTAAGTGATCCGCAAACCGGACATTACAGTTTAAGTATTCCAATTGGATTAACAAATCTTGAAAATATTGAAGTTCTATACGGTCCGGCATCAAGAACATTTGGGGCAAATGCTCTGACAGGAGCAGTAAATTTTATTAGTAGAATCCCGGAAAAAAATGCTTTAAAACTAGATTTGTCATACGGTAGTTTTAATACTATTAATACAGAATTGGGAATAGATAATGTTATAAAGAAGTTTAAACAAAATCTTACCTTGTCTTTTTCGCGTTCGGATGGCTTTATGAAAAATACTGATTATAATCGTACAAATGTTTACTATGAGAATAATTTTCCGATTGGCAGAGTAAAAGTTAAATCAATGCTTGGTTTTTTGTACAAAGATTATGGAGCATTTAGCTTTTATACTCCCATGTATTCAAATCAGTACGAAAAAATCAGAACAGGCTTTGCAGCATGTAAATTTTCAGGTGGAACAGATTTGAAATGGGATTACAAAATTTATTATAGAGCTTTAGTAGATGAATTCCAGTTATTTCGGGAAACTGAAGACTATTATACTCAAATAGGAGGTAATTGGATAAACTTCAATACAGGCGATACAGTAAGTTGGTACCAAAGACATAATAATCATTTTACAAATATTGCAGGTACGGGTTTTAATTTAGAAAAGGATTGGAGATTCGGGAAATCGGCAATTGGTGGTGAGTATCGTTACGAACAGATTTATTCTAGTGTTTTGGGTAATGATGTAGAACCTATTCACAATGGTTTGTATGACAAATCTGACGACCGTAAAAATCTTAGTTTTTTTGCCGAACACGGATATTATTCTGAGAAATTTCTTTTTAATGCAGGTCTGATGATTTATCATAATCAAAAATACGGCATGAATTACTATTATGGAGTGGATGTCGGTTATTATTTGAGTGAAAAATTTATGATAAAAACAGGGGTGAATAAGTCAATGCGTTTACCGACATTCACTGAATTATATTATAAAGGTCCTTCGAACATCGGAAATGTTGATCTTATTCCGGAACAGGCATTAAGTTTTGAGGCAGGAGCAAAATATTATATTTCGAAAAATTCTTATATCAATCTCAATTTATTTAACAGATACGGTACAAATATCATATCCTGGGTTCGCGAAGAAAACAGCACTGTTTGGGAAACAAAAAATCTCACCGAACTAAATGTTGCAGGGATAGAGGTTTTTGCTGCATACCGTGATTTTAAGGAAGATTTTTTTGTTAAAAGCATAAATTTAGTGTATTCGTATATATATCAGGATAAATATGCAGAGGGGTTGGAATCTAAGTACACACTGGACCAGCTTAAGCATAAGTTTGTCTTTAATTTAAGTCACAAAATTTATAAGAATCTTTCTGCCGATTGGACTCTAAATATATTTAAACGTAATGGCGAGTACTTATTTTTTGATTTTGACCAAAACGCTTACACAGAGACCGTAGAATTTCCATTAAGTACTTTGCTAAACTCTAGAATTTATGCCGAATTTAATAAATTTGATATTTATATAAGCGGTTACAACCTTACAAACACTGAATATTTTGATATTGCCAATGTTCCGGCTCCGGGAATTGCAGTAATGGGGGGAGTTAAGATAAAATTGTAGTAAAAGAATAAAATCACTCATCCTTCAACCAAACATGGCAGTCCTCAACGCTTCTTCCATCGTGCCAGGCATTATAATTTGCGTTCCAGTCCAGAGCACTTTCAATTTCAGCAGTACTTATTTGCAGAATAAATGCAGATAGTTCAATCGCTTTATTACGTGGCAATTTACCTCTGAATTTATACTTTACTTTTGATACTATAGATTGAACTAACCAAGAGCTGGGTTGTCCTGTTGAGTGCCAATAATTGGAGTCGCAAAATTGTGATTGAATTTCTTCGCTTGTAAGACAAAATGATTCCTGTTCGTAAGTAACTTTTGCAGCCGGATTCATTTTTGCCAGCCATATTTGTAATTTGTCGTCCATGAGTTTTTCAAAGCTTTAGACAAAAATAGTAAATTGATGTTATTATTGTTTGTGATTAGTTTATTTTTGCAGAAAATAGGTTTTACATTATGATTGAATTCAAAAACATATCTCTCAATTTTGATAATAAACCTGTATTCGTAGATTTTTCGGCGAAAATCGAAATCAATCAACATACTTGTTTTGCAGGAGCATCTGGTAAGGGTAAGTCAACTATTTTAAAACTTATTCAGGGATATGTTTTGCCACAAAAAGGAGAGATAGCAGTTCATGGATTAGGTTTAAATGCTGAAAATATTGCTGCTGTTAGGTCGCAGTTGGCATATATCCCTCAAAATATTCATTTGCCTGTGGATAATGGCTCCGATCTTGTAAAAATGTTGGGGTTTGAGAGTAAACATGATTTGATTTTGGATTATTGCAGCCAAATGGGACTGGAAAAGGAATTTTATACACGAAAGTTCGATCAAATGAGTGGCGGACAAAAACAAAGGCTGATAGTAGCTGTTTGCTTATCTCTTGAACGCCAAATAATTTTGATGGACGAGCCTACAGCTTCGCTTGATGCAGAATCAACTGAAGAATTACTAAAAGTTATAAGAAATCTGAAAAATAAAACAATTGTTTCGGCATCTCATAATCCGGTTTGGATAGAAAGTGCAGATAAAATTATTAATTTATGAAAGGATCAACTCAAGATATAGAATTGTTGAACCTGATTATCGGGTTTTCGGTGATGATTATTCCGATTGCAATATTCTTGTACTATCGTGTTAGGCTGGTAAAAGATTTATTAATTAGCAGCTTGCGAATGATTGTTCAATTAGCTCTTGTTGCTGTTTATCTAGAGTGGATTTTTAAGCTTAATAATGCTTGGATAAACTCAGCTTGGGTAATTGTTATGATTTTAATAAGTGCCGGAACTAGCATAAAAAGAATAAAAGTTAGTGCAAAAACATTTTTTATTCCATTTTCACTGGCAGTATTGTTTTCATTAGTTATTATTGACGGCTTTTTTTTAGGCTTGATTATTAGATTGGATTATGTATTTGATGCTCGTTATTTTATTCCTATTTCGGGAATGATTTTAGGTAATTCTCTAAATCATAATATAGTTGGGTTAAGCACTTATTTCGATGGATTAAAGCAAAAAAGAGAGCTTTACTATTTTGTTTTAACAAATAGTGGAAGTCAAAAATTAGCAATCAGACCATTTATTCAGGAAGCTTTGGTAAAGGGTATAAATCCTTTACTTGCCGGAATGTCGGTAATGGGGTTGATATCTTTGCCCGGAATGATGACAGGTCAAATTCTCGGTGGAGCATCACCGGCAACTGCTATAAAATATCAAATAATGATTATGATTGCAATTTTTGTAGGATGTGTTTTGTCGCTGACTCTTAGCTTGTGGTATGCAAATGTTAAGATTTTTGATAAGTATGGTAATGTGAAGGGTGTGTAAGACGGGGACTTCGAGACAAAGCTCCTTGTAGTCGCTTTTCCTCAGTCCCCTATACATCCAACAATCTTTCTTTGCAGTATATAAGGTGGCTGAGGAGCAACGACATTAGGGAGTTGCTCCTCGAAGCCACCTTATATCTATTCTTTAGTTCTAAATCGGTAAGGGATTGCTAATTCAGGAAGGTCGTTAAAATGACCAAATATCAGAGCTTCTTTTTTTGCTCTACTCCAGCCTTGAACTTGTTTTTCTCTGTCAAAAGCATAATCTATTCTCTTGTATTCTTCGTAATAAACTAGTTTTACAGGTAATCTTTTAGCTGTATGATTAGCTCCTTCTCCGGATTGGTGTTGTTCGAGTCTCCTTTTAAGGTCTTTTGTACTACCGGTGTAATATGAACCGTCAGAACATTCAAGTATATACATATAACACTTCATGTTGTAAAGATAAATAATTTTTTAATCGGGGACTTGGAGACAAAGCTCCTTGTAGTCGCTTTTCCTCATTCCCCTATACATCCAACAATCTTTCTTAGCAGTATATAAGGTGGCTGAGGAGCAACGACCTTAGGGAGTTGCGTCTCGAAGCCACCGTCCCTCTAATATAAATTGAATTTTACTCCAACTTTATAAACCGGTTCTCCATCAATAACAGTATATGCATCATCGAGGTTTTCGATATCTTGTCCTAAAATGTTTCCTATATTGAAATAAATATTGTATTTTTTTGCAAAGCAAAGGTTTATTCCTGCATCAAGTTTTTGATAGTCGGCAAGTTCTGTTGTTAGTCCAAAAGGATTTGTTGGCTCCGAACCTGTCTCAGGTTTCCAGTTCCATGCACTGCGTCCAAAAACACTACGCATGCTTACATATTCAGAAATTATGAGATTATTGCCAATGTTTTGTTTTGCCGTAAAACGTATATTTAAACTTTGACCCGGATTATACGGAAGTTTTTGACTTATTTCTGATTTTGCAATATTGTCTGCATAATTGTAAGAGAGCAGTAAATTGTAGTTGTTTGTAATATACCAACTAGCACTAATTTCAGCAGAAATTATCTGTGCTTCCAAAATGTTTTTTCTCATCCACACGTCTTTGGTCGTATCTTGTTCCCATGGTCCGGAGTAAACAGGAACAATCATATTGGTAATATTGCTGTAAAAACCGCTTAAATTTATAAAAAATTTGTTGTTTTTGCTGTAGTCAAGACCCAAACCAACCGATGTGCTGTATTCAGGTTTTAAATCAGGATTTCCGAAACGGAAAGCCGTTCCTCCATGACCATATCCAACTTCGTACAACTCCTGAACTGATGGGGCATGGTATCCACGACTAACTGATGCACGAATTTTTAAATCTTGATTTAAGTTGTACATCAAGGCAAGTTTTGGAGTGAAAACCATTGATGAATATTGTAGTTTGTCAACTCTTATAGAGCCTAATGCTGATAGCTTTTCATTAAATTTATGCTCGTCTTGAATAAAGAAACCAATCATTCTTTGTATATGTAACTCAACAGCACTCCTTGTAAAACTGTTTACTGATAAGTCTGTCCCTGCAATTATATTATTGTCGTTACTTAATTTTAAAAAGTAAAAAATTTCAGGTCTGAAGATTTCATTATTTTCCAGACTTGTTTCGCTATTCCATTTAGAGAAAGCAAGTTTTGTAGAAATAAAAGATTTGTCGTTTATTGTGTATTTTAGGTTGATATTAGGCATAAACATAAAACTTTCGTTCATCTCATCTTTATATTGCATGTTACTGTCAATGTATTTTATCCAGGCATCAATTTTTAGAGAGCTGCCAATATTTGATGTAAATCTTTGTGTGAGATTTAGGGAGTTGTATCCCATTTTACCAATTCGATTTGCAGGTGCAAGTAATGGAATTCCGTCCGATTCTTTGTAATTTATGAAAGTATAAACCCCGGTCTTTTCATTTGTCATAGACTGAACAGATGCTCCGGTGTTATATGTTTTGTAAGAACCATATTCACCAAAAAAAGTAGCAGCAGATTTTGTGTCGGCGGTTTTGGTAATAATATTTATTACTCCTGCAATTGCATCACTACCGTATTGTGCGGATGAGGCAGTTTTAATTATTTCTATTCTTTCGATTTCTTCAACAGGTATAAAGTTGATATTTTGCCCTGAATGAATATGGTCGCTAAGAATTCTGTTTCCATTTAGCAGAACCAATGTATATTGAGCTGGCATTCCATTCATTGCTGCAATACCCCGATTGGCAAACCCCGAACCTGTTCCGGTTTCAATATTTACACCTGCAACGTAATCTAAAATATCCGAAACATTACTTAAATTCAATGCTCTTATTTCAGTCGAAGTTATTACTCTAATTAGCTCTGGGCTATTTTTTAAAAGCTGGTCATTTCTCATGGATGAAATTTCTATATCTTTTAAAACTATTGGGTTTTCTTGAGCATACAGTTTATATCCGAATTCGATAGGAATAATTAAAATCAAAAAAAGTAGTTTTCTATGCATATTATATTAAATCAAGTGTTATATTATTGGCTGCAGAAATTGTAAATAATAAAATTCTGAACTAATTATCATATCTATGCTTTTTTGTCCTTTTTCCAATCCAAATTCCAACAAACAGAGTTATTGTAGCCACTATTGTAGCCGGTACAAAGGCAATTTTGAGTATTCCGCTGTCTTTACTAATAAATCCATAGATAAATAGTGCAGCAATAACAATTACACCAGCAAGCACGCTTGCAAAAGCAGCAAATTTGTATTTATACACATCATTTTTAATTAAAGCGAGTAAAGTAACCGGTGTAAATAAAATATTTAAAGTAATTCCTGCAATAAAAAGCTCAACAATATCAGCCATATACAATGCCATTCCAAGAGCAGCAGCTCCAAATATCACAACAGCAATTCTTACAAATTTAAAGGTTTTTTCTTTTGACAAATTTTCATCCTTCCACGACGAGAAGTCTCTGACAGCAGTCATTGCAACAATATTAAGGAAGCTGTCGGCTGACGACATCAAAGCTGCCAGCAAACCAACCACAGCAAATCCGAGGAAGATTGCATTTGTGTTGTTCTCCAAAAATAGGTGAGTTGCATGATTTGGGTCAATGTCGGTACCAAAATCAACACGCAAAGCCATTCCAACCAAAGGGAAAATTATATAAAAAGGCAACATTGCAAATCCACTTAAAATGCTGTTTCGTTTTGCAATTTTTTCGCTACCTGCAGCCAATGTTCGTTGCCAAATGTCCATTCGTGTAAGGACAGATGGGCTTAAAAGAATAGGTAAGCCAATTAAAAATATCCATCCTTCGTGGGTGCCGTTAAGAAAAGATGCAGGAAGCTGTTTCAGACTTTCTAACCCGTTTGTGTCGTTCCATACCCCGGGAATAAATATTGTAATTATCATTAATATTATTACAATAAATTGAATAAAATCGGTAACAATAACTCCTGATAATCCTGCAAAAGCAGTATAAAAGATGACTACAATAAATGAAATCCCTGCAGCCCAAACATAGCCTACATTAAAAGCATAATGTAAAAGTGTTGCCATCCCAACGAATTGAGCTGCTGTTAGAAAAAAGAAAATAAGGATATTTATTCCGCTTATCAGACCTGAAAAAGCTTTAGGAAAAGTTGACAACTTGTGATTTTTCAAGTATGCTTTGTTTAGGAATTCGGCAAATGAATAGATATTTTTTTCTGCACCTATTTTACGAATTTTTGCTGCGAAGAAATAAAGAATAAAAAAACCAAGCACATAAGAAATGCCAATTGCAATAGCTGCAAAACCTGAAGCGTAGCCCATGGCAATAAGTCCCATACTTACACCACCACCGACAAAAGTTGCAAGAGTAGTAAAAAGTAAGGGTAATAGCTTAGTTTTGCGGTTGTTAATTAAATATCCGTCAAAGTCTTTTTTTCTTACATATTTTAAAGTCAATGCAACTAAAAGTATGGTATATACTGCAATCCAAAAAACAAACCAGTTCATAATACATGATTTTATATTGCAAAAATATAAAAATCTATTAAAAGGCTAGGGTAAACAAAATATATGGAATAATTTTATTATTAATAGCTAAAAATATGTTTTTTAGCTCAAGATAGACTTGTAGAAAACTTAAATTTATTTCGTCAAATATTATTATTTTGTTTTATCTTCCCCATTTTCCGCTATTCCTACTTCTACTATCTTTGTCATCGCTACGTCTTTTGTATCCGCCAGTATTGTCATCGCGTCTTTTATATCCACCTCTGTCATCGCTGCTTTTGTTAAACCCACCCGATTTACGTCTGCTGTCGTTTTTTACTTCCACTTTAAGCCTTTTACCTGCGTATCTTTTATTATTAAAAGCTTTGATTACCAAATTTTCCATAGCAGATTCCATCTCGAAAAAAGTATATCCGGCAAGAATTTCGATTTTCCCTATTTCAGCTCCGGCAAGACTATCATTGCTATTAATAAGGTCCATCAATTTTAATTTTGTCAATCCGTCTTTTTCACCCAAAGTTAAGAAAAACTTTGTAAAATTTGCACTTACACTATTTCGTTCTCTTTTTCCTTCTCTTCTGTTTGTTGAAGAGTCGTTACGATCAGATTTTTCATTAATATTCAAATCGGGAGCATTTTTGTAATATGTTAGAAAACGATTAAATTCAACCGACACAAATCTTTTTATCAGTTCATCCCTTTCAATCCAACTTAACTTTTTCAAAATCATTGGTAAAAAATCATGAATCTGATTATCAATATCTTCTAATTTTTCAATTTTGTCAATCATATTCATTAACTGTTTCATGCAGATTTCTTTTCCTTCTGGCACTTGTTTTCGTGTAATAGGTCTTTTTAATGTTTTTTCTATTTCTCTTATTTTGTGTAATTCTTTGCTGTGAATAATAGACACTGATTCTCCCTTTTTGCCTGCTCTTCCGGTTCGACCACTTCGGTGAATATAGACTTCCCTTTCGTCAGGTAGATTATAGTTGATAATATGAGTAAGATTATTAACATCTAAACCTCTGGCAGCGACATCTGTAGCAACAAGTAGCTGTAAGTGTCCGCTACGGAACTTTTGCATAACATGATCTCGTTGCGACTGCGATAAATCACCATGCAAGGCATCTGCATTGTATCCGTCTTCAATTAGTTTGTCTGCAATTTCCTGAGTTTCTTTTCGTGTACGACAAAAAACAATACCGTAAACATCAGGATTTATATCGGCAATACGTTTTAGTGCCAGATAGCGGTTTTTTGCATTTACCAGATAGTAGAAATGCTCTACATTTTCTGCACCTGAATTTTTATTTCCTACAGAAATTTCCAAAGGATTGACCATATAGTTTTCGGCAATCTTCATAATTTCGGGAGGCATTGTAGCCGAAAATAGAAGAGTTTGTTTGTGTTTGGGAGTGGTTTCAAGAATTAAATCAATATCTTCTTTGAAACCCATATTAAGCATTTCGTCAGCTTCGTCAAGAACTAAAAATGAAATTTTGTCAATTTTTAGTATTTTTCTCTTTATTAAATCAAGAACTCTTCCGGGAGTTCCGGCAATGATGTGTGAGCCTTTTTTTAAATCACGGATTTGATTTTCGATTGATGCTCCTCCATAAACTGCAACAATGCGTACTGCAGGAATGTATTTGGCATAATTCGTCATATCTTTTGCAATCTGTACACACAGCTCGCGTGTCGGACTAATTATAATGCATTGAGTATGATTATCATTATAATTAATTTGTTGTAAAATAGGTAATCCAAAAGCAGCAGTTTTTCCTGTTCCTGTTTGCGCAAGTCCAACAAGATCTTGTTTTGTTTCGAGTAGATGAGGTATTACTTTTTCTTGTATTGGAGTAGGAGTATTAAAATCTAATTCTTTTATAGCTGCAAGAATATCTTCACTCAGCCCGTAGTTTTCAAATGAATGTATCATAAATTTATTTCAAGTCGCAAAAGTACTATTAATTATTGAGATGAGCGGATTAAATTTTTAGTATGCTAACACGATATACAAATCTGGTTAGTGTATTGTATTACAAAATTGAATAATAGTAAAGTTTTAATTACAGCTATCTTTTTTCAATTTTTTTAACAAATGTATCGTTACCGTTTTTATATCTTAAAAAGTATATCCCTGTATTCAGATTGTGTAGGTCTATTGCTGTTTCCAATCTTTCTGATTTAATTGAAAATGTGTTATGATAAATGACTTTTCCGAGGACATCATAAATTTCGATAAAGACTTTATTATTGTTTAATTCATTAAAACTTATGTTTAATATATCAGAAAACGGTATAGGATAAATAATACAATTATCAGAAGAATTGAATAATAGGATGTTTTCATTAATGTCAACATATCCATTACAGATTACTGTCACATCTGAAGCTCCACTTCCCGAAATGTTTATCATTTCTGAATTATATTCTCCAATTTCGAGTCCAGATTTTAATCTTACATAAATTGTAGTTGCATCTCCGCTAAAAGAATTAAAAATAATTGGATCGCTTTGATAGCCTGTTTCCTGACTTAAAGATATTTCATAATTTGCAGGAGGAGTAAGAGTTAGTTGATCATCATTCAAATTGCTTCCGCTTAATACAAAACTTTGTTCAACAGAAGGACCTTCGCCCCATAAGTATGTAAAACCCTCAAGAGTTGCTGGGTTTACAAAAAGTTCTGGAGTTAGTAATTCCTCAACATATCCGCTACAACCAACTGTAATATCAGATGCACCACCACCACTGATTGTTATAAGCTCCAAATTGTAAATACCAAATTGCAAGCCTGCTTTTAAGCGAATGTAAATTGTTGTGGTATTTCCATTAAAACTAGAAAGTGTAATTGGAGTACTTTGAAATCCTGTTCCACTTGTGAGAGAAATCTCATAACTTGTAGAGGGAGTGATTGTTACATCAGTTCCATTCAAATCTGTGCCTGACAAAGAGAACGACTGTTCTGAGGATGGACCTGAACCTTCGATGTAATCGAATCCTGATAATTCAGAAGGGTTTGCAGATAATTCGGGAGTTAGTAGTTCCTCAACATATCCGTTACAAGTTACTATTACCTCAGATGCGCCACCACCACTGATTGTTATAAGCTCCAAATTGTAAATACCAAATTGTAAGCCTGCTTTTAAGCGAATGTAAATTGTTGTGGTATTTCCATTAAAACTGGAAAGTGTAATTGGAGTACTTTGAAATCCTGTTCCACTTGTGAGAGAAATCTCATAACTTGTAGAAGGAGTGATTGTTACATCAGTACCATTCATATCTGTACCTGACAAAGCGAAAGACTGTTCTGAAGATGGACCTGAACCTTCGATGTAATTGAATCCACTTAAGCTATTCGGTGTAACTGATAATAAAGGGGTAGGTGCAGAGCCTCCGCAGAAAACTTCAATATTATCAAGATAAGCTCTTTTAACATTAGTTCCGATTTTTATTTTAGATGAAGCTGTGCCTTCAGAGATTTCCAAAGAAACATTCTGAAAATCTGTTTCAGGAGTAATATCACTACCTACCTGAACGAAATTAACACCGTCAGAAGCATGAAAAACTTGAACAACAGAAGCATCACTGGCCCATTTGGAGTAATCAAAACTTAAAGAGCCACCATCCGATAAATCTATAGTTGGAGTAATTATATAACCATTGGCAGAAGCCGTACCTAATTTAATTTCACCTCCTGCAGAGTAGATTTTTAAGCCAGTCCAGCCATTAGTTTGTGTATAAGTATCAAGCGAACCTGAAATGTCAGTTGTAGCAGGACTTTCGTGTGTGCCCGAAGTAAATCCGCTAAAATCTTCGGCGAGACAAGGATCTTCAGATTCTTCCAAAACATATCCGTTGCATGTTACATCAACATCGGTAGCTCCACCACCAGAATTTGTAATGAATTCAAAATTGTAAGTTCCAACAATTAAATCAGCTTTTAATCTTACAAAAATAGTTGTAGAATTAAGTGTTACTGAAGAATATGGAATATTAAGACTAGTTGTATATCCATTTCCTGAGCTTAAAGAAATTTCATAATTTGTTGGAGCAGTTACGATAATATTTGCCGGATAACCTGTGAGGTTAGTACCACTAAGGTTGTATGATTGTTCACCTGATGGACCTGAACCTACTGTATATGAAAATCCTGAGAGAATAGAAGGATTAATGGACAATATTGCAGGTGGAACATCTGTTACACTTCCATTGCAGGTAACAGTTTGTTCAGGAGCGCCACCTCCATTTACAGTAATTGTTTCTGAATTATAGTTTTCAGTAACCAGTCCTGCTACTAGCCTTACATAAATAGTTGTAGAATTAAGAGTAGCGGAAGAATATGGAATATTCAGGTTTGTTGTATAACCACTGCCTGAACTTAAAGATATTTCATAATTTGTCGGAGCAGAAACAGTTATATTTGAAGGATATCCTGTAAGATAAGTTCCACTTAATACAAAAGATTGAAAAGCTGAGGGTCCATTTCCAATGACATATGTAAATCCATTAAGTGTAGAAGGATTTACAACCAGGGCAGGAGGTGGTATTTCAGAAACTGAGCCACTACAGGTTACATTTACTGTGGAAGCTGCACCACCCGAATGAGATATTGTTTCAGAGTTATAAGTACCGGCTGATAATCCGGCTTTTAATCTTACATAAATAACTGTTGTTGATAGAGTAGCTGAAGTATAAGGAATGTTCAATGAGCTGGCAAAACCTGAACCTGAGCTTAATGAAATCTCGTAATTCGTTGGTGCATTGGCTGTAATGTCTCCAGGGTATCCGGTCAGAAAACTACCACTTAAATTATAAGTTTGTTCAGAAGAAGGTCCTGAACCTTCGATATAAATAAATCCGGATAATGATGCAGGAGAAACATTTAATTCAGGCTCTGTTGATAGTGCTGTAATTGTCAATTCATCAACAATTAAATATGTTGAGGGATTACTCGCAACAATTTTAATTCTTATATCATTGCTATTATCATTAATGGTGAAATTAAATGTTTGGTAAGTAGTTCCTGAAAAGTTTTGCGTAGCAATAGTAACAAAGGCACCACCACTAACTGATTTTTGAACAGTAAAACTTCCACCACCTATATCATTTTTCTCACGATATTGAAATGTAATTGTTCCAGCAGTATTAACAGATGGCGAAATGATTGATGATGTTGAATTTGCCTGAAAAATTGCTGCGCTACCTATACCACCGACCGAATATGCTGCTGCTTCACCCTTGACAGTTATAAGTTCCCATGTTAGACCACTGCTGTATGTATGATTGCCTGTGTAAAAATCGCTGGGCCCACTGGTAAAACTTTCAGTAAAATGATCAGTACAATAAGATGCTGTTGAAAATGATACAAGAATTAGAGTTGTAAAAATAAGTTTAATTGAATTCATAGTTTTTTTGATTTTATTAAAAAATAGCTTTGTTATAAAAATTTTTAAAATCATTTGTCACAGTTCTACTCATATTTTAATTAATAAACAACTACTTTAACCGTAACAGATTCAAAATTATTGAAGACATTAAAAATGTATAATCCGGGACTTATTCCTGTTTTATCAATATTTAATGTAACGGGATTATCTATATAATAAAATATGTCAGATCTAATTATTTTTCCGGACATATCAGTTATCCTAATGTTGAGATTGCCACCATAAGGGTTGTCAATTAACAATGTTGCAGCATAATCAGGATTATATAAACAACTAACGTTTAGAGATTTTTCAGATTTTAACAAAACAGAAATAGTTTTACTGTATGAAAATACTCCGTCGAAATCGCTTTGTTTTAGTCGGTAATATGATATTCCGAATAGAGGATCATCATCTGTAAAGTAATAATAGTTTTTATTATTTGAATTACCTGCACCGTATAATTTGCCGATTTGCATAAAATCTATGCCATTATATGAACGCTGAATTTCGAAATAGTCATTATTGATTTCTGACAAAGTTACCCATTCGAGCAAAACGGTTTTATTTATGACATCAGCTTTGAAATACAATAGTTCTACCGGTAAAGGGAATTCTTTTGATTTAGCTATTGCTGCATCACAAAATCCGTTCATGTTTGTAAGTTTGGCAGTAATTGGATCTGTGCCTGTTCCTGATTGAGTTGAATTATCATGATTATCTTCGTATGAAGCCCAGTCGGAGGAAGAATTGTCTCTTTTTACAATTGTATGCTGAGTAGCAATTTCTCCACCGTTTGTATGCCCTCGTGAAGTCAATGTAATGTCATAATCAGTTGAAGTCCCGGAGACCGGTGCTATAGTCCAGAAGCCGTAATCAAGTAATTCTGTCAGTTCTGTTCCATCAACAGTTAAGTAAGGAGAAGTTGGTAATGTCGTGCCTGTGTGCGGATTTGTGAATTTTGCATCAAAATAAGTAACTGATGAACTTGTGAGGAGAATTTTTGCCAACTCAAAATATGATGAAGTTCCAACTGGGAAATCGTATTCTCCTGTTGCAGCTACTTTGCGTCTTAAATTGCCATTTATATAGCTTTCAGTTGAGTGCCCGGTTACCGAAGATGTCGAATTATTTTCGACTATCACCATATTTGTACCTGTATTAATTAGCCCATCAGTTAGAGTTAATATATTATTTACTGTAATATTATTAGCAATTGTTACGCCGGTAGATGTATTATTCAATTTTAAATTATAAAATGTTGTGGCTCCTGTAATCGTTTGAGGGCTTGATCCTTCAAATATTGCTATGCCTGCTGTAGTATGGGTATATGTATCATTATTTTCAAAATCGCCATAATAATAAATTTCTCCTGCAGTATGTTGAATAATTTGATTATTCTCCATATTACCATAGATTCTTAATACACTATTAGAATTATTTACCTTTAATTTAACGGGATTTGCTCCAACTAATGCGTCCGTTTCTATTGTCAGATTATTACATACTGCTTCAGGTTGTGAGATTATTCCGTCATCAACTGTTATATCATTGCTAACAGCTCCTGAAACTAGTACATTTGTGTTTCCAATCGGAATTCTAAGATTTTGCCAGTTCCCGCAATCGAACCAGTCTTCGTTGGCTGCCCCGGTCCAAATACCGCTAATGTCACCTATTGATTGATTGCTTGTGAATTCGTAACAAGTAGATGAATAATTTCTCGTTGCAAAATAAGTAGTATTGTCTGCAAATCCTAGCCAGTTTGTATCGTCATTAATTCTTCCAATCCAATTAAACTGACTTGTTTCAGTTGTCTCGCCGACGTATTTTACTTTGCTATGGTTTGCTGCAACAGATACATTAGTCATAAAGCATTCAGTTGATGGGTATAAAGTTGAACCTTTTGTGTCGTCATATCCGGGAGCTGGTTCCCATCCTGTTGCAGTCCAACCATAGAGAACATTGCCCGAATAAGTTGCTTCATGTGCAGATATTGATCCTCCATTTGCCCAGGCTCCTCCTTGAATTATCCAAATCTGATCATCAACGTTAAGGTCGTAAGAACCATTCAAAGAGCCTACAGAATTTATAGATGTAATAGTCCAGTTCTCGTCATCTGCATTGCCACAATTGTAAATACTAAAACCGGATTGTGTATATCCCATTCCCTGAAAACAAATTACGTTACCTGCCGGAATTGTCCCACCTCCTGAACGAGTCATTCTTATGGTACCTTCAGAAGAAGCCCATAACCCTTCATATAATCTTTCGTAACCATTATCTGTGAAATCAATGCTTGTACCTTCTGTTATATCTTTAAATGTGAAAAAACATATTTCATCTGCCGAGCCAGAGCTTGTGGCTTGGGTGTTAACAGCAACTATAGCCAAATCACCGGGTTGAAGGATTGTAACCGTTGTTGGTGTTTCACAATTGCTTACGCCTGTTGACCAAGAAGTACCATTACGAACAAACCATGTAAAGCAATATTCTGTTCCGTTACTTAAGCCAGTTACAGTTTGTGGTGAGTATGTCCCTTTGTAAACAACATATCCGGTACCGTAAGCCGTTCCTGAGCCAAAAGCAAGATTTGCTGTGTATGATGATCCGTCACCTGTTGGTTGGGTAGTAATGGCAGAACCTGCGTTACACACTATCATGACTTCATCAAAGCATGCACTATTGGGATTAGTCCATTGTAGTTGAAGTTGTGAGTTTCCGGTTAAAACAAAATTTTCTGTTACATCTGCAGTACTCAATGCAGATATACTGGTAGTGGGAGTAGTTGACCAAACCGAACCTGTTTCATTTTTATAAGTATAAGCTTTTATGGTGTATGCCTGCCCTTGAGTTAAACCTGTTACTGTTACACTTGTTCCTGTGCCTTTATAAACTACGTAGCTGTATGGTGTTGTCGAACCGTATTGTGTGCCAGATTCAAACTCACTATCTGCAGTATAACTACTTGCATTATTGCTAATAGTATGGGGAACTAAAGTAGAATTTCTTACTCCTATAATTACTCCGGTATAATCTCCAACCGGAGCAGTCCATGTTATTGTAGCGGTACTGTTTGTTTGACATAATACTTGCAGATTTGTAACAGGGCTTATTAATGTTGTAGCATTGCCTGCCAGTATAGTTCCACCGGTATAATAATCTTCGTAGCCTTCGGAACAGTTGTATTCAAATACTTTAAAATAATAAGTTGTATTACCGTTTAAACCACTTACAGTAACTGAAGTACCTGTACCACTATAAACTACTTTGTTGCCGGACCCAAGATCAGTAGCATCCGAAAAAACAGAATTTGCATCGTAAGTAGTAAGATCAGTTGGTGTAAAACTCACAGCAGAGCCTTGACGCGCAACTATAATACGATAGTAGCCATCGCCGGGGGTTCCAATAGAAACATCAATAGTTGTAGCAGTTATATTTGAAAATGATAGTGAAGTAGAATTTGTTGTAGGTTCTGAACAATTACAGGAATTACATATATGGGTTGCAGGTGTAGAAGCCCCTGACCCTGCATCAGCAACGGCTGTTGAAGTCCATTCCGATGAAGAGAAACTTGTAGTAGGGGCAGTTACTGAGGCAATTCTTACTGTTGTTTTATTCTCAAAATTGCCATGAGAACCGGCATTATCTACAATTGTTGAACTTGAATTTTTAAATCTTGCCCCATCTCCTTCTTTCCCATTCCAATCAGTGTTGGCACTACTCCATGTAGCACTTATAAAATCAGGTGTAAAAGCCGTGTTTCCATCATCACCGCAGGTTTTAGCTGTACATGATGCTATTGTTCCACTGAGATTCCATGTATGTATAACAGATCCATTACCGATAGCTTCTACTTTACAGCCTGTAAGGTCAATAGTTGAATTTGTCGGGTTGTATATTTCGATATATCTGTTTGTTGCATAATTATTAAGCGGATCGCACATTTCTGATATAATGATACTATTTGCATTATAAGCAATAACAATATCCCATGAAGTAACATTGTTATCAGAGAGTCCTGTCGTTGTTGCAGTAATTTTATAAGTGTCTGCAAGGTTGAATTGACAATCAGACCACTCATAAACTCCGGCAGAAAGGCTTTTTGTAAGACCAGATGCGGATGATAATGTACCGCTACCGCTTTCTTTAGTAAGTGTTATTGAATTTGTTGCCCCAAGATCAATATTATCGTTGGCATCAACCGCACTTACTCTGACAGGAAAATTTGTCGCAGGACTGCCTGTAGTGGGTGGTTTTCCTGTTGTAAAAATAAGCTCTGTTGCAACAACTGCAACAGCATTTTTAGTTGACCCTGAATTTTGATCCTGATCTTCTTCAAATCCGCTTCCACCATCAAGGTCAATGTCCGAATCCTGAACGCGAAATACAAAATTCAATCCGTCAATACTTGAAGGCAAAGTTCCTCCAAGAGAAGATTTAAGCCAAATTTTTAATGTATAAGTCTTTGCTCCGTTATCTGCAATATAACCTAAATCAGAACCTCCTGCATGAGCAATAGACGAAATGGTAATATTTGTAGCATTAATTGCAATGTTTGCAGTTTGTGTAGCTGTTCCATCAGTAATTAATGCTCCTGCTATTGCTTGAGTCCAATCTGATATGTCGTTTCCTGTGCCTTGTGTGATAATAATTTTACTTATGTAAGTATTAAGTGCATCAGTAGCAGGCGTGGATCCGTCATCTGTGACAGTAAAATCAAAATTTAATACTGCTTCACCCTGTGTATCAATAAGTGAAGAAATTGTTGCAGGTTCAGAACCAGCTCCAGCTGTAATTGTTGAAGTACCGGTAGGACAGATCATGGTGTGGGAACCTAAATCGGATATGTTGTCTTGAGCGTAACCGTTCCATTCATTTGAAGGATCAAAATCATCAGCTCCATTACTATCACCTCCAAGAATTGTGTTTTTCCTTACTAGTGTATTGTCAGCTGTAGATGTTACACCGGAACCCCACTCTGTTCCAGGGTCTTGACCAATTTTTCCAATAATGTCTATATTTACACTACTATGTCTAAGAGCAATAACATCATCACCATTAAAACCCATAACATTAGATGAGGTTGATAAATCAGGAGTATATAGTGTTCCTGACGAATTCCCTATTACATAAACGTCTCCGTCTGTAAGAGTGCCAGATAGAGATAATGTGTATGATACCGTAGCCGAACCATTATTATATTGTACCAAATCGTAATTAGACAAATCAACACTGCTTCCGGTTCCATTGTAAATTTCAATATACTTATTATTGCTACTGCCCTCAATATATTCTGAAATAAACAAATCATCTGCACAACCTCCGGGTGCAGTAACCGTTAGTACTCCGGATACATACGAGGATCCATCCCAGAAATTACCTCCGCCTGAGTTATAACCACCGTATTTATATTCATTTGCATTAGGATTAACTTTAAACCTTGAAGCATAATAATATGTCCCAGCCGGTAAAGCTGAGCCGATATCTGCTTTAAACTCGTCATTATTCCCGCTTTGAGAATTAAATGTTGCAGCTACCCAATTTGTCCAGGTATTGGGATTTGTGTTTGCTGTGTTATAACCAATCCATCCGCTTACATTTGTCCCTTGCCCTGCGGCTTCTGTAACACCAGATTCGTAAACCTGTGCATAAACATCATAAGATCCACCAACAGATATTGAACCACTTGCCGGCCATTGCAAATTACACCAATCGGGATAATTTGCTGTTACCGTTACAACACAAGAAACATAGGAACTCCCATCCCAGAAACCACCACCGCCAATACTATATCCTCCATAAGAATATGTTGCTCCACCGTTGAGTGAGAACCGGCTTGCAACATAATAGGTTCCGGCAGGGAGTAATGAAGGCCCTATATCTGCTTTGTATTCATCATTATTACCATTGTCCTGATAATATGAAGCAGCCACCCAATTTGTCCAGGTATTAGGATTAGTATTTGATGAACTATAGCCAATGTGGCATGTGACACCCGCTCCCTGCCCTGCAGCTTCTGTAAGACTTGGTTCGTAAACCTGGGCATATACAAGAAATTCCCCTCCGGTCGTAATATTTCCACTTCCAGGATGTACATTACACCAGTTAGGGTAATCAACTACAGAACCACTGCAGGTAACAGTTTTGTTGGTTGCTCCGGAACTGCTGGCTATTATTGTTTCAGAATTATAAGTGCCGGTACTCAAGCCTGATTTTAATCTTACATAAACAGTAGTTTCACTAACACTGCCTCCAGATTGAGTAAATGTCAGAGGAGAACTATAACCTGAACCCGAAGTCTTTGAAATCTCATAATTTGTTGATGCTGCAATACTTATGTCATTTGTCAGGTTTGTACCCGATACTGTAAAAGTCTGCTCCGTACTCGGACCTGCATCTTCGGTGTAGTTGAAACCTGTGAGGGTTGATGTTGATAGGGTGATGGTGGGAGTTGATGGTACTGAGGTAACTGTTCCATTAACTACAATATCATTTCCAGATCCATCACCAATTCCACCGGATCCTCCTTCAGCTTCAGCCCACATATATATTCTGTATGTTACAGGAGTTGAAGAGTTTCCTTGAGTAAATGTAAATGTAAAGTTTTGTGTAGTTGTAACATCTGAAATTGAATATTCTTGATCCAAATTTGTTGAATAGCCATCAACGGAACTTCTAATTGCAATTCCACGAGGGCCAGTTGAAGATCTTTGCATTTGAATGTAAATGGAACTAATACTAAATTGGTATCCAGAATTCGGCGTAATTGTAAATTCCATATAATTGTTACCTGAAACTGCGTTGGTAATTGAAGTGAGTGACCAATAAGTAGCATTAAATCTTCCTGCATTTGCCGCCGCCGTTAATCCTGCTCCTCTAGAAATTGTAGAACTTGTAAGATTCGCATCATTTGAATTTGAAGTAGCTGTGGCTTCGTTGCCCAAAAGTGCTGAGAATTCAAATGTAAGAATCTGAGCATTTGATGTTATACTCAACCCCACACCAACAACAACCCCTACAACTACAAGCAGCCAATTTTTCTTTCCAAATATGTAGTTTAATAATTTCAAAAAAATCCAATTATCATTAATAATAAATATAAGGGAACATTTCCCTCTATTATACAAAAATAATCAATAATGTAACACCTTTGCAAGTATAAATGTTTAAAGAAATCAACACAAATCAACATATTATACCAAATTAAGGTTTTTTGTTTTAAATAGATGTTAAATTAAGGGTAAGTTTCATTAAAATTTTTCAACACCTGTTGAAAAGTTTTTTTTGGAAAAGGATTTTATAAGATTGAAGAGATACTTAAAAAAGTATTTTTGTAATCAAAACAAAAACCAAAATATAATGCAGTCACCAATAAAATTTTTTTCGGGTTCGGCAAGCAGATATTTAGCCGAAGAAATTGTAGCAGGATATAATAAAAAACAAGCAGAAATGCATTTGGCTGCCGGTAATCCAAAAAGTAGTCTTGTAACTTACGAAGTTGGTAAAAGTAGCTTTACAAAGTTTAGCGATGGCGAGTTTATTACCAGTCTAGATGAAACAGTTCGCGGTTGCACTGTGTTTTTGATTCAAAGTACTTTTCCGCCTGTGGACAATCTGTTTGAGTTAATGTTGATGGTTGATGCTGCTAAAAGAGCTTCGGCGTATAAAGTTGTAGCTGTAATACCTTATTTTGGTTTTGCACGACAGGATAGAAAGGACCAGCCTCGCGTTGCAATAGGGGCAAAGCTTATAGCTGATTTACTTACAGCAGCTAAAGTTGACCGTGTTATGACAATGGATTTGCATGCCGATCAGATTCAGGGATTTTTTAATGTCCCGGTTGATCACCTGTATGCTTCTACTTTATTTGTACCTTATATTAAGAGTTTGGGACTGAAAGATATGGTTATTGCTTCTCCTGATATGGGAGGATCAAAACGTGCAAAAGCTTATTCTCATTTTCTTAATTGTGATATGGCTATTGCTCATAAATCACGAGAAAAAGCTAATGTGGTTGGAGAAATGATGATAATAGGTGATGTGGGCGGTAAAAATGTTATAATAATGGATGATATGATTGATACTGCCGGCACTGTAACTATGGCTGCAGATATTATGATGGATAGAGGTGCGAAAAGTGTCAGAGTGGTTGCCACTCATCCTGTCTTATCAGGACCTGCTTATGACAGAATTAATAAATCCGCTATTATTGAAGTCGTTTGTACAGATACTATTCCTGTGAAAACTGAATTGTCGAATAAAATAAAGGTGTTGTCTATCGGCGATTTATTTGGTGATGTAATTAATAAGGTATATAATTTCCAAAGTATATCTGGTAGTTTTATAGTCTGATTTGTATAGAATAGAATATAGAATAAATATAACCATAATTGAGAGTTGTGGATTGAGGTAAATGAAGTATTATGTTAAATTTTATTGTATGAAAATTTTTTTTGTGTTATTGATGATGGTAGTTGTGTCTGTGTGTTTTGTTACATGTAAATCAAACAAAAGTGAAAATGGAAATGCTGATTCAGATACCGGTGAAGAAAAGCAAAAATATGAAGTAAAATATCTTGAAGATTTTGTCCAGTTTGAAAATCATGATCAAATGGCCGAATATTTTGGAGAAAAGAATGTCATTGCAATGGAATGGTATCTGGAAGAAGGAACTGAACCATATAAAGTAAGTATTTTAAACCCGGGTTACAGACATAAAATATTTGTGTATTGGGATCAGGAATCGGGTGGTTACACAGATTTTGATTTTGTTGAAGCTACTTACAGTCTTTACGATGTTGAATGGAAAGAAACGGAGGATGAAGGTGAAACTTATGAATCAATAACAGGTTTGTTTGTTGGCATGAGTCTGGAAGATATGGTGAAATTAAATGGTTCGGCGATAGGTTTTTACGGATTTGGCTGGGATTACGGAGGTTATGTCTATGCAATGGACGAAAAGTTCTCAAAATTTTCTGTGGCTCTATGCATTCCCGATTCTTATATTGCAACTCCTGAAGGTACAGAAGCTTATTTGAACCTTGCCGGAGACAGGCAATTCAAAAGTGATGACGAAATTGTCGCAGGCCATCAAATTGAAATTTGCAGGTTAAGTTATAACGGGGAATAATTTGCAATTTTGTTACAGATAATCCGGTGCGAGTTGCACTAGTTTGAGTAACAGCTTTTAGGAATAAATAACTGCTAATTAATCCGGGAAGTATTTATAGATTTTATCTCTAGATAATACTCTGACAAATTCAACGCAATCTTTGTCAAGAAAAATGCCGATCCGATAATTTCCAATTCTTATTCTAAAATATCCCTTTGAAGCCTTTAATTTTTTAATGTTACTTAATTCTGATAATTTTGTGCAATTTTCAACACTTTCAATAGCTCTTGCAATAGCAGAAAGGACTTTTTTATTGTTGATAGATTCTAAATCTTGCTCAAATTTTTGGCGAAATTTAACAATCATAATTATTTATTAAGTTTTGAAATTATGCTTTCTTTAGAGACAAATTGTGTTTTGCGACCTTCGTTAATTGCATTTATTAAACAAAGTTCTTCAATCGCTTCAGCACTTAGAGTTTTTGATTTGAGTTTAAGCTTCTTTGCGAGCTCTAAAAAAATATTGAGGTCAGATTCATCTCCGGGATATATTATTATTGCTTCCATAATTCGTTTTTGCAAATTTAACAAATTTTTGTGTATTCTGCAAGTATTTATTGATGTGAAACGATAAACTTCAATTCCTGTTTTTTCTGCGAAAAAAAAGCCACTATCGTGACTTTGTGTTGCTACTTTGTAGCCCCACCAGGAATTCCTTCGACTAACGCTCAGGATAAACTTCAATTCCTTTTTTTTCTGCGAAAAAAAAAGCCACTATCGTGACTTTGTGTTGCTACTTTGTAGCCCCACCAGGAATCGAACCTGGATCTACAGTTTAGGAAACTGCTATTCTATCCGTTGAACTATGAGGCCGGATACTGCTTGCAAAAATAAAATATTTTTCTTATCATTGGATAATATAAAAATAAAAACACAAATTTACAGTTTAAATATTGTATTATAAACTAATATTCTTATGAGAAATTCAATTCTATTTTCAGTTGTTGTTACCTTTTTATTTTCTGCGAATATCTTACATTCTCAAATTGCAGATACTGTTTTATTATATTTTGAAATAGACTCATATTCATTATCCGGTGAAAACATAAATACGCTTGGAGAACTAAGTCAAAAATCAAATATCCATGATATTAAAATAATTGGTTATACTGATTTTCTAGGGACATTTGACCATAATCAACAATTATCTCAAAACAGGGCAGAGTCGGTTAAGCGTTTTCTAATTTCAAAATCTGTCCCTGAGAACAAAATTGTAGAAGTTAAAGGTTCCGGAATACACCCATTTAGCAGCTACGAAAATCGTAGAAATTCAAACGACAGGGGGATTCGTGAGCACAGAAAAGTTGAAATTATTTATTCTTATAATCTGATAACAACCTCAAATATAACTAATATTGTTAACGATAGAAACATTGACGGTAATAATGATGTTGAAACCCCTGTTGATGTGGACTTAAAGAACATAACAGAAGAAGACTTGGTGGAGGGTAATAAAATTCTTTTGAAAAATATAAATTTTGTAGGAGGAACACCGAAATTTCTGCCTCAGTCAGATGAAGCACTAAAAGAATTGCTTGAAATTATGATAAAATATCCGACACTTAAAATTGAAATTCAGGGACATATATGTTGCCAGACAGAGGAGGAAGGAGATGGTTATGATTATATAAATGATAATAATACTTTAAGCGAAAACAGGGCTAGAGCCGTATATGATTATTTGCTGCATAACGGAATAAAAGCAAACCGAATGACTTATGTCGGTTTTGCTTCAAAATACAAATTATATCCGTTAGAGTTGGATGAATATGAAAAAACTCAAAATAGGAGAGTCGAAATTAAAATAATAGAGAAATAAACTAATTGAAGCAATTATTGTTTTTGATTAAATTACAATTAATATTTTATGTCATCAAAAAAGAAAAAGAAGTATGCCCCGCAATTTAAAAGCAAAGATTTCTGGCTGTTTAACGGAGTAGGCTTGGGTGTTGGTGGTTTAGGCGTTTTATTGTTTTGGGCAACCTATACTGTTCCTGAAGGTGGAGGTTCGGAATCTTATGCATTAAGTACAACTCAGAGACTTGCAAGAATGTTGCCTGAGGAGGCTCAAATGAGAATTGCAGCAATTATTGCAATTTTGTTCGTCCTATTTGGGTTGTTCTTAGTCCTAATCAGTTTTTATAAGTTTTTTAAATATCTCATATTTAAACGTTAATATCCGAAACTACTATTATCTATTAGCCTCATACCAACCCCAAATTCTATGTAATCTGCTGTTGTGGTATGTGTTTTAAGTAAAACGTTGGCGAAAAATCGGTCTGCAAATGAATATCTGACCCCAATTTTACTGTAAACTAAAAATTTCTCATTCTCCTTATAGTAATTAAATACATAGGTCCCTAAATGAATTATCATTGACAAATCATCAGTAAAATAGAGTTCTTGCACAGCATGTATTCCTATTCTGAAAATGTTGTGAATGCCATTATAGTCTGTCATCATTAATGGTTTAATAGAAGGGTCAGCAATAATATTTATCCCGGCACCCAAACTTCTTTTAGTAGTAACTCTTGAAGCTATATCGAAAACTACAGAGTTTATGAAATACTTTTTGTTTTCATAAGTTGAATTCTCCTTGAAAGAAGCAGCATAATAGCATGAAAGTTCAAGTTCTTTGTTGTACAAGTATGGAATAGTGCGTTTAGGTAATGAATAATTATATGCAGAGTAAAGGTATTTTAACCCAAAATTTGTAGTAATTTGATTTAATCCAAGATTTGGAGTCTCAATTGCACCACTTGAAAAATGATTAAAAGCAAAACCCGCAGAAAAATATAGTGGTATTTCAAAAGGTTTGTAATCTATTAAAAGTGAAAAATGAAGATGAGCATTTAAATACGAGCCTATAGCGATATTGTAATAATTTGCTCTTCGATCAAATTTTTCGCTAATAAATGCAACGCCTGTGCCTAGTCTATATTTGAAAAGTATTCTCTCAGTTTCTACTATCGGAACACCATAGAAGAAAAATATTGATTGAGAAAACCCAAAGACATTTATGTTTCCAAGTCCACCCATAAGATATCCGATTCCTAATTCAGGAAATCTCCAAGTGTGTTGCCATGATTTAGTGCCATCAGTCTTTATTGAATAGTTAATTTCTCCGATGATAATATTGCTTTTCAGCAGATAACTCATATAGCTGTGATGAGGAATAGTAAACCCGTAATGTGTCTTTACTTCGAACTGATTAAAATTTGAATTATAGCTTTGAGTATAAAGAGATATTGTTGAAATTGTAAATAATAGAGCTATAATTATTCTTTTCATACGATATGACATATTAACAACAAAATTATATCGGATAGTTTAGATTTGTAATTAAAGATAAAAGAAGAAGTTAACAGACTTTGTTTAATAACAGAGAAAAATTGTAGGAATCAAATTGTAAGATATTTTTTGACATTGCAGAGGTTTTGTAAATATAAAATATTTTGAATTACGTTAAAAAAAACTATTTTTGTCCTAATATTTTAATCGTTAAATAAATGGTTACTCTGTTCTTAAAAGAGATAAAAGAGTTTTTTAGTTCAATAACCGGATACCTTGTTGTTATTGTCTTTTTACTCGTCAACAGTATGTTTATGTGGATCTTTCGGGGAGCATTTAATATTTTTGACATTGGTGCGGCAAATATTGATACTTTATTTATTATTTCGCCTTGGGTATTTTTATTTCTTGTTCCTGCTATTACAATGAATATGTTTGCCGGAGAGTTTAAATCCGGAACCATGGAACTCCTCCTAACAAGACCACTTACAGAATTTCAGATAGTTTTTTCAAAATATGCGGCTGCTGTTGTTTTAGTTTTAATTTCATTAGTACCGACTTTGTTTTATTTAGTTTCGATAAATTCGCTGGCCGATCCGGTTGGTAATGTTGATTATGGCGCAATATTCGGATCATATATAGGTTTGTTTTTTCTTGCTGCAATTTATTCCGCTATTGGAATCTTTGCAAGTTCATTATCAAAAAATGCAATAATTTCTTTTTTATTAAGCGTTTTGCTTTGTTATGTGTTTTTTCTTGGATTTGAGAATTTAGCATATTTAGGTTCTACAGGAAAAATTTCTGATTTTATTATTTCTTTGGGGATAAACGACCATTATCGCTCGATGAGCCGTGGTGTTTTCGATTCACGTGATATTGTATATTTTCTTAGTGCAGTTAGCGTTTTTGTGTTTTTGACAAAATTAAGACTTGAAAGTCGTAAGTGGTAAGGCTATGGAAAAAAATATGAAAAAAACCAGGCGAATACTAAGAAAGCAGAATCTTGTTCAAGCTTCCTTAATTCTTTTATTAATAATAGTTTTTAATATTCTGTCTTCATTATTGTTTTTTAGACTTGATTTGACCAAAGAAAAGAGGTTTACAATAACACCAATATCAAAATCTATACTTGCAGGGCTTGAAGATAAAGTTTATATTGAAGTTTATCTACAAAGTGATGATTTGCCTGTAGAACTTGTTAGATATCGCAAGGTTGTAAAAGAGTTTTTAGATAATTTCAGTTCTTATTCAAATAAGGTTGAGGTCGAATTTAAAAATCCTTTTAAGGAGGATGATCCTGAACAAAATAGAGAAATTTATTGGCAATTATATAATAAAGGACTAAATCCAACTTATATCACTCAAAATAAAGATGGAGGTGTTACTGAAAAAATGGTGTTTGCCGGAGCTATTGTGAGATATCGTGAGAAAGAGTTTCCTGTTAACCTTATAAATAATAATGTAACAGGTAATGAAGATTATGTAGGTTTTTCTGAAACCGAGCTTGAAAGGGACTTTATACATGCAATTTGGATGTTGACGGCTAAAACTTTACAAAAGATTGCTTTTCTTGAAGGACATAAAGAACTAACCGAATATCAAACTTATGATATTATGACATCATTGTCAAAATATTATCAGATTGACAGGCTTAAAATGAATAACGTTCTTAATTGCCTCGATGAATATGCTGTTGTCATAGTGGCAAAACCGGAAGGATACTTTACCGAAAAAGAGAAATTTATCCTCGACCAATACATTATGCAAGGAGGCAAAGTGATATGGCTTATTGAGTGGATGCACATTAGTATGGATTCACTTAGTTCCAAACCCAAAGAAATGGCCATGATACGAGATATTAATCTTGATGATCAATTATTTAATTATGGTGTGAGAATAAATCCTGACTTAATCCAAGACTTAAGATGCCTGAATATTCCAGTATATGTAAACACTGTTGATGGAAAACCACAGTTTGAACCAAAACCTTGGTATTTCTTTCCGGTAATAGTTCCGGATACTTTACTTGATCATCAATTGTTAAAGAACCTTGAACCTATGCGCACAAATTTTGTGAGTTCAATTGATACAGTAGGCGAAAATCCGGATATTAAAAAAACAATCCTATTACGTACATCTAAATTTTCTAAATCTTTGGTACATCCGGTTGAAGTTGATTTGGAGATAATGAGAAATGAACCTGAAATAGCTACTTTCAATAAACCAAGTATGCCTATTGCAGTTTTATTAGAAGGGGAATTTAGATCGAACTTTGTCAACAGGCTTTCGATTGAATTTGCAGAAAATGACAACTTTAAGTTTATCGAGAAAAGCAAACCGACAAAAATGGTAGTAATTTCTGATGGTGATTTTATCAGAAATGAAGTACGGAAAATCGGTGACAAAATACAGCCATATCCATTAGGATACGATAAATATTATACAGAACAATTTACCCCAGGAAATACACAATTTATTGTTAATTGTGTTAATTATTTGTGTGCCGATGAAGATCTTATATCTCTGAGAATGAGAGAGAAAAAAGTCAGACAACTTAATGAGTCATTAGTTAAACAAAAGATGTTTTTATGGGTGTATATTAACTCGTTTATTCCCGTATTGATAATTTTAGCTATTGGGCTTTTGGTTATCTTTATGAGAAAAATAAAATATGACAGGAAATTTATGAATATAAGTGATAAATAAAACAAATATGAAGATAAAAATAGTTCTATTTCTGATTTTGCATTTTGCCACAGTAATTCTACTATTCTCTCAGGAAAAGGATTTTAAATGCATTGATGAAAAGGGCAATGTGTTATTTGAATTTAAAGCACGCTTTGTATGGCCTTTCTCAAATGATATGGCATTGTTTAAAACAACCGTTCCTGATGAAACAAACACAAAACTTGTTTGGCGTGCTGGTTTTATAAATGGTGCAGGTGAAGTTGTAATCCCTGCAATATATGACAGCAAATATTCAACGTATTATGGATTCGTAGATGGCGTTTCTTGGATTAGAAATCCCGGAGAAGAATATTTTTATTTAATTGACAAGTCAGGCGTTAGAATTTCTGAAAAAACTTATGCTAAGGTAGGTAGCTTTAATGAAGGGATGTGTGCAGTTTATGAAGATGATAAAATGGGTTTTATCAATAGCTCCGGTGTCGAAGTTATTCCATGTAAATATATAGGAGATTCTTGGTTTTACGATGGTTTGGTGTGTGTTATGGATGCTGATGCAAAAGAGGAACAGTTTGGATTTATAAATAAAAATGGAGATATTGTAATACCTTTTCAGTTTTATCAAGCCGGATATAGTGGATTTGTTAATGGAGAGGCAAGAGTGGTAATAAATGGTAAAACTTGTTTAATAAATCTTGCCGGAGAAGTTGTTTTTACTCCATTGTTGACTAATAATTGTGACAACTTTTATGATGGTCTGTCGTTGGCATATGTCAATCCCGACAGATCTGGTTTCGGGTTTTATGATAGAAATAGTCAATGGGTTGTTGAACCAATATATGATCATGTAACATCATTTAAAGGAGGAAGATCAATTGTTGAAAAAGATGGAAAACTCGGTGTGATTGATACTACAGGTAAGTACATTGTGCCAATTGAATATGTAAATGTTTATGGAGATTGCGAATCGCATGGGTTGTTTATTGCAGTAAAAGATAATATATCTTATTTCTTCAATTGTGATGGTGAGCATTTTACAGATAAAGATGTTAAATATATTTTTGGTAGTAATTCAGGTCAGTTGCATCCATTTTCCTCTAAGAATGGAAAAATGGGTTATTTGAGAAAAGATGGAAGTGTTTTTATTGAAGCAATTTATATTAATACTGAACCATTTAGTGAAGGCAAAGCTTGGGTATATTAATTTGATTTAGTAGAATGAAAAAAACGAACTTAATACTATTTATATCTTTAATCATTCTTTTAGTTTTAGTTGTGATTATTTTTCTAAGACAAAATTCAGACTCTAAAAAAGTTTTGAGAGATTTTGCAGTTCAGGATACCGCATCGATAGATAAAATATTTCTCGCTGATAAAAGCAATAAAACAATTCTTCTCGAACGAAAAGGGAATTATTGGACAGTTAACGGCACATATAAAGCTCGCCGCGATTTTGTGGATTTGTTACTCGAAACTATTTGTAAACTTGAGGTAAACTCACCTGTTCCTGAGGCTAAACTAGATAAGGTATTGAAAGATTTATCTGTGACGGGAATTAAGACTGAAATTTACCAAAAAGGAAAATTAGTGAAAACATATTATGTGGGTGGAGTAACCCAGGATAATATGGGCACTTATATGATAATGGAGGGGTCAGATGTTCCATTTATTATTTACATTCCCGGTTTTAACGGTTATCTAACCGTAAGATATAATACAGAGTTAAACGAATGGCGTGAAAGGCATGTCTTTAATTATCAAATTCAGGAAATTGCAAAAATAAGTATAGAATATAGAGAATTAAAAGAAGAATCATTTATCGTTATTGCTGATGAGAATAATAACTATCGTCTTACTGACATTGATGGTAATAATGTCGATTTTGAGTATAATGCATTGATGTTGAAAGAATTTGTGGCCAGATGTAAATTTGTCGGTTTCGAGGCATACATTATGGATGAGTTGCAGCAACATAAAATGGATAGCCTTTCGAAAGAGCCCATGATAGGTAAATATACTATAGAAGATAAAAAGGGGAATAAAAGGACTTTAAAAACTTATTATCGTCAAAATATAAATAATTTTAAGGATGATGATGGAATACCATATGATCATGATATTGACAGGTTATATGGAATTATTGATGACAAAGAAGTTGTGTTGCTTCAGTTTTATATTATCGATCCAATATCATTAACGAAATCGGAATTTAGAATGAAGAATTGAACAAATATTGTTCATAAAAATTTGAAAGTTTGAAGAATTATATTTTTTAAGAAGTGTAAGAAATAGTACTTTTAAGCCTTAATTTAAATAAAAATATATGGATTTTGTAGTATCGAGTTCACATCTTTTAGGACATTTACAATTAGTCAGTAAAGTTGTAGGATCAAAAAATGCCTTACCTATCTTGGACAACCTTTTGTTTAAAGTAAATGATGGCGTTTTGGAAGTAACGGCAAGCGACCTCGAAAGTACGCTTATTACTCGTTTGAATCTTGATTCAAATAATGGAAATGGTACAATTGCCATAGATACTAAAAAAATTCTCGATGTTTTGAAAGAGTTTCCTGAGCAACCACTGACATTTAATATTGATACAGATGAGTTAAAGGTAGATATTGTGTCTTCTAATGGTAAGTTTACACTCGTTGGACAAAATGGTGAAGATTTCCCTCAAATACCGACTCTGAAATCAGATAGGGTTACAAGAGTTGAAATATTGCCGGATGTATTGTACAGCGGTATTTGTTCAGCTATTTTTGCTACAGGAGATGACGAATTAAGACCTGTTATGAATGGGATTTACATAGAGTTTCAGACAGGTGGAATTAATTTCGTAGCTACAGATGCTCATAAATTGGTTAAGTATCGTAGAAAAGAGGTTAAAGTAGAAGAAGAAGCTTCTTTTATTTTGCCAAAAAAACCTGCATCTATTCTTAAAGGAGTATTACCTAAAGCTTTCTCTGATATTACTCTTGAGTTTGACGATAAAAATGCAGTTTTTAGCTTTGAAAATTTCCAGCTTATTTGCCGATTGGTTGAAGGAGTTTATCCAAATTATGCAACCGTTATACCAAAAGATAATCCTAATAAACTTATTGTTGATAGACTGGAATTGTTTAATACTTTGAAACGTGTTTCAATTTTTGCAAATCAAGCAAGCAATTTGGTAGGACTTAATATTACAGGAAACCAATTAAGAGTAAACGCTCAAGATATTGATTATGCGATTTCAGCTCACGAAGTTATTAATTGTCAGTATGATGGTGATGAAATGGAGATTGGATTTAAGTCTAATTTCTTAATAGAAATTTTAAATAATTTATCAACGGCAGAAGTTGTCGTGGAATTATCTGACCCAACCAGAGCCGGTGTAGTAGTTCCTAAAGATAACGAAAACGAAAATGAAGAAATATTGATGTTGCTTATGCCAATGATGATAAATAACTAATAGTAAACTTGTTAATGCAAGGGGCGTTAATGCCCCTTTTTTTATTATGGAACTGAATCTTAAAAAACCAATCGTATTTTTCGATCTCGAAACAACCGGAGTCAATCCTGCATTTGATAGAATAGTAGAAATTTCGATACTGAAAGTTTTTCCTAATGGAAAAGAATTGTCAAAAACATACAGAGTAAATCCCGAAATGGATATCCCTGAATCTGCAACAGATGTTCATGGAATAACAAATGAAGATGTTAAGAATTCTCCGATTTTCAAAATGATTGCGAAAGAACTGGTCTTACTATTAGAAGATTCGGATATTGGTGGTTATAATTCAAATAAATTTGACGTGCCATTACTCGCCGAAGAGTTTCTTAGGGCTGAAGTAAACTTTGATTTAAAGAAAAGAAATTTCATTGATGTAATGGTTATTTTTATGAAAAAAGAACCAAGAAATCTTGAAGCTGCATACAAATTCTATTGTGACAAAGAACTTAAAGATGCTCATAGCGCATTAGCTGATACCATGGCAACTTATGAGGTGTTTAAATCTCAACTGGAAAAGTATCCGGATTTAGGAGAAAGTATTGATAAGATTTCAGAGTATTCGTCACACAATAAAAATGCCGATTTCGCAGGAAGACTTATATATGATGATAATAATAATGTTGTAGTTAACTTTGGTAAATATAAAGGTCAACTGTTAATTGATGTACTCAAGAAAGACCCTTCATATTATGATTGGGTTCAGAAGGGTGACTTCCCTTTGTACACAAAAAGGGTTTTTACAGAAGTGTATTTGAAGTCTAAGTAATTGATTTATATATATTTATTTAGATAGAAACTATTCAAACAGATGTGTCAATCATTTTATGAATTAAACTACTTACTTTGATTTTTTATTTTAAATCTATTTGATTTAGAATAAGTTAAATGTGGCAAAGTAAGTTATGTGGGTTTAATCTTTTAATACCCATCTAATTTGCTTTTGTTGGTATGTTTTATATTAAGTTAATAATAATAAGTTGACTTATAAAAGTGTAAAATCTATTGTTGTGATTGAAAATAGCGTATTTGTAGTTGTAATTGGTAGATATATATAAAAATTGGGTTATGATAAAATTATATGAACATTATGAATGTAAATTACTTACATTTGGCAAAAAAAAATAGATTTAAGTAAGTTGCATTAATTTTTATCAATCTAATGAAGATAAAGTATCAAGATCTTATTGAACAATCATTTGAGTTCCCAACGGAAGAATTTATGGTTGAAGATAGTGAGTTAAATTACTATGAAATTCCTTTAATGGATTTGGTTAAGCAGTATGGAACTCCAATGAAATTTACATATTTGCCTAAGATAACCGAGAATATTCAGAAGGCAAGAGTATGGTTTAATGTAGCTATAACTAAAGCAAATTATAATGGTAAGTACTTACAGTGCTATTGTACTAAAAGTTCTCACTTTTCTTTTGTTTTGGAAGAAGCCTTAAAAAATGATATTCACATAGAAACGAGCTCGAGTTTCGATATAGATATAATAAGAGCGTTAAGAGAGGCTGGACAAATTGATACAAGCAGATATATTGTATGTAATGGATTTAAAATGCCATCTTATGTTGAAAATATTTCCAGATTGATAAGTGAGGGTTTTACTTCTGTAATACCGGTTCTTGATAATTATGGAGAACTTGATCAGCTACTTGCTAATATTGAAGGTGATTTAAATGTTGGAATTAGAATAGCCTCTGAAGAAGAACCGAAGTTTGAATTTTACACTTCACGTTTAGGTTTAGGATATAAGAATATTGTGCAGTATTATCATGATTTTATTCAAAATAATCCACGAGTTCATTTAAAGATGCTACATTTCTTTATTAATACAGGAATAAAAGATACTGCATATTACTGGAATGAATTGAATAAATGTTTAAGTGTTTACTGTGAATTAAAAAAGGTATGCCCTGAGTTAGATTCTTTGAACATTGGAGGTGGATTTCCGATTAAAAACAGTTTGACTTTCGATTATGAATATGAATATATGGCTGAGGAAATTGTAAATCAAATTAAAATAACTTGCGATTCACACAAGGTTCCCGAGCCGGATATTTTTACGGAATTTGGTTCATTTACTGTTGGTGAGAGTGGTGGTGCTATATATTCGGTGGTTTACCAAAAACAACAAAATGACAGAGAGAAATGGAATATGATAGATTCTTCATTTATAACAACTCTACCAGACTCATGGTCAATTAACAGAAGATTTATTATGCTTCCAATAAATAAGTGGGACAGCCAATACGAAAGGGTTTTTCTTGGCGGTTTAACATGTGATAGTGATGATTATTATAATTCAGAGCAACATGTCAACGCTATATATTTACCTGAGTATGATCCTGAAGAAACGCTATACATTGGTTTCTTCAACACCGGTGCATACCAAGAAGCAATAGGAGGGTTTGGAGGGATACAGCATTGTTTGATTCCCTCTCCAAAACATGTTCTGATAAGTCGGGATGAAGATGGGAAAATTTCTACTCGATTGTATTCAAAGGAGCAAAGCTATAAATCAATGTTAAAAACTTTAGGCTATACATATTAGAAGATTTTAACTTTCATAATTTGAAACTGATTTAAAATATTTAACTTTGTTTCTTTATTTTTAGCTATTGATATGTCAGAAAGAACTTATGCCGGTATTCCAAAGCAATTTGCAGAATATGAAAAGGCGAAAGTAGTATTGTTACCTGTACCTTATGATGGAACATCAACTTGGGGAAAAGGAGCAGATAAAGGACCAGAAGCTTTTCTTGTAGCTTCTGAAAATATGGAAATCTATGATCTTGAATCTGATACTGAAGTTTATCGTCATGGAATTTGGCTTGCCGAACCTTTAGAATGTGATGTAAATCCGGCTAAAATGACAACTCAGGTAAAGGATTGTGCTATAAAGTATTATAAGGACAGAAAATTATTTTCAATGATTGGGGGTGAACATTCTGTAAGCATTGGAGCTATTATGGCTTCGGCAGATATGTTTGACAATTTAAGTGTTTTACAACTAGATGCTCATTCTGATTTAAGATCGGAATACAACGGCAGCCCGTTTAATCATGCCTGTGCTTTACATTGGGCTTCAAAAAACACGAATCTTATTCAGGTTGGAATTCGTAGTATGGATGTGGTTGAAAAACCTTTTGTAAATAAATCAAAAGTGTTTTATGCCGAAAGTATTGCTATGAGAAATGACTGGCAGCAGGAGGTAATTGATAAACTTACAGAAAATATTTATTTAACTATTGATCTTGATTATTTTGACCCGTCAATTCTTCCGTCAACTGGGACACCGGAACCGGGTGGAATTGGTTGGTACCCTACATTGGATTTGCTAAAAAAACTTGCACAACAAAAAAATGTTGTTGGATTTGATATAGTAGAATTAGCACCAAATACTGATAATCCTGCATCTGACTTTCTTGCTGCGAAACTTTATTACAAAATATTAACTTATATTTTAGAAAAATAAAAATGGAAACTAAAGGAACAATTTCAAAGTTTATTGAAGAAAATTTCAAACATTTTAATGCTGCTGCATTAATAGACGCCTCAAAAGCATATGTAAAACATCTGGATGAAGGAGGTAAGATGATGATTACACTTGGTGGCGCAATGAGTACAGCCGAACTGGGAAAAACTTTAGCCGAGATGATTCGTCAGGATAAAGTTCATATTATTTCATGTACGGGTGCCAATCTTGAAGAGGATATTATGAATTTGGTTGCTCATAGTCATTATAAACGAGTTCCCGGATATCGTGATCTTACTCCTCAGCAAGAATGGGAATTGCTCGAAAAGGGGCTGAATCGAGTTACAGACACTTGTATTCCCGAGGAAGAAGCTTTCCGCCGTTTGCAGAAGAATATTTTTAAACAATGGAAAGGCGCTGAAGAAAAAGGTGAAAGATATTTGCCTCATGAATATATGTACAAGATGCTATTAAGCGGTGACCTTAAAGAATATTACGAAATTGATCCAAAAAACAGCTGGATGCTTGCTGCTGCAGAAAAGAATCTGCCGATAATCGTTCCGGGTTGGGAAGATTCAACAATGGGAAACATTTTTACATCTTATTGTATTAAGAAAGAATTGAAGCCATCTACTATGAAAACAGGTATTGAGTATATGATATTCCTTACTGAATGGTATCGTCAGAATTCAGGCGGAAAAGGAGTTGGGTTTTATCAAATTGGTGGTGGTATTTCAGGCGATTTTCCAATTTGTGTTGTGCCGATGATGTATCAGGATCTTGAATGGCATGATGTTCCATTTTGGAGCTATTTCTGTCAGATAAGTGATTCGACAACATCCTACGGCTCTTATTCCGGTGCCGTGCCAAACGAAAAAATCACCTGGGGGAAATTGGATATTAATACTCCAAAGTTTATTGTCGAATCGGATGCAACTATTGTCGCTCCATTGATGTTTGCATGGATTCTAGGTTATTAAAAATTTAAACAAAAAACAGCTGAATCTAAAGCCTAAGAAAATCTTTATAAGCCTTAGCCTCAGCCTAAAATTATAGAGTAATAACATAAAAACTAAAAAAAATGAAAAGAATTTTTGTATTGTTAAGCATTGTTGCATTTGGATTTATTTCTTTTGCGCAAGATTGTGAAACCTTTATCCCATGGCAGGTAGGTAAGAAAATAACTACTGAAAATTACGATGAGAAAGATAAATTAACCGGTTCATCAACATCTGAGGTGATTTCGATAAACCAATTGGTTGATAAAACAGAAGCTGTGGTTGAAAGCGAGAGTTTTGACAAAAAGGGTGCTAGTCAGGGTAAAATCCAGCTGAAGTATTATTGTAATGGTGATTCTTTTGAAGTTGATATGAAATCAATGTTAAACCAGGAACAAATGGCAGGATTCGAGAACATGACTATAGAGTACAACATGCAAAATATGTCATACCCTAAAGTTATGTTAGCCGGGATGTCGTTGAGTGATGGTTTTGTTGAAGCCATTATTTCCAATGAAGGGATGAAAATTATGACAATTCGTACCGACATTACAAATATTAAAATTGAAGCAATTGAGTCAATCACAGTGCCTGCAGGAACTTACACCGCATATAAAATTAGCTCTGACCTTACTAGTAAAACCGGTTTCATGACTATGAACATGAAATCTATTTCGTGGATGGTTACTGGTATTGGGGCTGTAAGAACCGAAACATACGATAAAAAAGGTAAAATAATGGGATATTCAGTTATTTCTAAAATAGAGTAAATGTAAGATTTTGCTATTTATAGAAAATTTTATTTATCTTTATAAAGTTAATTTATGTTAAATTTAAAACTTCTGATTATGAAAAAGATTAAATTTTTATTCGCTGCTTTTATTATTGCAACTTTTTTCTCTTGTGGAGGTGGTTCTTCGACAACTCCTAGTGAGAGTGAAAAGGACACAACTGCTAACGAAACTGAGGTAACTACCGAAGATGATGGTAAAGTTGATCCATTTAAGGATTTTCCAAAAGACAAAATTGTCTCTCAGGCAGGTGATTATGTTTTAACACCATCACTTACATGGCAGGTTAATGCAACAAAAGAAGGTCCCGAATCTCAAACCTTTATTTTTTATTCGGCAAAAATGTCAGAACCTGGTGATAAATATAGTGTTATTGACTTTACTTTTGATGACGATACCGAAATTCCGAACTATATGATTATTCCAATAAAATCGGGAGAGTCTGCAAAAGTTGGGGATATCGTTCTTACATGGTGGCAATCTGGTAGTGGAATGAAGAGAGCGATCGTTACAAACGCTTCAGATCCAACAGCTCCGGAAGTAAACTATATTGATATAAGCTGGACAAACCCTGCTACAAATAAAGATGGAGTAGGTATCGGACAAATGAGCGAGAAAATAGGTGCTAATACATTCCATGTTTTAAAAAATAAATGGGAACCGGGAACAAGTGTGGCAGTTAAGAAAGACGGAGGCTATATTTTAGCTACAATTGTTAAGGTTAGTGGAAATAAGGTACTTACAATTGGATGGGCAGGTGCAATGAAGATTTATGATAAAGCTGATTGCGTTGCTTTGGATATTAAACCAAACGTAAAGGCTGGTGATGATGTTCAAGCCCCTTGGGTTGGAAAATTTGTAAATACAAAAGTTGTTAAAGTTGATGCCAAATTTGGAAGAGTTTGGTGCGATGATCCATATTCAGATGACCCTATGGTTGTTCCCTTCGGAGATGTTACCACAGGTTTGGATATAAAGTAAAATTTTAGTTAATTATGACTATAGGTAGAGGCTGTCTGAAAAACAGTCTCTTTTTTTGTAAAATGATAAATATTTCAAAATCTAAATTATTTAGAAACTATTGACAGTCTTGTGTATTTATCCATAATTTGTTTGTATCTATTAATTCTTAGTTTCTTTGTTTGACTAATATTGAGTATATTTTATAAATTTGCCACAAAATAATATTGATGAGTTTTATAAATCCTGCCTTTCTTTGGGCAATGTTTGCAGTTTCGGTTCCTATTGTCATTCATCTGATAAATTTCAGGAGACATAAGACTTTGTATTTTAGTAATACTCGTTTTTTGGAAGACATTAAGAAGGAAACTCAGACAAGGACTAAACTTAAACACTTACTTATTTTAATTGCCAGAATTCTTACAATAGCTATGCTTGTTATAGCATTTGCAGGTCCTTTTATCCCAAATAATGTCTCAAATAGTAATAAAGTATCAGAAGTTAATGTGGTTTATATTGACAATTCATTCAGTATGGAAGCTGATGGAAAAAAGGGACAATTGTTTGAGCAGGCAAAACAAATAGCTAAAGAAATAGTCTTTAATTCTTCTGCTTCGTTAGAATATTTGCTGATTACCAATGATATGCTCCCCGAAAATCAGTTTATTACAAATAGAGATGTCTTTCTTGGAAATCTATATAAAACTGCAATAAGTTCAAATTGCGTTAATTTAAATGATGTGTTATTAAAAGTCAACACATTAATTCCTGATAATAAGAAGGCAAGTCTTTATATTATTTCTGATATGCAGAAATCATTTATGGATGATTTAGTATCAAAACCAAATGATAATGTTTCTCTGGTTTTTGTCCCATTGACGCCTGCAGCGACCAACAATCTATTTATTGATTCATGTTGGTTTTCTTCTCCTGTTCATCGTTTTAATGGTAACGAGACGTTAAATGTGAGAATTGTTAATGGTTCTAAAGAAGATTTGTATGACCTTTCGCTGCAATTATTTATAAATGATAGTCTTAAAGCAATGTCAGGGTTTAACATAGAAGCCGGCAGGTCTAAAGATGTCGAAATCAGTTATGTAAATACTACTGAAGGTTTTGTTAACGGGAAACTCGAAGTGGCTGATTATCCTGTTACGTATGATAATTCCTTATATTTTAGTTACAGAATTACTAAATCTACCGATATTCTCATACTTAACTTTGGCAATAGTAACAGGTATTTACAAGCTTTGTATAGTTCTGATTCTGAGAGTTTTAAAATGACTCAGCAGCAAGCTGGGACTGTGCAGTCTTCGATGTTAGCTGGTTATGATCTGATTATACTAAATGATGTAAAGGAAATCTCGACAGGATTTTCTGCTGATATACAGTCATTTGTAACAAAAGGAGGTTCGGTTGTGTTTATCCCTTCATCAGAGATAAATCTTAATTCTTGTAATTCGTTTTTAAATTTGTTCAATGCCGGAAAATTTGATGCAATGAAATTTACTAAAGGACGAATTCATAGTATTGAATATAATTCCGAATTATACAAAGATGTGTTTCAGAAACAAGAAAGACAAACAGATTTGCCGGTAATGGGGTTGGTACATAATCATGTTCTGTACAGTTCATCGGTATTTGCATCTGTAATTAAGTTGGAAAATGGTTCTTCTGTTATTTCGGTTGGCAGTTTTGGAGAAGGTAAATTGTATGTAGTAGCTGCTCCAATGAACGAATTAAATGCCGATTTTATGAAAAGCCCTCTGTTTGCTCCGGCGTTTATAAATATGGCTTTAAATAGTCAGATTAACAATTCGCTTTATGCCATTTTAAGTAAAGATGCATTTTTTGAAATATCATCAGATATTGAATTGTCCGAATCTGATATTTTTAGAATTACTGATAATATAAATGTTGATGCTGTTGCACAATTTCGTTTTTCGGGTAAAAAGTTGAGAATTGAAGTCCCTCAACAGATTACCAATGCAGGATCGTATGATTTAATAAAAGGAAATGAGTTCGTGGCTCCGATTTCTCTAAACTACTCCAGAAATGAATCTGTTCTCGAATATGTACTCGAGTCGGAACTAAATAAATACATTACCGAAAATCTTGATGACAAAGCCAAGATAATTGATTCTGATACGGAGAATATAAGTGTTGAGTTAAAAGAATTTTCAGAGGGTAAACCGTTGTGGAAACTGTTTCTAATATTTGCACTTGTATTTATACTTTGCGAAATACTTATTGCGAGATTGATGAAGTGATTTTTTACTGATGAGCATATGAAAAATTTACTCTGAATGTTATAAATATCTGCCTTCTGTAATGATTTTGTCATTGAAAACATGTAAAAAGGATAAAAATTAGAAAAATGTAAATAATTATGTAAAAAATTATTTTTGTTTAAAAAAAAATAACTAATATTGCAGTCCGAAATTTTAAGGATTTAAAAGTATATAGAGATGGAATTAATGAAAGATTTAGAACATAGCCTGGAAGTAGAAAAGAAATTTCCTAAATTCAGAGCAGGTGATACTGTTACTGTAAGTTATAAGATTAAGGAAGGAAATAAGGAGAGAATCCAGGAATATAGGGGTGTCGTTATTCAGGTAAAAGGTGAAGGACGAACAGCGACTTTTACAGTTCGCAAGATGTCAGGCACAATTGGTGTTGAAAGAATATTTCCATTCGCATCTCCATTTTTGGATTCTATTGAAGTTAATAAATTAGGTAATGTTCGTCGTGCAAGAATATATTATTTACGTGGACTTACAGGAAAGAAAGCAAGAATTAAAGAGAAAAGGTTTTAAGGGAACTTATATAAAAAATAAAAAAACTCCGGAATTCCCGGAGTTTTTTTATTTTTGTTTAGGATAGATTAGTTTTTCAGTATCAAAACCATTTTGACCACAAAAATATTCCAGTTGTCTGAGTTCATGTTCTGAAAGTTGAGGTTTTCTTGCCAATATCCATAAATAATTCTTTGTGCTGCTTGTTACAACAGCTATTTCATAATTATCAAGAAATATAATTCTATATTTTGCATAGAAAAATAAGAAAAAACTTACTTTTAATTCGCCGGCTTTGTCTTCAGATTTTTTTACATAAGCTTTGCCTTCAGCTTGGCTTTGTGTTCCATCTGATTTTACACCTTCGTTAAGGACTTTGATTTTTCCGTCTTCACGCATAGAATAGGTAGCTGTTACATAATCGAGTCCACGCTCAAAACTATGGTCTAGTCTTGCAATTTCATACCATTTTCCTAAATATTTTTCAGGTTCAAAATTTTTCACAACAGTCAAATCTTTTGTTGAGGTAGCACAACTCATAATAATAGGTATTAAAAATAATATACTTAAATATTTTTTCATATTAGAATTTTATAAAAACATAAATATATACCAATTTTGAAATAATAGTTTTATATCAGGTAATTATTTTTATTAACTTTGAAAAATAAACAGTTCAAATAATGGCTAAGACTACCCAAAAGGCTAAAATAAAGTTTTTTTTAAATATTGTTTTGCCGTCAATATTAGCAGTTGTTCTATTTATTGTAACTCTATTTTTTGTTGTGCTCCCGTATTTTGAGAAATCAATTATGGATCGAAAAAGAGAGATGATAAAAGAGTTAACCAATACAGCTACGAGCATTCTCGCAAAATATCAGAAAGATGAAGTAGATGGACTTTTAACCAGAGAGGAAGCTCAGGGAATTGCAATATCTCGTATTCAGTATTTAAGATACGGTGAAGAAAATAAAGATTATTTTTGGATAACCGATATGCAGCCGGTTATGATAGTACATCCCTATCGTCCCGATTTAAATGGCACCGATTTGTCCGACTTTGAAGATTCTCATGGTAAAAAGCTGTTTGTTGAATTTGTCAAAACGGTAGAAACAAGTAAACATGGATATGTTGAATATACCTGGCAATGGAAAGATGATCCTAATATCATCGTTCCAAAATTATCCTATGTTCAACTTTTTGAACCTTGGGGCTGGATTGTTGGAACAGGTATTTATATCGAAGATGTAAAAGCAGAAATAAGTGTTCTTACTCGAAAATTTACTCAAATAAGTATTTTAATTTCTTTTATTATTGCATTGATACTTTTCTATGTTGGACGGCAATCTTTTAATATTGAAAGAAAAAGAAATATTGCAGAAATTGAGTTAAATCAATCTAGAGAAAAGTATAGGTCATTAGTTGAAGCATCAACAGATGGCCTGATAATGTGGATGGACGGTAAAATCACTTTTATTAATGCAGTTTTCGAAAGGATGATTGGTAGGAAATTCAATGAAATTGCCGACTTAGAGATAGAATCCATTTTGACCTTGAGCGAAGAAGTTAGAAAGAATCTTTATAATGAGGATTTTAGTCTTTTGAAAAACACAATAGAAAGTAATATTACGATAAATAATAAAATTACTGACGTAGTTGTTAATTTGAATGTTATAAAGTTTTATGAAAGGAATGCCGTTGTCTTTTCTGTAAAAGATGTTAGTTCTGATAATCAAGCTAAAGAGGAGTTGCTATTTAATAAAGAGAAATTTAAAGTGTTAATGGATAGACTCAATCAGGGGATTTTCCGTACCTCAATGGATAACAAGGGGAAATTTATAGAAGCTAATTCCACGGCACTGCAAATATTAGGATATAAGGTCTTTGATGAAATTTCGGGAATGTATATTCTTGATTTCTTTGTTGATAAGGAAGATAAATTAAATTTTAAAAGTAATTTGCTTAAGAATGGCTTTATTAAGAATAGGATTATAAAACTAAGAAATAAACAGGGTAAATTTATTTATGCCTCTGTTTCGTTAGTTGTTGTAAACGATTTAAAGGGTCCAAGATTTTGTGATGGAATTATACAGGACATTACAGCTCAAATGAATAAGGAATCAGATAATGTCAATAGTGAGTTTACAAAATATATGCAGCTATTGTCGCAACCGGCGATAAATATAGCTGTAAAAGCAGGAGCCTGTTTTTACAATTCACCAATATTGGATGTGATAGAATCTATGATTAAATCTGATGTAAGTACAACGATAGTGTATGGTCCTGATAATGAAGAATTAGGTTATATTTCTGATAAACATATACGAAAAGGCTTATTAAACGAAAATGAGATTAGTAACCTAAAAGCATTTCAGGTAATGGAATCTCCTTTGCTAGTTTATTATGAAACTAATCCTGTTTTAAATTTGTTGCCGTTATTTTCTGATAATGAAAACACAATTTTATTTCTTAAAGGTGAAGGAGAAAAGATTACAGGTTATATAACACGAAAAGAGCTATTCCTTTTTAATGAGTTTTTACCCGTTAAAATTATCAATAGTGTTCAAAATACAAATGATATTACTGATCTAAAACAAATATATAAGGATTATATTTCTGCGATAATTCCTTTAATTGAAGTTAATACTAATTCGTCTGTTATTTTTAATCATCTGTCAATTATATCAGATCTGATATGTAGAAGAATAATTGAAATCGGTATAACTAAGTTTGGAAAAGAACCCATACCATTTGCTTTTATTACTATGGGCAGCGAAGGTAGGAGGGAGCAAACTCTTTACACCGATCAGGATAACGCAATTATTTATGAAGATACTGAGAGTTTGGAGATAAAACAATATTTTAAAGATTTAGCCGAATTTATTTCAGATTCTTTGAACTCTATTGGCTATAATTATTGTAAAGGCGGAATTATGGCAAAGAATCCGGAGTATTGTCAATCCTTGTCAGTATGGAAAAAGTACTTTTCAAAATGGATCAATAACGGAAACGCAAAAGATCTTTTAGAAATAAGTATTTTCTTCGATTTCAGGCTAACATACGGCGAGGAGAAATTTGTTAATGAATTACGCGAATATATTGATATTCAGACTAAACAAAATCCGGCATATTTATTTTTGTTAACCCAAAATAATTTAAAATTAAAGCCTCAGGTAAATTTCTGGGGCAATATTCTGCTCGAAACAGCCGGAGCCCCTCCTGAAACAGTAAATATTAAAGAAACAATTATGCCGATTGTTAACTTTGCAAGAATATATGCATTGAAATATGGTATCAATGAAGTTAATACGACAGAGAGGTTAAAAAAGCTTTATCAAAGCGAAATTCTTACAGAATCGACATACAAAAATATTAGTCAGGCTTTTGACATACTTGGAATTATCAGATTAAATCATCAGGCGACATTGATTAAAAATAATATAAGCCCTGATAACCTAATCAATACACGAAATTTTAGCGAGTTAGATCAGGCTATGATTAAGAAAATACTGTCGAACATTAATACGATGTTATCCAGATTGAGTTTCGACTTTAAAGGTACTCTATAATAAATTAGCCAACTTCTGATATTTTGGTAATTAAATTCCTATCAAGAATACTTATTCTTTTTCCTTTAACATCAATTATACCTTCTTTTCTAAACTCAGATAAAATCCGCACAGCATTCTCTTCTGAGATTGCAGATAATTCTCCCAGCTCTTTACGAGATAAGAGCATTTCAAAAGAATCGGATTTGTATAAATCTGAAAGATAAAGCAGACTGTCTGCAATCCTTCCCCTAATATTTTTTTGATTTAATGTTATTATTTTACTCAGTATTGACGAAACTGATTTGCCAAAGGCTTTATTTAATTTGAGTAGAAAATTATGATTATTTATATATAACTTTTTTATACAATCTAAATCGATCATACATATCTGAGAATTTTCCAGTGCTTTTACCGAATAGCTATAGTATGGAGTTTCGAAAAAGGATAACAAACCTATATATGTTTTCGGTTTCATTATATATAAAGTTATATTTCTATTATTTAATCCTTCTATAAATAATTTTGCAGACCCATCTACAAGATATATTGCATGGGATACAGGACTCCCTTGTTTACATATATACTCATGACGTTCGTAGTGTACATGTAAAGGTTTTATACACGAAAAGTCATCTGTACTGTCTTGAAGAGCTTGGTATATGTCACATTTAAGTTGACAATGATCGCAATTGATATTTTTATTAAATTTCATTAACTTATTTTTTTCAAAATTACATAAAAAGTTGATATAAAACAATGTTACATTACAACTTAACGAAACATTAAATAAAGACTATAAATTATAAATTTGGCAACCGCAAAACGGTGATAATAATTTTATTATTAACTAAAAAATTTTAACAATGTTACATGGATCTGCAGCTGAGTTAAAAGAAGACAAATCCGCAAACCGAAAATCCAAGTTGGGATTAAAGTTCTTCTTTATCTATTTGATGTTTTACGTAATTTTTGTTGCGTTATGTTTATTCTATCCGGATTTTACCGGAACCCGTATTGCTTTTGGCCTTAATCTGGCAGTAGTTTACGGATTTTCTTTAATTCTTTTGGCAATTGTAATGGGATTCTTTTACCATATTGCCTGTTCGAGATTAGAAGATAAATTAAATACGGAAGGAGGCCAGGTATGATTTACGATGTTTCTATATGGGCAGTGATAATATTTTTATCATTTGTGGCTTTAGTATTAGGCCTGTCATTTTATTTTGCAAGAAAAACAAAAAGTGCAAGTAGTTATTATGCAGCCGGTGGGAATATTCACTGGGGAGTTAACGGTGTTGCTTTTGCAGGTGACTATTTGTCGGCAGCATCCTTTTTAGGAATATGTGGTATGATTGCCTATGCCGGTTTTGATGGATTTTTATATTCTATTGGTTACCTAGCCGGTTGGGTTGTTGCATTGTTTGTGGTTGCCGAGCCATTAAAGAGAATGGGTAAATTTACATTTACTGACGCATTAGACAGTAAGTTTAATTCAAGACCTGTGAAGTTAACTGCAGCCATTTCGACATTAGTGGTTTCATTGTTTTATCTTATTCCTCAAATGGTTGGTGCCGGGGATCTTGTTGTTCCATTGTTAGGTTTGCCTCACTGGGTAGGTGTAGTAATTGTAGGATCAATAGTAATTCTGATTGTTGCTACCGCCGGTATGACATCAACAACTTATGTGCAATTTATTAAAGGTGGATTGTTGATTATCGTTACATTGATACTGACGATAATGATATTAAGAAAAGGTCTTGAAACAACACCTTATGATGGTTATCATCAGTTCAAACAATATACTGCTGTAGTAGATGGTGAAAAAATAATTCCTGATGATGAAACTGTTGTGTGTTCTTCGGATATAATTTCTGATTTAGAGGGGAAAAATGAGTTCGTTAAGATTAAAGTTGAAGATTATGATCGTTGGTACAGGGTTTCAAGAGGAGAGGGGAATAGTGTGGTTTTAGAGGAATCATTGTCAATATCCGAATCTGCAGAAGGTGACTTGCTGTACAATGGAGCTCCTAAATCGGAACGTAAATTTTATCAGGTAGGGCATATTCATAAATTAGTGTCTGACGGTAAACAAGTTAATAGCACAGGACCCTTAAATCCATTTAACTTTTTGACAAAGGTTGAAGACAGCGATATTATAATTTATAAAAAGTCAATTGTTAAAACAGCTGATCAGAAGATAACTGTATTTTACCCTAAAATTGTATCTGGAAAAGAAATAATGAAACCTGGAGTAATTTTTAAAATTGCAAAAGGAACAATTTGGGAAAAGCTCAATTTTCTATCTTTAATGTTAGCCTTATTTATGGGTACATCTGCCTTGCCTCATGTATTGATAAGATACTATACTGTACCTAGTCAGCGTGCAGCTCGTAAGTCAACAATTGTTGCAATTGCTGCAATTGGATTTTTCTATATTCTTACTTTGTATTTAGGGTTAGGTGCTATGGTTAATGGTGTTAACGATATGGCAAGTTCAAATATGTCAGGACCATTATTAGCTAAATCTTTTGGAATAGGTATTTTCTCTATAATATCAGCAATTGCATTTGCAACTGTTTTAGGAACAGTTTCAGGACTTATAGTCGCATCATCTGGAGCTATTGCCCACGATTTTATGGATAAATATTTAAATAAACAAATGACAGATAAGAATAAGGTTCGTGCCGGAAAATTTGCAGCATTCTCAGTAGGTATTATTGCAATTATTTTAGGTATTGTTTTTAAAGGTATGAATGTTTCATTTTTAGTAGGACTTGCTTTTGCTGTTGCAGCATCTGCAAATTTGCCTGCGATAATAATGATTATTTTTTGGAAAAAGACTACAGGTAAGGGCGTTGCTGCATCAATTATGATGGGTGTATTTTCATCCATAATTTTAATATTGTTGTCACCAACAATGTTTGAAATGTATGGCTTGGCTAAAACAGCAGCTATATTCCCATTAGATAATCCGGGCATTGTTTCAATTCCTTTATCCTTTATTACTTTAGTATTGGTGTCATTAAAGACTAGAAGTGAACGAGTTTCGTAAAGAATTTTAAATGTATTAGTTGATATTAAAACCTCAGTTATTAGTTTAACTGAGGTTTTTATTTTGAAAGAATATAGAACTCTGTTCTTCTGTTTTTTGATCTTCCGGCTTCGGTATCGTTTGTCGCGATAGGTTTATTAGGACCAAAACCCTGATACCTTAATCTGTTTTTACTGACGCCTTTTTGTACAAGATAATCATATACAGATTTTGCTCTGTTTGTGGATAATGTCATGTTAGTTTGCACACTGCCTATATTGTCGGTATGCCCTCTTATTTCAATTTGTATGCTTGGGTTTTCAATAAGAAATTCAATGAATCCATCTAAAACAGCAAGACTTTTTTTATCAATTTCATATGAGGCAGTTGCATAGTAAATATCTCTAAGTTCTACTGCTTTTCCTTTTTCGATAGGTTTTACTTCAAAACTAATTTCTACTGGTTTAACAAATATTGAATCAGTTGTTTCAATTAAAGCAGAAGTATAGCTATAGTCTTCTTTTTTTACAACCATTAAATAATCATCATGAGTGTCCTTTTCTGTTGTAACAGCTACTGCATAATGTCCTGTTTCGGAATCAACAAGGCCTTGAGAAACTTCTTCGGTTCTTACATTTTTGACTTCTAGTTTGGCTTCTGTAATAGCACTCCCGTTGTCATCAATCAATTTACCTTTGACAACAAACACTTTTTCAGGTCTGGCTTCGGGGTACAAATCAAAAGAATATATATCCCAGCCACCCATTCCATCAAATTTATTACTGGCAAAATAAGCTTTTGTGCCTTGAGTATTTACAACAAAACCAAGATCATTATTTTTTGTATTAATAGGATATCCGATATTTATTGGAAATGTCCATTTATTATCTCTGAATTTAGTAAAGAAGATATCAAATCCACCTACACCTTTGTGTCCGTCTGATGAAAAATAAAGTGTTTGACTATCAGAGTGAATGAATGGAGATTTCTCATTACCAGAAGTATTAATTGTTGTGCCTAAATTTTGAGCTTTGGTCCAGGTGCCATCATCATTTTTTGTTGAATACCAAATGTCACAAGTAGGAATATTGGGATCAAATCCTATATTCTCTGGTCTAATACTGGCAAAATAAAGTGTCTTACCATCAGATGATATTGAAGGCTGACTTTCCCAAGTGTATATCCCATTAATGTGTGGTCCCATATTTACTAAATCTGACCACCCGTTATTTTTTCTGACAGAGTAATAGATGTCGCAGTTGTCATAATCACGGCTAACGAATTCGCATATTGTAATATATAGAATACTATTATCAATTGTTATAGAGGAAGCTCCTTGATTTTTACCTGTATTAAAAGGATAGGGCAGGGGCTCTCCATTTGAAAATTTCGTCCCGCTTTCATCCATAGCTCTGGCAACTGTAAATTCTTCCGTGAATTTTTCTCCGTATATGGAATTAATATCTTTTTTCATATAGGCATGAGTAAAAAAAGCCAGACTTCCATCGGGTGAAATTATAGGAAGATAATCATCATTAATAGTTGAAACGCCTTCAACAATAATTGGTTTAAATGGCACCGGGTTTAAAATAATTTGCTGATATTCATCTATATATTTAATGGTGTTGTAGCCATCAGAATAATTTGCATCTCTTTTTGTTGTATTTGTAACAAACTGATTTATATATTTTTTTGATTTTTCAAAATCTTCGCTTTCGAAGTATATTTTACCTAATGTATAATTTACTGAAAAATCATTATAGCGTGGACAAGTTTCAACAATTTTTTCGAGACATTTTATATAGTTGTTGAAGCTTACAGTTTTCGACTTAGAATTTACTGCAGTTTTATATCTTGAATAATTTATTTCTGCTATAACTGCCCAAGCTTCAGTAAATTCGGGTTCTTCATCAACAACCTTTGCCAGAATAACTTCTGCTTCATCTAACTGGCCACCTACGTAAAGATCAACAGCTTTGTTAAAATTCTTCTCAATTTTCTTATTATTTATATCATTGCAATATTGTATATTAGACTGAGAATGTATAATGCAAGACATTAACAATAGAGGGAATAATATTTTAAAGACTTTTAACATAAATATATTATTGACAAATATATTTTAAAATTCATTAACCTTAAATACAACGTGATAATAATTATTAAATTATTTAATTTGTCAAGAAATATGCCTTAAATAATTTTAAAGAATAAACTTATTAAATCGTACAAATTTTCTATTATTTATAGAATTATTTATGCATTTTTGCAGCATGAAAAGGCAAAGGCGAAATATATTTAATTCTTTTAATATATATTATCGTTACTACAAATCATCAGGTTTATATTCGTTTGTGTTAAGCAATTTTATTAAAGTAATAATAATTATTGCCGTAATAATTATTGCAGCCTTAATTCTTAATACTTTTATTATAAAAATTAGCGATATCCCACAGTTTTTAATCGAGAATTTTCCATTTTACATTGTTTTGTTATTTTTTCTTTTATCAGAAAGTTTTATGGGTATGATACCTCCAGATATTTTTATATTATGGGTGAGTGAGATGCCTAATTTTTACCTTATGGTTGGTTTATTAGGTGTTATATCTTATGTTGGTGGATTTATTGCTTATTTTCTGGGCGCATTAATTAGGAAAATTCCAAAAGTAAAAGTCAGAGTTGAAAAGTTATATGCAAGTCATATAGATAAAATCAAAAAGTGGGGAGGCATTTTTATTGTTATTGCAGCACTATTTCCTTTACCTTATGCTATTGTTTGCAGTTTGGCAGGATTAATGAAATTTCCTCTAGTCAGACTTACCTATCTGGGGATATTTAGAATAATCAGATTCTTTCTTTATGCAATGTTGATTATTCAGGCAGTATAAAAAATTTCTATTATTGCTAGGCTTGCGTAGATTACTGATGCGATACCGTTCAATGTGCCAAATGCAAGGTTAATCCTTGAAATGTCATGCTTTTTAATAATCAAATGCTGGTAGATAAGAAGAGCTATAAAGATGGCAGTTCCGGTCCACATAAGATAACCAGCTTGTAATAAGATATTTATATATATAATTCCTGCACTACAAATAAAATGAACCAAAGCAGATATAACAAGCGAATTAACTCTTCCGAATCTTGCAGGTATTGAGAATAAATTATTTGCTTTATCAAACTCTTCGTCCTGCAAAGAATAAAGTATGTCAAATCCTGCAGTCCATAAAAATACACACACAGAAAGAATTATTACAGCAAAATCTAAATGTCCGGTTATGGCAAGATATGCTCCGGCTGGTGCAATAGCAAGGCTTATTCCCAGTACGAAATGTGACAGAAAAGTGAATCTCTTGGTATAACTGTAAAACAGGATAATAAATAATGCCACAGGGGACAAGAATAGAGTTGTTTTGTTAAAGAATCCTGAGCAAATAATAAATAAGATAGCATTAATTATTGTGAATATAATTGAGTTTTTAAGGCTGATTTTTCCACTTGGAATTTCGCGTTTTGTTGTTCTTGGATTTTTTTTATCAATATCCCTGTCACAAAAACGGTTAAACGACATTGCAGTATTTCGGGCGAATATCATACATAAAATCACAAAAACCAGTGAAGCCCATTCGAAAGAATCAGGTTCTTGTAGAATTGCTAAAGAAAATCCAAGAAAAGCGAAAGGCATAGCAAAAACCGTATGGCTGAATTTTATAAGCGAAAAGTATGATTTTATTTTTGTGAACACCTCTAATATTTTTATGCAAATTTGCAAAATTCCCGAATAAATCTAAAACATATTTTATCAATGAATGTTAGATAAAATATTGGCGATAATTATAATTAAAGATAAGTTGTTTATTTATTAACAATTCATTGAAAAGGAAAGAAGAATTTCGTATATTTATAAAGGTAAAACTATTGATATGAGGAGTTTGATGAAAAATATGTTGTTCCCTTTGTTTTTCTTGCTTTTAACCGGATTTAGTTTGTCATCTCAGACTGTGGGTTTGGTTTTAAGTGGTGGCGGGGCAAAGGGTTTGGCTCATATTGGAGTGATAAGAGCTTTAGAAGAAAATAATATTCCAATAGATTATATAGTCGGGACGTCAATAGGTGCTATAGTTGGTGGATTATATGCCAGTGGTCTCAGTCCTGACGAGATGGAGGCAATGTTTAAAGAAGAAAGATTTTATAATTATTACAAAGGGCTTATTCCTGAAAAACATTTTTATTATTTTAAAACATTAACAACTGATGCATCAGCATTTAGATTTGGTCTGACAAGGCGAGATAGCAGTATTTCTATTGTGCTTCCAACCAATTTAGTGGCTACACAACCTATGGATTTTGGAATACTTGAGTATTTTGCAAAATATACTGCCGGGGCAAATAATGATTTTGATTGTTTATTTGTACCTTTCAGATGCGTGGCTTCAGATATTTATCGCAACCGAGAAGTGATTTTTAGAGATGGAGATTTGGGCTCTGCAATTCGAGCTTCGATGACCTTTCCTTTGTATTTCAAACCTGTGGAAATAGATAGTGTTTTATATTTTGATGGCGGAATTTATAATAATTTTCCTGTTGACGTGATGAGGAATGAGTTTAATCCGGACTTCATTATTGGGGTTGTGGTGACTAATTATTCTCATAAACCTGATGCAGATAATTTGATGAGGCAGATAGAAAACTTAGTTATGGGCGAGGAGAAAGAATATGTTGTGCCGCCTGAAGAAGGAATAACATTAAAAATTGACTTTGGAAATATAAGTTTGCTTGATTTTCATAAGGCAGATGAACTAATATTAACCGGATATGATGCATGTAATCTTATAATTGACAGTATACAAAATCGCTTACCAGTAAGAAGACGAAATCCGGATGAGCTACAGTCTAATCGTAAACTCTATCAGGAAAGATTACCATTTTTGTTGTTTGATAAGGTTTATATAAAAGGACTCGATAATTTCGAAAAGGATTACGTTAATCATGTTTTTAAAAGACAGTCAGATAAACTAAATTTAAAGCAGTTAGAGTCAGAATATTATAAACTGATTTCAGATTTTCAGATTGAAAGGGCAACTCCCTTTGCAAGATATAATGACACAACCGGATTTTTTGATGTTTTTCTTGATATCCAAAAAGAGAAAAGGATGGATGTGTTTTTTGGAGCAGGAATTTCAACAGGGTATTCTAATAATGGCTTTGTAGGCGTGAATTATAAGATTCTGAACAGAATGTCAATACTTTTAAACTCAAATTTGTATTTTGGACGTTTTTATAATTCTTTCCACATTTCAGGCAGATTTGATTTTCCGTTTTATTTTCCTTTAGCATTAGAAATATCGGCAAATATAAATCGTTATGATTTTTATAAGGGAAATTCAAGGTGGCTTTCTTTGGATTTTAGACAACCTTACATAGTTAATTTTGAGACGAATAGTAGAGCTGATATATTTACTCCATTAAGCCGATATTCTATAATTAAAGCAGGGTTTGCAGCCGGATTCAACAATCTTGATTATTATCAGGTTTCAAATTTTTTGCAAACAGACACCGCCGATTTTACCGGATTTTCATATACTACTGCTCACTTGAGTATAGTAAGAAATAATCTTAATTATAAACAATATCCAAACAAAGGGGTACATAATCTAGTAAGTTTTAGATATGTATTCGGGACAGAATCAAATATTCCGGGATCAACAACTGCTGTTGAATCTTTATTTACTCATGAGATGAGTTGGATGCAGTTTCATTTGCTTTCGGATTCCTACAATAAACTAAGTAAACATTTTACTTTTGGATTACATGCCGAGTTGATGTTAACTAATAAGCGGTTATTTAGAAATTACTATTCGAGTCTATTGTCAGCTCCGGCATTTACACCTACTCCAAATAGTAAAACTTTATTTATTCCGAACTATCGAGCAAATACATATTTAGCTGTTGGAATAAAACCAATTATCATGTTTACAGATCGTTTTAATCTTCGATTAGAAGCTTATGCCTTTGTTCCATATCAGAAAATTTTAAAGGAAGAGCCTTGGGACAGGGTATATAAAGCTTATTACAGCGAGCCTTTTTCATATATCCACCTTATGGGTTCGGCTGCATTGGTCTATAATTCTCCTGTAGGTCCTTTATCTTTTAGCGTTAATTATTATGAAACCGAAAGTATAAGATTGTACTACATGGTACATCTTGGTTATATAATTTTTAATAAAACTGGTTTTGATTATTGATAATAAAAAACGGGGCTGAATTAACCCCGTTTTCATAGTTATAATATTTAGCAATTACTTTTTAATATTTGGTTTTTTCTTTGTCATATCCGGAGTTTGAACATCAGCAGCTCTGTTAATGGTCTTACCCTCATTTGGAGTTTCTTTAACTTTTTCAGTTACTGTAACATCTTTTACAACAGGTAATTTTGCTCTGTCAGCTGTATTCCAAAGATTTGTATAACTCTTTTCTTTTGGTTGTCCGTATAACTCGGGATGAATATAATAACCAGCTTTATAGCCTTTATCACTACCATCTTTCTCGATTATTGCAGGCTTTCTGTTTTGCTGCATATATGGATCATCCCTGTCTGCCATAACCATCCATGATATTTCTCTGTTGGCATCTCCATAAACAACAAATGAGTTATAATCACTATTCCATTCGTATCCAATTCCAAATGGCTGTCCAATGCAGGTAATCTGAACGGTAGCCTCTGATTCTTTTGTAAGAGCGGAAAAATATGAAGGCATTTCTACTGTAGCTTTACCTGTCTCATCTATTTGTACTTTTCCGCGATACATAACCAAAGCTTCGTCTGATTCAATACATGTATGACGTAATAATTCAGTATCAGGTTTAGCTGGATTGTCAATAAGAAAATATTTTGCTGAACCATATACATCTTGTGAGGCACCAAGATCCCCTGTAAAATATCCACCCCAACCATTAATTAAGTCGGTAGTCTGTCCACGTACACCTACATATGAATAACCGACAACACCAATCCCATCAGTTGCATCAGATGTCCCATAAACGCCGTAAGATTGCGCAGTGGTATTACCTTTGCCAAAAATACCAATGTTTGAGCTAACTCCAAATACACCAGCTCCATCGGTTGCTTTACTATCTCCATAAATACCTACTGAGCCTGCAGTTGGATTACCACATCCGTAAACCCCGGCAATGGTGCTAGAAGCGGCAATGCCTGTACCTGCAGTTAGGCCATACATGTTTGGACAATCATTTCCAACAACAACTATTCCTGTACCATCACTAGCATTTGCGTAGGCATGCAAACCATCGTCTCCATTAAAAACGCCCCCGGCACCATCTACTGCAACGTAAACAATCGAACCATTACCAACGCCAATAATTCCTGTACCTATAGGATCAGCATTTCTACCGTCCATTGCAAAACCTGTAGCTGCAGTAAGATTTCCGTAAAATGCACTTGCATCTGCATCAGTTGCTGTTGCATAAACGCCTATACCTGTTCCCGAGGCAGCTATTCCTGATCCCCCGGTTAAGTAGGCACCTCCTGCGTTATTTCCACGTGCAAGAATACCTGTACCACTTAAATCACTATTAAGTGCATAAATTGCAAAACCTTCGTCATCACTAACATCACCAACAACACCATAGTTGGTAGCTCCATTAAATGCTGAGCCATAAACACCAAAGTTCGTTCCTGTTCCACCATCTACAGTGCCATAAACTCCGTTATTATCACCGGAACTACCTGTGGCGTCAACATATCCGTAAACTCCAAAGTATTCATCGCCTCCAATTGGAATTGTAAATCCTTCTATACCTATATAACCACCCAAAAACATACCTCCATAACCATAATAGTCAGTATTTGCACATATACCAGCAACACCAACATTATCAACTCCTGTTTCAGTACTCTCAAACCATCCCGGATATTCAGCTTCACCGGAATAATAAAAGCCATAATCTGCATTATCTTCCCAAACCTGTGCATTTGTGTTTTCGTTAGGATGTAGATAATCGCCTGCATCTGTCCATTCTCCGGCAGCACCTCCACTACCAATCATAATCCATACCGGAGCGGCAGGTGTCCCCGAATTATAATAAAAACCCGGAGTGTTATCTGTCTGGTAAATTAACAAACTTGTTGCAGGACTAACTATAGCATCACGTTGAACCATCGTAAGACGTGGTACTAAAACTCCAGAGTTTGTTGAGACTACATCAAGCATAGCTGATGCATCCGGAGTACTTGTATTAACACCGACATTTTGTGCATTTGCCTGAAAGGAAAACAGTATTACCGTAAAAAATAAACTTAACATAAGTAAGTTACTGTTTTTTGCATTCTTAAAAATTAGATTTTTCATAATTATCATGTTTAATTTGTTACTTTTTGTTTTGTTTCGTATTTCGTATTTCGTATTTCGTATTTCGTGTTATTTGTTTATTTGTCATTTGTTATTTGCTATTTGTTTCTTATAACCGGCTTCTATTCATAGGACCTCTAAGAGGAATGTTATATCCCAGCATAACCTCGTATGTGCCGCTTTGATAGTGTGATAGTCTGGATGTGGCATAATCAAATGCAAATCCAAAAATGAATTCTTTGTATGTTAATCCAAGCATAGCAATAATATCACCTGAACTTCTATATGAGAACCCAAGCCAATAATCATCCTGATATATCCCTTTGACATTTATATCAACCTGAAAAGGTGTTTTAAACGTTCCCTTTAATAAAGTTGATGGCTCTATATCAAAAGCTTCAGTCAAGGTGAATTTATATCCACCTAATAAATGGTAATGACGAAGCAAGGAGTTAACTTCTACAGACTCTCCTCCAATTTTTACAGGTAGTTCAATCATTTGGTTGGCAGAAATACCGGCAAAATATTTATCAGCATAAAGATACATACCAAAATCACTTTCGGGTAGCCAACTATTTTCTTTAGTGTAGTTTAATACAGGGTCGTCAGCATCGAGTGATGTGAAATTTGCGTAATTCATCTGATATTGAAATACCTGAATTGACAAGCCAAAAGCAAGACTGGCTTCTTCACGGAAAACAGGTAAGATATATGCATAATTACCTTGTATTCCGATACGGGATTCAGGACCGAATCTGTCTGCAAAAACAACACCGCCAACTCCCATGGTACCATTGTTTAATCTAAGATGACCACTTAAAATTTGTGTTGACGGGGCATTTTCTATTCCAACCCATTGCTGTCGCGCAGTGAGACGAAGTGCAACACCTCCTTCGCTGCCGGTAACGGCAGGATTAAGCAGAACTCTGTTAAACATGTACTGGCTATACAGCGGCAATTGTTGTGAAAATGCTGATAAAACCAGACAACTGCTAACGAATATTGTTAAAATTATTTTTTTCATATTTGTATGTTTTATCTTATTATTGTTACAGTTCCTTTATATGTGTCTTCATTATTTAAAACTAAAACGTAAACGTATGTACCAAATGGAAGCTCTTTACCATTTCTCATTCCGTCCCATTGATTTTGAACTTCGGCATAAGCATTTCCTGTTCCTGTGAACATAAATACTTCGTCTCCCCAGCGATTGAAAATCACAATGTCAACATCTTCGAATGCTTTTATTCCCTGAATTCTCCAGGTATCATTGTATCCGTCATTATTAGGTGTAAGAACATCCGGTATAAGAAGGTCAGGTATTATTTCCGGCAATACAGCTACTAAAGTGCTATCTATGTCTCCACAAACACCTGAAATGGTATAAAATATCCAGTAACTGCCAATCCCTGCATCTTGAGGAGAAAACTCACCAGTAAATTCATTTATAGCAGTTCCTGACCAAGTACCACCGATTTGTTCAGCGGTAAACATAACAGCAGGATCAATTACAAATAGAGAATCAACAGGGTCGGTTATACTGGCATCGGCTCTTTGCAATACTGTAATGTGAATTGTGTCAGCATCACCGCATGAGCCGCCTATTGTATATGTTATTTCAATATTTCCAACTCCTGAAATATTTGAATCAAAAGTTCCTGTAAGTGGATCAACGCCGTCACCACTCCATAAACCGCCAGCAGGAGTAGCTTCAAGATCTGTGGTACTACCATCAAGACAAATGGTTCCAGGATTGGTTATCTCTGCATCAGCTCTAGGAATTACCGTAATGAAAATTACATCTGTTCCTCCACATGAACCACCTATAGTATATGTTATTTCAATATTTCCAATTCCTGATACACCCGGATCAAATGCTCCTGTAACCGGATTAACACCATCACCACTCCAAACACCACCGGCAGGAATAGCTTCGAGGTCAACAGCACTTGCATCTGAACAGAAAATTCCTGGATCTGTAATTTCAACATCAACATTTTCTATAATAGTAATATCAATATTGTCTGTAGCCGTACAACCATTTGCATCACTAATTACTACTGAATATGTTCCGGTTGCTAAAAGACTTGCTTCCGTAATTTCAGGATTATTATCATTTGATGTGAAGCTATTAGGACCTGTCCATGCCCAGTTTACAGCATCTCCTCCTGTTTCGGTAAGGTTAATATCGTCACCTTGGCAAACTGGAGAATTACTTCCAACGTTAGCTGTTGGAATATCATATACTGTCAGTTCAAATTCTTCAATTGAAGCTACACAAGGATCACCAACAGGATTATTAGTTGTTATTGTAATAGTAACTGTATTTCCGGCATCTGAAATGTCAGGAGTATAAGTAAATGAAAATGGGGATGTACTGATTGTTGTTTGGTCAATATCTCCATTTCCGTCATGACTTAAAGTCACCTGAGTGGCACTACCACCAAAGGTGTTTCCACTTAAAGTTAAAACATCTTCAACACAAGTTGCATCAGAATCAGCACTCAAAGCAAGAGTGGTTGGATTGGAACATCCGCTGCAATCAAGATTTATCACATTTCCTGCAACAGAACAGCCAGTGTTAATATCATTTACTGTAATAGTATAATTACCGTTAGCTAAAGAACCAAATATTGGGCTAGCCTGGAAACCTCCACCTATTGAGTATTCATAGGAAGCTCCTAGCGGAGAGGTAACAGTAATAATACCATTATCCGTACCACCGCTGCAATCTGTTGTTGCAACTGGAACAGCAGGTAAGTCATTTACAGTTATCGTAACATCATCTGAGTTTTCGCAGCCATGAATGTCAGTAACAGTGACTGTGTATAAACCACCTGCAGCAATAGTGGCAGCAGTTATTTCAGGATTGTGTTCATCAGAAGTAAATCCGTTAGGACCTTCCCAGTCCCATGAAATTGCATCACCACCTATTTCTGATAAATTTATATTCTCTCCTACGCAAATTGGAGAATTACCGCCAGCAATAACTGAAGGAACATCAGAATATACGGTTAGTATATATGTCTGAACTGCAGCAACGCATGGTGCTCCGTCCGGATTGTCGGTTGTTAAAGTAATCGTAATAGTTGTTCCCGCATCAGCCGGAGCAGGTGTGTAAGTGAAACTGAAAGGAGATACTGTAACTGAAGCGACATCAAGTGAGCCTTCTCCGTTATGAATTAAATCAACCTGAGTTGCACTACCTCCAAAAGTATTGCCTGATACTGTAATATCAGAGTTCGGACATAAATTACCTGTATTTGCTGACAATGAAAGTGTAGGAGGGTTATCACATCCGCAATTCAAAGTAATTGGAGTGCCTTCGGTTGTACAACCGGTAGTAACATCCTCTACTGTTACTGTGTAGTTTCCATTTGTAAGCGGACCAAATGTTACTCCGGCTTGGTAATTGCCATCAATTGAATATTCATAATCAGCTCCCAAAGGTGCTGTAACAGTAATAATTCCCTGATCTTCACCACCTGAGCAGTCAATACTTGTAACAGGAGCTGTTGGATTTTCATTTACTGTAATGTTAATATCATCATTATCTGAACAAGCTCCGTTTGAAACATCATAGTCAATTGTCCATATGCCCTCACCTGCAACACTTGGACAGAAATTATTACCTATAACACCTGTTCCTGACCATACTCCACCTGGAGTAGCAGCAACAAGAGCTACACAACCATCAAATCCGCAAAATGGTCCGATAGGAGTAATTGTAGCATCAACTTCAGAGTCAACATGCAGAAGAACATCATTATCATCGGAACAGGTTCCATTAATAATTTCATAATTAATATTGTAATCTCCTTCTCCGATTGAAGGATCAAAAGTATTTCCTGTAACTCCTGTTCCTGTCCATGTACCACCTGGATTAACTGATAATAGTGTTATAGAACCTTCATTTTCACAGAAAGGACCTGTTGTTGTTATAGACGCATCAATAAGCTCATCAACAGTAATATCTTCTGTATCAGTATCCGTGCAAGCTCCATTAATTATTACATAACTTATCGTATTAACTCCTATGTTTGCATCACCCGGAGTAAATTCACCTGTCGCAGGATCTGAAATACCATTACCTGACCATGTTCCACCAGGAGTTGCAGCGGTTAGTATTACAGCAGGTCCGGTTTCGCAGAATGGCCCGGCAGCAGTAATAGTAACGTCTGTAACTTCATCAACGTGAAGAACGACATCATCATTGTCTGAACAAACTCCATTAGTAACAACATAACTGATGGTATAATCACCTTCTCCGATTGACGGGTCGAATGTGTTACCGGAAACACTTGTTCCAGACCATACGCCACCGGCAGTTATAGCTGCAAGTGTAACAACAGCTTCATTTTCGCAGAATGGACCTGTTGTTGTTATAGTAGCGTCAACATCATTATCAACCACTACCGTAATATTGTCAGTGCTGGTACAACTGTTAATGTCCGTAACGACGACTGTATATAATCCGCCATCAGCAGGAACAGCTGCAAGAATATCAGGATTTTGAACTGAAGGAACTGCACCATTCGGTCCTGTCCATACCCATGATGTAGCTTCTCCTCCGGTTTCTGTAAGATGAATATCATCACCTTCACATATTGGAGAGTTGCTGCCAAGTGTAATAACGGGATTTAGATTTACTGTAATATCAACATCGTCTGAATTTGTACAGCCGTTGATACCAGTAACGGTAACTACATAATTACCGCTATTTGCAGGTGATATTCCTGAAATAACAGGATTATGATTTGATGAGGAGAAAAGGTTAGGTCCTTCCCAAGCCCACGATATAGCAACTCCGCCGGTTTCAGTTAATGTCACCGAACCACCGTCACAAACAGGAGTAGAATTACCTGCTACAACATTTGGCAAAGATTTTACTGTCAATAAATATGTCTTAACATTGCTGGAACAAGGAGGCCCTTCAGGATTATCTGTTGTTACAGTTATGGTTACGACATTTCCTATATCTGCTACATCAGGAGTATATGTAAATTCAAATGGAGATACTGCTATTGTAGTCTGGTCAAGAGATCCGTTACCGTTGTGTCCCAGGTTAACCTGAGTGGCACTTCCACCAAATGTATTACCTGACACAGTTTTAGGTTCTATGCCGCAAGTATTCCCAACATAAGAAGATAGTGTTAATGTTGTTGGGGTCGGGCAACCACAGTCCAAATTATCTCCTGATCCAACACTTATACAACCTGAAGTTATATCTTGCACAGTTACAGTATAAGATCCATTTAATAATGGGCCAAAAATAGGACTTACCTGATATGATCCGTCAATAGTATATTCGAAATCTGCACCAACAGGTGAAGTTACAGTGATAATTCCCTGATCAACACCACCTGTACAGTCAACTGATGTAACCGGGACTGCAGGGTTTTCGTTTACTTCAACATCAATATCGTCACTATCTGAACAAGCTCCGTTTGAAACATTATAAGTAACATTGTGTGTACCATCTCCGGCAGAATTTGGATTAAAATTAGAGCCGGTCACTCCGGTTCCAGCCCATATGCCTCCGCCTGTTACTGCAACAAGTGCAACCGGAGCATCAGATGTGCAAAATGGCCCTATTGGAGTAATTGTAGCATCAACATCAGTATCAACATGGATAATTTCAGTATCATTATCAGAGCAAGCTCCATTTGTAATATCATAAGTAATAATATTATCTCCGGCAGCACCTGTAGGAGTAAATTCGCCGGTAGCAGGATTTGTAATTCCTGTACCTGACCATGTTCCACCTGCACTTGCAGCTAATAGAGTTACAGGAATTCCACTTTCGCAAAAAGGACCTGCAGGAGTAATTGTAGCATCAACATCTGTATCAACATGAATAGTTTCAGTATCATTATCAGTGCAAGCTCCATTTGAAATATCATATGTAATAATATTATCTCCAGCAGCACCAGTAGGAGTAAATTCGCCCGTAGCCGGATTTGTAATTCCAGTTCCGGACCATGTTCCACCGGCACTGGCAGCAGTCAATGTTACGGCAGATGCAGTTTCACAGAAAGGTCCTGCTGCAGTAATTGTAGCATCAACATCAGAATCAACATGAATAGTTTCTGTATCTGAATCTGAGCAAGCACCGTTGATAATATCATAAGTAATCACATTATCTCCAATTGCTGCAGATCCGGGGGTGAATTCGCCTGTTGCAGGATTTGTAATTCCATTACCAGACCATGTTCCACCTGCACTGGCAGCAGTCAATGTTACTGCAGATGCAGTTTCGCATAAAGGACCGGCAGGTGTAATTGTAGCGTCAACATCAGAATCAACATGAATAGTTTCTGTATCTGAATCTGAACAAGCACCGTTGACAATATCATAAGTAATCACATTATCTCCAATTGCTGCAGATCCGGGGGTAAATTCACCTGTTGCAGGATTTGTAATTCCATCACCGGACCATGTTCCACCGGCACTAGCAGCAGTCAATGTAACTGCAGAAGCAGATTCGCAGAAAGGTCCTGCTGCAGTAATTGTAGCGTCAACAGTAGCATCAACGTGAATAGTTTCGGTATCAGAATCAGAGCAAGCTCCATTTGTAACGTTATAAGTAATAATATTATCTCCTACAGCTCCGGTTGGGGTAAATTCTCCGGTAGCAGGATTCGTAATTCCTGTCCCAGACCATGTGCCACCAGAAGATGCTGCTGTTAAAGTTACCGGGATATTAGTTTCGCAGAATGGACCTGCAGGAGTGATTGTAGCATCAACAGCTGCGTCAACTTTAATGGTTAATCCATCTGAATTTGTGCAACCATGTGCATTAGTTACAGTTACTGAATAAAAACCATTGGAAGCTAAGCTAGCAGGACTTATAACAGGGTTATGATCAGTTGATGTAAAACCATCAGGACCTTCCCATGACCATGACACAGCATCGCCTCCGGTTTCTGTTAGCATAATGTCTTCGCCTTCGCAAACTGACCCTCCTCCAGCAATAGCATCAGGAACTGTTGCATATAATGCATAAGGTATTTGTGAAAAGTCGTTCCAAGCTAATTTTGTAGCTTTGTACAAAGGAGAACCTGTGGTAATAGTACTTCCAGTAATTATTTCCCACTGGTCAGGGGTAGTGCTCCAGTTTGATAAGCCTTCCCAAACTCCATCAGCTGCGTTATCATAGTATATATTTAAATCTGTTGCTGCTGTACCAGCTGTTCTGTTTATCTGATGATAAAACAAAGGATTTATTTCACAAATATCTGCTTCCCTGGCATCACGGTCAAAAGTTTCTGTAGTTGCATCAACATTTGCCATTCTGACTGTATAAGTATTGGCAGTAACAGTCGTTGGTCTTAACTCAACAGGTCTGTAACGGACTGTTCCAACGCTTGATCCTACCGGAAAAATATAATTTTGAGATAAATTAGTTTTGCGAGAAAGAAATCCACTATTCAAACTTGAGACAAAACCATTACCGAAAACAATGGCAGCAACATCAGTATTTTGCATGTAGAAACCAAACGTTGCAGTGCTTAATTCAACATCATTTAAATCAAGTATATGAGTACAATACTGATGAATTGTTTGTGTTTTAACATCTGTGCCATCTAATGTTAAATCATAAAAATAAGTTGAGGAAATACCTCCAAGTATTTGATTGCCACCTTGCAAAAATACTGTTCCGGTACCAGCGTTAAATGTGAGATTGTTTATCCAATCGCCATAAACTCTGTAGTAACCACTACCTCCTGCAGTTGAATTATTGATAAAATCATCAATAACAACTAGTTCACTTGTGCCGGAAACATTGTCAACAGCAATTTGACCACTCTCGTTCTGTACAGTTCCTCCAACATAAACTACAACACCTTTTGTTATAGTTATTGTAACACCATTATTATATAATAACTGTGCCTTTAAACAAGTCTGTATTACAAGAAGTAACAGACAGCAAAAGATTAAATTTTTAATTTTCATAAAACTAAACTTAAGTAGATATTTTATTTTTTATTTTCTATTTTCTTTGGTCTTTCAACATTTTATATCGCTAAAAAGATTAAATCTTATGAAGTAATATAATTTTATGTTATTTACTACAAAAACAAATTTACCTTAACTCTTACAACAATACTAAATATTGAATTACAAATGTACTGTATTTTTTAATAAGAATTTGTAATTTTAAAATATATTTATCAAAATTTATCAAAATATTTTATAGCTTCAGTTAAAGAGTTCATATTAAATTATTATTTGTAAATATGATAATAATGTATTATCGTATATTTGTTCAATAAAAGTATTTTTTAGCTTAAATTAGTGGGTTGGAAAAAGTCAATTATTTGTATTGGATATTGGATAATAGTATAAGAAATAAGCATTTGTTTAATTTATTTAGTATATTTGTAATTCAACTGCATGAGATATGAAAAAGAAGTCTATAATTTTTATTTGTATTATAGCTTGTATGCTATTTATTTCTTGTTCCATGGGAAGATACTTAGATTCTCCTGCATTTGTACTGATAGATGGCCCTTATAGTGTTGTGATTCCTGAAGGCGAATTTAAATACTTAGGTAATTATGAATCTGATAAATACGAGAATAAATTTTTATCTGAGCTGGAATCAGAGTTGGAAAGGCACAATATTTATTCAATGCGTTTGGAACCGGCAACTTCAGATAAATTATTTGCTGTAATAATAACGAAGTTAATTTTTAATGAGGAGTTTACTACTGAAGTTTTAACAGTTGACTCGCTTACTGAAACGCAAAAAGTATATAATGTTGTAAGTTGTTATGCGAATGCCGAATTTGATATTAATTATTCCGGATATGGAGGCAATGAGTTGTTAAAATCTAGCAGTGCATATTCATCAAAAGAAGAAAAGTTTAGTAATAAGAGAACATTTTTTCAATGGGTATTTGGAGTTAATAAGGATAATACAATATTTACATATACAGAATTGGAAGAAGAAGTTTTTATAGATTTATGCGAAAAAACTGCAAAAAGAACAGCATCTAAGATATCGAAAGTTTTATATAAGCAATTAAAGTAAATTTTGTCTATTAATTAATAGGTATATATTTTAAATAGGATTATTTTAATAAGTGACGTGATTTTAAAGATAATCAGTACATTTTTCAAGTTTAATACCTCTAGAGCCTTTAATCAGAAAAAATTTACCGGTTTCCGGATGTTTTACAATATAATTTGCAAATTCTTCAACAGTTTTAAAAAATGTATATTCGAAATCATTTCTGAATTTATAGAAATTACTGCCAACAAGATATATTTTTTTAAAAGATTTACTTTGAATTAGTTCAAGTATGTTTTTATGTTCTTGTTCTGCATCATCTCCTAATTCAAGCATATCACCAAGTATTAAGCTTTTGTTTTTATCAGATATATTATAGAAATGATCAATAGCAGCAGACATGCTTGTAGGGTTAGCATTGTAAAAGTCGAGTATGAGCGAATTTCTACTTGTTTTTACTAATTGGGATCTGTTATTCCTTGGAAAGTAACATGAAATAGCTGTATCAATAGCCGTTGCCGGCACATTAAAATATACTCCGATTGTTATTGCTGCTAAAATATTTTCGAAATTATATTTTCCAATAAGATTTGATTTCGCTAAACCTGAATAGTTATCCGATTTCCATTTTACAGCTGCTTGCAATGCAATTTCACTATATTCCCCATTGCAAAATGCATCACTAGTCGTGCCATAACTTATTGAACCATATTTGCCTAGTAATTTATTTAGAATTTCGTTGTCAATATTACTGAAGATTACTGCATTTTTTTTCTTTAGATAATTATAAAGTTCTGCTTTAGTCTTTTTTACACCTTCAAATGATCCAAAACCCTCAAGATGAGCTTTACCAATATTAGTAATTAATCCATAATCAGGTTCGGCAATTTCGCAAAGTGCTTTTATCTCTCCGGGATGGTTAGCGCCCATTTCAACAATACCTATATCAACTGTTTGATTCATTGACAGCAATGTTAATGGTACACCTATATGGTTATTTTTGTTTCCTCCGGTATAAGATACACGAGTTTTTTGAGCCAAAACAGAAGCAATAAGTTCTTTTGTTGTTGTTTTTCCATTAGTGCCTGTAATCGCTATTATAGGGATATTTAATTTTCTTCGATGATAATTTGCTAAATTTTGTAACTCTTTAAGAGTGTCGGGAACATAAAATATTTTTTTATCATCAGCAAGCGATTTTTTACTTGTGATTGCTGCCAAGCATCCATTATAAATGGCATTAGTTACAAAATCATTACCATCAAAGTTGTCGCCTTTTAGAGCAAAAAATATTGAACCGGGTTGTAAAATCCTGCTGTCAGTACTTATTTTTCGACAAGACTTGAATATCTGATATATTTTTTCTGTAGTTGTCATAAAAAGCAAAACCCCATTCTATTGGGGTTTTGATTGTAATTTTACACAGATTTTTATTTTGGTAATACAGTTGAGCCTACTCTATCCATAGCACATCTGAATCCAAGATCAGCACGTGCCATTTTTTCATCAAGGAATCTTCTGGTACCCGGAACCATCCAATAAGCTCTGTCTTTCCATGAGCCACCTTTAAATACTCGAGCTCTATCAGTAACAAGAGAAGACATTTTTTCATTTCTCATGCCATTACCTTTATTAGTTTTTGGATTTGCTTGGTTATACTGTCCACTTCCCCATTCTCCAAATTCACCCCATTCTCCAGATTTATACATATCAGGAGTCCTGTTTTTGAAGAATTGGTCAGGATAAATTATACTCCCATCAGCTAACTGCAATGCTCCGTCCGGCATAACAACAGATCCGTCAGGCATCATAATTGTTCCATTTGCTGTTTTTTCATGACCAGTTGGCAAAATATATGTCATATTTTGAAGATCTACTTTTATTCCGTTTGGCAATAAAATTTCATTTCCACCCGAAAGCAATGTAGCGCCTGGATATATTTCACCAACATTTTGAGCTGTTATGCCTGGATCTACAGGATCATTAATTCTTGTAGCATTTGATTCAGTAACAAATTTATCATCTTTTACCCAGTAATCTTCGGCAGGACCTCTTGGAATAAGAGATTCAAGATCTCCATCTAAGAAATTTCTGTTGTCTGCAGTTGTATAATTTTCTCTACTAAAACAAGCTTCATCACGAACAGGCTTTTTAAGGATTTTTCCTGAATAGTCAAAATAGTTTTCTGCTTCAGGTGTTAACTCTACATCACCGGTTCTAGGGTCAATGATTAATTGATAGTCAGTATATACATTACCTCTGAAAGGTCTGAATTCTTCCATATCTTCGAAAGTAAGATCTCTGTAAACATCCATAACCCATTCGTTAACATTACCTGCCATACAATATAGTCCATACTCATTTGGCCAGTATGATCTAACAGGAGCAGCAATATCCGCTTTATCATTTAATGCACCTGCAACCCCCATGTTATCACCACGACCACGCATTGAGTTGGCCATCATCAAACCTCTTTCTTCACCACGACTGTCATTTCTTATATAATGACCATTCCAAGGATATAATCTTCTTTCATAAATTCTTTCCTTATAATGATTTCCAATATGAGCCAAAGCAGCAAATTCCCATTCAGCTTCGGTAGGAAGTCTGTAGCGAGGTAAGAAAATACCATCTTCCATACGAACCCATCGTCTGTCTTCTCCGGTATTTACGTTTCCACCTTTACGACCTGCTTTAAGAACTGCAGGGTCAACATATAAATTTTGTACTTTACCATCAGGACCTTTACCTGTTTCATCAATTGAAAGGTCTAGGTTTTCTGCATAAATGAGGTAAGCGTCAAGGTTGAATTGTTTTGCTTGATCTTGAGGGGCAATGTATCTGTCAATAACGCCTTCACGAACTAATATTATTTCGTTTACTCGGTCAGTACGCCATTCACAATATTTTGTTGCCTGTACCCACGAAACACCAACAACAGGATATTCTTCATAAGCAGGGTGTCTCAAATACAATTCAACCATTGGTTCGTTATATGCTAATCTTTGTCTCCAAACCAGAGTGTCCGGTAATGCTTGTCTATACAAGAATCTGTAGTCAGACGCATAAACATATGACAACCAATATAAATACTCATTATAATCAATATTTCTGATTTCAGTTTCATCCATATAAAACGATGATACGGTCACTCTTCTTGGAATATTATTCCAGTCATACATGACATCCTGTTCTACTCGCCCCATTGCAAATGAACCACCTTCAATAAAAACAAGACCTGGACCTGTTTCTTGTTCATAACCGGGATGGTTTTGAAATCCGCCGAAATTCGGGTCACCATAATTCCATCCGGTGGTATTAGATACTTCTCTTTTGCAAGAACTTACAAGAATTACTCCTGTAAGAACGATTAACATAAACAAAGTATTCTTTTTCATATTTTCTATTTTTAAATACAATACATATTAATAACTAAAATGAGGGGCAACTTATTATCTTAAGCTTGTCAGGTTTTATATGACAACCAAAAGTATATGCTACAGAGACTTCGTGTGCCCCATAAGTTGAATTTTTAAGTCTTGAAACTGTTAAGTCATAGCTATAAGCAAAACGCAGATTATCTTGTTTAAAACCAGCCAACATAATAAATGAATCATATTGGAAGTTGAAATTCTGACGTAGCCAAAATCCTGCAACAACTTGTCTTCTTGCAATGTATAAACCCCAATTAAACTGTTGAAATTGACCTTGCTGATGAAACAACAACTGAGGAGCTATTTTAAGTTCACCTCTTCTGAAGTTACTACTATTAATTATTACTTCTGTTCCGAAGTGAGCAGTGAATTTTCTTGGTAATACAGCATCACTACCTCTAAGAAAAGATTCTGAAGGTTGAGTTAAATGGTGAACTGCGACTCCAAAAAAAGTTTTTTCACTAAAAGCGATAAGTCCGGTAGAAAAATCAACATAATTACGATGATCATTTACAACATCCGGATTTTCGAGAGAAGCATAAATAGGACCATATAAAGGATGAATCATATTAGGGAATACAAAATCCCAATTAATAGCTTTCATAATATAAGAAGCCTGAAAACCTCCGGCCATAAAAAATCTGTTAGTAACAGGTAATGTATATGAATACATACCACTTATCATTGTTGTTGTGATAGTACCACCTCCCTGAACGTCGTTCATAAGGTGCAATCCAACACCACCTTGTAGTGCATTAAGGTGCTGATCATAAGATGCACTATAGGTAACATAAGTCGGACCCAAGGCCGGCCATTGATTACGGTAATTTAAGCTGACTCGCGGACATTTTTCTGCTCCCGCAAAAGCAGGATTCAAATATAATGAGTTTGCATAAAACTGAGAAAAATGTGCATCCTGTGCTTTAATTACACTCCAACTGCCTATTATTAAGGCACTTAACACGATTATGAAACGTTTGACCATAATATTCATCTTAACAACAATGCGCAATTATAATAAATTTTCTACCAATATTAAAATATAAACTACAATAATAAACTAAATTTGTCGTTTTAGAAAATAATTATCAAGTTTTTTTTATTTTTTTTATAAATTTTGTGTTTCTATGAAAAAAATTCCAATACTTTTCATTCTCTGTTTTATTAACAACTTGTTAACAGGCCAAATTGTGACTTTTTCTGATTCCATTTTTTGGCAAAATAATAAAACTTATCTTAATAACGACAATATACTCTCAGATATTTTGTTTTTTAAAGACGCTTATAATCGTTCAACTGATAATTTGCCCGTTTATTTTATAAAAAAATCTATAGATTCAAATGCTGAAATAGTTGATATCATTTTAGTTAGAGCTGATTATGAGTTAGTTGAAAAAGAAAATTATCAACAAGTGCAAAATGTTGAAAAAATTTCTGATAAGCCGGAATTAATTTCTTGGATTTCAACTTTTAGGAAAGGATATTACTTAAATTTTGAGTTGGTTCCATTAAGAAAAAATCCACAAACAGGTGAACTTGAAAGAATTGTTTATTTTGAATGTAAAATACAATATAAAATAAAACCCATTAATAAAAATGGTATTAAATACTCTTCATCTTCTATATTGGCTAGTGGTAAATGGTATAAAATTAAGGTTGAAGAGTCTGGTATATACAAGATTTCATACTCTCAGTTGGTTGAAATGGGCTTTAGTGATTTTTCTCAAATAGGTATATTCGGATACGGAGGTTTATTACCGAAAACAGCAGGACAGATTGTTGCAGATGATCTGCCCGAAAGACCGGTTTATAAAGTAGATGTTAACTCAAATTCAATTTTTGATAGCGGAGATTATTTGCTGTTTTATGCAGATGGACCACATAATATTTCTTATAATTCTTCAGGTTCAGCTAGTCATGAGTTTCATAATTATTCCGAATATGCTTATTATTACATTTCTGACAGGGGAAGTTATAAACAGGCTCAAAATGTCGAATCTTTGGTAGATTATGATTACAATGTTACAACTTACGATGATTATAAGTTTTTAGAGAAGGACTCTTTAAATCTTATGGCCTCGGGAAGAAATTTGTATTGGAGGGAGTTCGATTATTATCTTACTCATAGTTTTTCCTTAACACTGCCAAATGTCTCGCTTGATGATTCAGCAAAAATTACAGTTAATCTGGCAGCTAAATCTTCTGTGTTGAGTTCTTTTAATTTATATATTAATGGTATCGCTCAGGATCAAATAAATATAAGTTCTGTTTCGGGATCATCGACAGATTGGTATGCCAGAACAAACAGCAAAAGAACTTTTTATATTATACCCACATCGGATAATTTTACATTTTTACTTTCTTACAATAAAACAGCTTCAAATTCAAAGGGATGGTTAGATAATATTTCTGTTCAGTGCAGAAGGAAACTGACAATTGAAAATGGAAGTGTTTTATTTAGAGATACTAAAAGCGTAGGAGACGGCAAAAATGCAAAGTTCAATATTGCCGGAGCTTCTTCTCAGACAATTATTTGGGATATTACTGATCGATTTAATGTTAAAGTAATCAATGGTGTGTATTCTTCACAGAAATATACTTTTATTGCTAGCGCATCGGAATTAAAGGAATACGTTGCTTTTATTCCTTCATCTAATTTTCCTTCACCTGTATATATAGGACATTCGGATGTAGGTGAAGTTGAAAACCAAAATCTGCATGCTCTTCCTAACGCGGACTTGATAATAGTTGCACATCCCGATTTTTATTCACAAGGATTAGGTATAAAAGCATTGCATGAGGATTATGATGATATGAGTGTTGTAATAACAACTCCGCAGAAAATTTATAATGAGTTTTCGTCAGGAGCTCCTGATGTAAGTGCAATTAGAAATTTTGTAAAAATGTTTTATGATAGAGCAGGTTCTGAAATTGATTTGCCGAAAAACTTACTGCTTCTTGGCGATGGTAGTTATGATAACTTGTCTAAAAGTCCTGCAGTATCTAATTTTATTTTGACTTATGAATCTGATAATTCACTAGCACCAACAAGTTCATTTGTTTCAGATGATTTTTATGTTTTTCTTGATGATGGTGAAGGTTCTTTAAGCGGAGCTCACGATATGGATATGGGAGTTGGTAGAATACCGGTTAAGACATCTGCAGAAGCTCAGGCATTTCTGAATAAATTACAAGCTTATTATTCTCCGCTGGGCTATGGAAACTGGAAAAATAACATTTTATTAATAGCTGATGATGCAGAAGGGGGTGAAACTATTCATCAAACACAGACAAATACTCTTGGATTGCTAATTGAAACTAATCATCCAATTTTCAATGTCGAAAAATTATTTCTGGATGACTATGAACAGGTTTCTACTGTTCAGGGGCATAGGTATCCTGATGTTAATCAGGCAATAAACGATTACATAAATAATGGCATGTTGGTAGTAAATTGGATTGGTCATGGTAATGAAAAAGGTTGGGCACACGAAAGTGTTTTAACCTTGAGTATGATTAAAACATGGAAAAATAAGAATAAATATCCTATATTTGTTACTGCAACTTGTGAATTTTCTCCCTATGATAATCATCTACTTGTTTCGGCAGGAGAGGAAGTTCTTTTAAATCCTGATGGTGGCGGAATAGCTCTGTTTACAACAACCAGACTTGCTTTTGCATCAAGTAATGCCTCATTAACAAACAATTTTTACGAGCATCTTTTTTCTTTTGGTTACGATTCGAAAGTCAATACTATAGGATTGTCAGCCGCTTATGCAAAAAATGATCAGGGCAGTGATACCAATAAAAGAGTTTTTGCCTTATTGGGAGATCCTGCGATGAGACCGTCTGTACCTGAGCTTAAGGCTTATACAACTAAAATAAATGGTGAGGATATAGCCACATTTAATGATACACTCAAAGCCAAAGAACTAGTCAAATTTGATGGAGTTGTAAAAAATCCTGATGGAACATTGGCTGAAGATTTTAATGGAATAATTTATCCCGTGGTATATGATAAAAGAAATGATTATTCAACCAGAGGTAATGATGGGTATACTCCTTTAGATTATACAGCACAAAAGAATATCATATTTAAAGGTAAAGCCACTGTGTCAAAGGGAAAATTTACTTTTAGTTTCATTATGCCGGTTGATATTGCATATTTTTATAATTATGGGAAAATCAGTTATTATGCCGAAAACGGTATTGACACAGAGGCTAATGGTTATGATATTAGTTTTGTTATAGGAGGAAGTTCAAATAATCCGGTTAACGATAACGAAGGCCCAATTATAGATTTGTTTATGAATGATGAGCAGTTTGTACCCGGAGGCATAACTGATGAGAATCCTCTTTTGCTTGCTCAGATTTCAGATGAATCGGGTATTAATACTGTTGGTAGTGGTATTGGGCATGATATTACAATGATTTTTGATGAAAATACTGCAGGAGCAATTGTTTTAAATAAATTTTATGAATCTGAAACCGATGATTATACAAAAGGGGAGGTTAATTACCCAATGTCTGAATTGGCTTTAGGTCCTCATACTCTCAAAGTGAAAGCTTGGGATGTTTTAAATAACAGTAGTGAGGCCGTAACAGATTTTATTGTTGCAAGTTCTTCCGAAATGGTTTTGGAGCATATTTTTAATTATCCTAATCCTTTTTCAACAAATACTGCTTTTTATTTTGACCATAATCAGCCATTTGTAAATCTACAGGTGTTAATACAAATTTTTACTGTTTCGGGTAAGCATGTTAAAACCCTTGAAACAGATATGACTACTGTTGGATATAGGAGTGAGCCGATATTTTGGGATGGTAAAGATGAATACGGTGATAAAATTGCAAAAGGTGTATATATTTATAAAATCAAGGTTAAATCTCCTACAGGTGCAGTAGTTGATAAATTTGAAAAATTGGTTATACTGAATTAATTTTTTCGCATTGTAATAAATTGCTATTTTTGTCGTTACTAAATATAATGTTTAGTTTTATTATATTTGTATAAATTTCAATAATAAAAAAATGATTAGAAAGTCAATAATAGGGGTAGTTTTAACAGTTGTAGTTCTATTCGCAAATGCTCAAGTTACTCAAGATGATGTAATTGGTCGTGATGCACCTAATACAATAACCACCACTGTTCCATTTTTACTTATTGCTCCCGATACAAGATCGGGTGGGTTAGGAGATGCAGGTGTAGCAACAACTCCGGATGTTAATTCAATGCACTGGAATGCCGCAAAATATATTTTTATTCAAAATGATGTTGGGGTTTCAATATCCTATACTCCATGGTTGCGACAATTGGTTTCCGATATGAATCTAGCTTATGTGTCAGGTTATAAAAGATTAAATAAAGAAAATGTAATCAGTGCTTCATTGTTATATTTCGATTTAGGTAGTATTCAATTTAGAGATATTAATAATGCGTTGCTTAGAGACTTTACTCCTCATGAGTTTTCGGTTGATTTTGCTTATTCAAGAGTTTTGGCTGAAAAACTTTCGGGTTCTGTTGCCTTGCGTTTTATTTATTCAAATCTTACAGGGGGTATCGAAGTACAAGGCAATGAGTCATTCCCCGGAAAATCTGTTGCAGGTGATTTCTCATTATATTATTATAATGATGAAATTGGAATAGGGAGTATGGATGGAACCTTAATGTGGGGTTTGAATATTTCTAATATTGGTGCAAAAATATCATATACAACTAATGAATACAAGGATTTTATTCCGACAAATTTCAGAACGGGTGTCGGTTATGTTTTAAAACTTGATGAACATAATGAATTCATGGTTGCTGTTGATGTTAATAAGCTTTTAGTCCCAACTCCACCGGTTTATTACAGTGCAGGAGATACTATTGCAGGAACAAGTCAAGTGGTTTTACCGGGTGAAGAAATTATTAAATACGGTAGCGATCCTGATGAAGCTTCTATCGCATCTGCTTTATTTACATCATGGTACGATGCCCCCGGAGTTGCCACTCCGTTCGTAAAAAACAATCAGGCTTCACCATTTCGTGAAGAAATGGCAGAATTTACTATATCAGCAGGTGTTGAATATTGGTATGATAAACAATTTGCTCTGCGTGTAGGATATTTTAACGAACACCAATATAAAGGAAACAGAAAATATTTTACAGTTGGTGCCGGTTTAAAAATGAATGTTTTTGGGCTGGATTTCGCTTATTTAATTCCTACTACACAAGCCAATCCATTACAGAATACACTTCGATTCACCCTTACATTTGATATTGGTGGATTGTCCTCGGAAAAGAGCTAATATGGATTTTAGAATTGGTATAGGGTACGATGTTCATGTTTTAGAATCCGGATTGGATTTTTGGTTGGGAGGTATAAAGATAAATCATTACAAGGGTTGTGTTGCTCATTCGGATGGGGATGTTTTAATTCATGCAATTTGTGATGCAATGCTTGGTGCAGCTAATCTAAGAGATATAGGATATCATTTTCCTGATAATGATAATTCTTTTAAAAAAATTAACAGTAAAATCTTGTTAAAAAAAACACTTCAATTAGTACAAGATAAAGGTTACACTATTGTAAATATTGATTCTGTAGTCAGTCTCCAAAAACCAAAGATAAAAGATCTTATACCTGAAATGAGATTAAGCTTGTCTCAAGTACTTGATATTGAAGAGGATCAAATATCAATAAAAGCAACTACAACCGAAGGTCTTGGCTTCGAAGGTAGGGAAGAAGGTGTTAGTGCGCAGGCTATAGTGATGATTCAGAAAAAATAAAGTTCAATTTATTTAATTATTTTTAATGCTTGAGATACAGCATTCAATGTTGGTTGTCCTGATATTTTACTTCCAACAGCACCCATCATCCATTGCTGTGGTATGATTCTACCTTGAAGCAACATTCGTGTTATTTCATCAGAGAATTTCTTGTCTTGTACATATTGTTCTACCTGAAATTCTATAAGATGCCCAACCGGATAATTTGCAAGATATAGAGGTGAAGTTATCATGTGTGAGTAAATTGCAAGTAATGGACAGTCTTTTGTCCCTAATACAGGATAATAATATTTATTCCACACGTCTTTTGCAATTTTTTCTACAGCCTCCTGAAGCTCTTTTGCGTTTGCGTCAGGATTTTCGTACATCCACTGCCATACATACATGTCAACTAAAGATACACCCATAATTTCGTAAGCCGACCAGCAATTATCTAGAGCAGCGAGAGCCTCAGTTTCTGATTTATTAGTTGGATTTGGTCTCCCTAGCAGTTTTAAATCATTGCCTTGAAACATAAATGCGACTGCTTCTGTAAATGCAGTGTTTGGAACTCCTGCAAGCATGTAGTAATCAATATCGTAGAGCGTTATTGTTTGTTCAACATTGTGACCGAGTTCATGTGTAGCAATATTATATCCTTTATAATCCATTCCATTTTTGCCAACTCTTGTGCGAAGATGAGCAACATCTCCTTTCATTTGAGCACCCCAGGCATGACCTGCTCCTCTGGCCGGATCTACAGAGATTTTATTGGCAATATATATTGCTTTTTCCCTGGACCATCCAAGCTCTTGTAACATTCTTGGTATATCATTATCAAAAGCCTGAGGATTTGGGTACTTTCGCCTTGTAATTTGGTTAAGTTCTTCTTCGTTAACGCTTGTACGGGGAGTAAAACCATTATACCAAATATCGAATGGCTCCAGATCACGACCTAGTCTTGATTTTATTAATGCCGCAACTTCTTTGATTTGAGGAGATGTTATAAAATCTATAAATAAAGTTTCAATTTCCTTTTGAGTTAATTCCATAGATTGGTCGAAAGCTCTTTGTATGTATGTAGGATATATCGGATTGTATGGGTCCATTGCTGATAAAGCTTTGAAATTATGTAATAGGTGTTCGTATCTTGTATATGGTTCAGGAGTGAACTTTGTTTCTTTTCCGTCTTTATATAGCTTATTTGCAATTGGATCCCACTGATAACCATCATTATTAATGATTTCCGATGGAATTTCTTGACTTACAATTCGCATCATGACATTGAATATTACTTTTTGTTTTTCTAAACCATTTTGAGAATTATAATTTGACTTTAATTCATCACGTAATCCCCAATGGGTTATCAGTACCATGTCTGAAGGAAAATAAGTCTTTAAGTCTTTATTGACAAGATTGCCCATGTAAATGTTATAGTCTGCAATATAAGTATCCGCATTTGTAGAAGCAACCGAAGCGTTTTGCAGCAGTTCAGAAGGTACTCTTGAAATAAAAAGATCTCCCATTCTTGCAAAAGCCCAGTCAAGTCTTGACCATTTTTCGGAATTTTTAATTTTTTCTTCCAGTGAGTAAGATGGGAAATTTAAAACAACATAAAATGCTAACTTATTCGAAAATAAATCTTCATTGATATGTGATGATACAGAATAAGCACCCATAACTTCATCGACAAAATGGATTTCTCCCATGTCGAGGTGTAAAGGTTCCATAAGCTTAACCGTCATTGTGTTGTAATATCCAAACAGCAATTCAAAGTTCCTTTCCAGTTTGTTGTATGCAATAAGCAGACTTGCCGAATCTGCAACGAAATTTTCAACACAAAAAGTATTAAATGCCTGAAGATCTCCATCTGTTTCCTGCCATAGTGCAGCAACTTGCTTTACACCTTTTTCAATTCTAAAAGATTCTTTATCAGTATGGATTTCTTTTATTTGTCTTATTGTTTCATTAATATCATCTTCGGATATTTTAAATTCAGATTTCTTTTCGGCTGTATTGTTAGTTTTGGTATTATTACAACCTGTGGCAAAAATAACTGCAATAACCATTATTGAATAGACTGCTTTTTTCATATATTTTCTTTTAATTATGACTAATTTACAAATTACTTTATGATTTTTAACTTTTATCTATTCTGTAAATAAACTATCAATTAACTTATCATCTGCTAGTTCGGGAACCGTTATTTTCATTTCAGGGTTTTGTTCCATTGCTCTTTTAATTGAAAAAATAGCAGCCTCATTTCTTGCCCAGCTTCTACGACTTATTCCGTTATTAACGTCCCAGAAGAGCATCATTTTGAGTCGTCTTTCTGCATCTTCCGAACCATCAAGAACAAGCCCGAAGCCACCATTTATGACTTCTCCCCAACCAACTCCGCCACCATTATGAATTGAAACCCAAGTTGCTCCGCGGAAAGAATCTCCGATTACGTTGTGTATTGCCATATCTGCAGTAAATTTACTTCCATCATAAATATTTGATGTTTCACGAAATGGTGAATCTGTTCCCGATACATCATGATGATCGCGTCCCAATACAATAGGTTGAGATATTTTACCTTCTTTTATGGCATTGTTAAAAGCTTCTGCAATTTTAATTCTTCCTTCGGCATCAGCATATAAAATTCGTGCTTGAGACCCAACGACAAGATTATTCGCTTTAGCTTCTTTAATCCATTTTATATTATCATGCATTTGTTGTGATATTTCAGTCGGCGAGTTTTTTGCAATTTCTTCGAGGACATTCATGGCTATATTATCTGTCATTTCAAGGTCTTCTGGCTTACTTGAAGTGCAAACCCAACGGAAAGGACCGAATCCAAAATCAAAACACATTGGACCCATAATATCCTGAACATAAGAAGGATATTTAAAGTCAATTCCATTTTCTGCCATTACATTAGCACCTGCACGTGAGCTTTCGAGTAAAAATGCATTTCCATAATCAAAGAAATACATGCCATCAGATGTAAGTTTATTAATAGCATTAACCTGTCTGATTAGTGAATCCTGAACAAGTTTTTTAAATTTCTCAGGCTCTTTAGACATTAAATCTTTAGATTCTTCATAGGAACATCCGACAGGGTAGTAACCACCTGCCCATGGGTTATGAAGAGATGTTTGGTCACTACCTAAATCAACTTTTATCTGTCTTTCGGCCAGTTTTTCCCATAAAGTAACAATATTTCCTAAATAAGCAATAGAGTAAGGTTTTTTAGACTTTTGAAGCTCAAGAGCTTTGTCTATTGCCAAGTCTACGTCATCAATAATTTCATCAACCCAGCCTTGTTCGTAGCGTTTATTTGCAGCCAAAGGATTTATTTCGGCAATAACACTTACAACTCCAGCAATATTTCCAGCTTTGGGTTGAGCTCCACTCATTCCACCAAGTCCTGATGTAACAAATAATTTTCCTTCAGGACCTTCATTTTCTTCACTTATTTTGCGACAGGCATTAAGAACAGTTATTGTAGTTCCATGTACAATCCCTTGTGGACCTATGTACATGTATGAACCAGCTGTCATTTGACCATACTGACTTACTCCAAGAGCATTGAATTTTTCCCAATGGTCGGGTTTCGAATAGTTCGGAATTACCATGCCATTTGTAACAACAACTCTTGGAGCATCTTTATGTGATGGGAAAACACCGAGAGGATGACCTGAATACATCACAAGTGTCTGTTCATCAGTTAAGCTGGCAAGATATTTCATTGTTAAAAGATATTGAGCCCAATTTTGGAATACTGCTCCATTTCCACCATAAGTAATCAGTTCATGTGGATGCTGAGCTACAGCATTGTCTAGATTATTCGAAATCATAAGCATAATTGCTGCTGCTTGTACGCTTTTATGTGGAAACCATGAAATATCTTTAGCAGTAATTTCATAATGCGGACGAAAACGATACATATAAATTCTACCGTATTTCTCAAGTTCGTGCTTGAAATCATTAGCTAATTCGGTGTGAAATCTTTGAGGAAAATATCTCAAAGCATTTCTAATAGCAAGTTTTTTTTCTTCACCGGATAAAATTTGCTTTCTTATTGGTGCATGATTGATATTATCATTATAATCAGCAGGTGCCGGAATTACTGTTGGTATGCCCTGCAAGATGAGTTTTTGAAATTCTTCTTTTGAAATCATTTGTCTGAAAATTTTTGTTATGAAACCAACGATAAAGATAGAAATATTTTTTGGTACTCTGTTATTTCATAAAAAAAAACCTGCAATCGCAGGTTTTTTTTAGAGTTTTTCAAATCGAAATTCCCACATCCCCAGAAGTCCAGCATCTTCGATAATCCAACATTCTTTGTTGGTCAATCTTAGTATTGTAGCTTCTTCCCATGTTTCTGAACCTTCATCTTTAGTCATTAATATTGCTTTATCATCACTAAATTTCCACTCGAAAGAAACGGTTGAACTATTTCCTAAAAATGTAGTTTGACGGGTACCGGTTTTATCTGAATTGAAAGTGAATTTATAGCTAAGAGCACTGTTTTCTTGCAGAGCATCATTAATGTATAATTCTTTTTGTTCCCAGACGCCTTTCATTCTAAACTCAGGAGTTAACATACTGAATTCAGGACCTTCGTCATATCCTTTACAACCTATAAAAGTTATAGCTGCTAAAATTGTTATAACAGATATGTTTATATACTTCTTCATAAAACTATTCTTTTGTCATTTTAGTAATTGTAGTTACAGTAACACTGTTTTCTGTTTCAATAGTTCTTACCCAAAATTCTGAGTTTGTTAATCTTATAATTTCTCCTTCTTCCCAATCGCCGAATTCTGTTTCATCAACATCTTTTGTGCGTGTTCTAAGATGTTCTTTTTCCTCGTCGAATTCCCATTCAAGATCAGATGTGAAAGTAAAACCTGCCCATGTCATAGCCATGCTACCTGTACCATCTTTTTCTAAAGTTGATTTTATTATCATACCTTCAAGATCTTCAACTGTTCCATTTATAGTAACCTCAGTTAAAGTCCATGTGCCAACAATTCTGGCTTTTTTTGTTAACAGAGTAAAAGATGGACCCTCTTCATATTTTGCACATGAAGATAAAATCATTGTTGTTGCTGCGAAAATGCTTAGAATAATTGCGATTTTTTTCATAATCATAAGTTTTAAGTTAATTATCGGTTATTTAATTTTTGCGAAAGATAGTAATTTTTTTATATAAAAACCAATTTTTTTGATTTAAGGAATTTGTCGTAAAAAGCGATTTAATTTCAAATAGTTAGTTTTCTAAAAAGTGAAATTCGGTTGGCTCTGAAGAATCTGTATCAGCAAACCAAAACTCAGAATTAGTCAGCTTTAAAATTGTCTTGTAATTACTCCAAACACTCCATTCGTCATTTAGGCCTTTACTTCTTTCTCGAATTTTCTCCTTTTTAGCATCAAGTTCCCATTCGAATTCAGTTTCTAAGGTCGAAGAATTAACAGTAATATAACTTGTCCCTGAGCCGTCTGAATTGTACACAACTCTGTATTCTGATATTCCCTGATCTACTAATGAAATTGTTTGCCCATCAATAATATATGCACTTAGAGTGTAATCTCCTACTATACGTTTTTCGACAGACCTTAAGCTTATAAAAGGGCCATCTTCATATTTGTTGCAGGAGTTAAATGCAATAAGTAGTGACAAAAAGAAAAGGATTAGAATTTTTGATTTCATTATTCAGTGATTTTTGTGTACCTTCTTTCAATAATATATTCACACTGCTTGACTTGAGCCGTTTCATCAGAAATCCATAATTCATCATTTGTCAAACGTAATATTTTATAGTTATTACAATGTAGTAATACTTGCTCAGAATTAGTATCGAAACTTACAATTATTTCAGTTTTGTCGTCATTAAATTGCCAGGTCCCTGTGTTTTCAGTCAAATTTCTTGTCATATTTGTGTAAACGGCTATTATAGTTCCTTGTTCGCAAAAGGTATATTTTACATTGCTCTCTTCTGATAGTAGAACATTGTCTGTTTTGTCATTTATAATAACATCAGTAAGTTCCCATTCTCCTGCAATTCTTGTATTTGCATTTAAAAATGATACAACCGGACCATGTTCATAATTGGTGCAACTGTTTAAATAGGCTAAAAAAGATAAGATTATAAGTAATTTGAACTTTTTCATATCTTATATATTTTATGCAAAAATAAGTATTTTTTTAGATATGCATAATGATAGACTTTAATTGTACTAACCGAATGATGTTAAAAGGTGGTGGTGATAAACAAAAAACCCGCTCCTTTGTAGAAGCGGGTCAAATTGTTTTAAGAAATAGAATTATTCTACAATAAATTTAATAACAGCAGTTTTGTCTGCTTGTGTTATTTTTGCAAAATATACTCCTGCTTCAAGATTTTCAATGTTAATAGTAGAGAGTTCAGAATTCACATTGATTTCGCTTACAACCTGTCCAACAAGATTAGTAATTGTAATCATTTCTGCACCATTAGGGACATTAACAGAAACAAAATCACTTGCAGGGTTAGGATACAAACTAATTTTTGAAGCAAATTCTGAATCAACATTTGCCAGTACAACAATGTCTGATTGTCTTCTATAAGTTAATTCAAAAGCTCCGTAAGAGTAAAAAGTCATGCCTGTAATATCGTAATGCGTTCCTATAACCGCAGTAAAATCAAACATTTCGTTATCCTGGCATTTAAGATCTGATGTCCCATCGTTAACTGTCCATTCTCCGTATTGATTAATAGCTACAGTACATTCTGCATCATGAACTTTTATCAGACATGCTTCGTATTGTTCGGTATTTGCATCTGCTGCACTTACAAGAGTTGCAGTAGGTACTATTCCATCCGGAATTATAACTTCAAATGAAGTTACATTTTCGAGTTGAGTCATATTGTAAAATTCGTCAACACTAGCTGCGATTTCTACAGAGTCACCAATTTCAGGAGAATTAACCAAATCGTAAACATAAATTCCGTTCCATGCACCTGCACCTTGTTGTATAAAATAACCTTCGAAATGTTCGCTTTCGTTAAAATTTGCTGTTACTACAGCTCTTATCCAAACTTGCTGTCCAACTAATGGCGAATTACCATTTACATTTGTTGTATATTGTATGTCATAAATATTGGTATATTCAGGACCGGCAAGATTTACTGTAATATTTATTGAAATCGTAACAGCAGGACTTAATGAAGCATTCGACATATCAACCAATTCTAGGTTAATTACATGTGGACCTTCGGTCAAACCAGTTATAGTTATTGGACTTGTAGTTACATAAGCATCATCATCTCCGTCTACATTCCAAGCTACTTTTCCGTCTGTTCCAAGTACAAAGTTACTTACAGAGAATACAACACTGGTATTATCATTATAAATTGTAGCATTGTTTGTTGGAGATGATACTATCAGCATGGGATCTGTACTTACACCGTTATCAATAACGTCAGCAGCATCTCTAGGTAAAATTTTCCAAGCATCAAAAGAATAATCAACAAGTCCTGTTACAGTGTATGAATTACCTAGTACCGCGGTATAAGGATACATAGTGTCATCAATCAGAATTACTCCGCTACCATCATTTATTTCCCACATTCCATATCCTGCGTCAGCATTTGTACAAACGCCGGTTGTTGAAACTAATACCCCTTCGTACATTTCAACTCCGACATTGCCTGTATTTAATACCGTTGGGTCAGCAATAGTGTTTCCCGAACTTTGAACAGTAATATTGGTTATTGTTGATAATTCTGTTAACCCATTATATTCTGTAACGGTTGCAGACACATAAACTAAATCTCCCATTGCAGGGCTACCTGTTGTGTTATAATAAACATAAATACCATTCCATGCACCGGCACCATCCTGAATCCAGAATTTATCTCCGAACTTGCCACATACAACACCTTCGGTAGTAACAGCCTGAGTTGCCAAAGGAGAAGCTCCGTCACCTGCTGTGGTGTATTGAATGTCATATATAGGGGTAATAGTTGGACCTGCAGTATTTACTGTAAAAGTAACCTGTTTTGTTACACTAGGATCTAATGACGCATTTCCCATATCAACAAGCTCTAAAAGAACAGTATGTTCTCCATCTTCGAGATCTAGAAGCTCTATAGGGCTTGTTGTAGTGTAAGAAGCACTTCCACCGTCAACAGTATATTTTACAGAACCGTCAGTTCCTAAATCAAAATTAACAACTGAAAAAACTACATCTACGTCAGAGGTAGTAACTACAGCAGAATTAGACGGAGAAGTAATTGAAATATATGGGTCAGTTCCTTGATATCCTGTCCATGAGATGTTGTCTATAACAGCTTGTCTGTTTACATCAGTCGAGCCGACATTTTTAATTTTAATAGTAAAGTCACCTGGAACATTAATATCAGTGACTGAAAAAGTGTAAACAGTAATATCTGGTTCAACAGTTCCAAAAACTTGAGAAGTCCCTTTTAATTCACCATTTATATAAAGTTCGAGTTGTCTCTCACTTGTTGATGTAAATGCTTTACGCATTTCTAGTTGGAAACTTGCAATACCACCGCTTATTGTTTCAGATTCGAGGTAGCTGACTGAAGCACGGCGAAGCATTATGCCCCTGTTATTAATTGGAAAAGCACCTGTATCTCTGCAATGATAATAATTCCAGGTAAAGCCTTCGTCACCGATAAATGATCCGTCGGTGTAAGAAACACCTGCTGCAATCTCAGAATTTTCAAATGTTTCCATACCACCAGGTAAAGCTTCTACGCAAGTAAAATTTAATGTGCTTGTAACGGCAGGATCTAAAGAAGTTTCAGTCATATCAACCAATTCGAAATCAACTGTATGTGCAGCATATGATAATCCTGTAAGAGCAATTGGACTTGTGCCTAAATAATAAACAACTTCTCCTTCGTCCAGAGAATAAGCAATTTTCCCATCCACACCTAATTCAAAGTTTGCAAGTGTAAAAGCAATATTTACATCCTGACTGTAAACAGATCCGCCTTCTGTAGGAGAAGTGATTGTAATTTCTGGGTCTGTACTTGGAATTTCATAATTAAATGTCCTAGTAACTAAAACTACAGGATCTAAAGCAGCATTTGTTAAATCAACAAGTTGAATGTTTAGAGTATTACTACCTTCGATAAGTCCTGTAACATTGTAAGGGCTTGTGGTTGAATAAGTTGCGGTTCCACTATTAAGAACAAATTCAACTTGACCGTCAACACCAAGTTCGAAGTTTGCAACAGAAAAAACAACATCAACATTGTCAAAATTTACAGTCGAACCATTTGTCGGAGCAGTGACAGTTAGTGATGGATTTAAAATAGGTTCTCCCCATGTCTCAAAACCGGGATTAGCTAATAAATTTGCTCCACCGTTTTCAGAATATGAAGCATTATCAACGATTATTGTTGCAGTTGTAAAACCTGTTCCAACGTCATAGAAACGTAGTAAGATTTGTGCTGTCGTTGCTTCAGCCGGAACTGTCCCAGTATAGGTTAGGGTTTGCCAACCGGCTATATCTACTGAATATACTTCGCTAAAACTATTTGCAGAACTCCATGCAATTGCCATTCTAACTCTTCCTGCTGCATCATTATCATATACATCCAATGTGTATGTGAAAGCAGCTCCGGGTGTAACAGTAAAAGCATCAGACCTAATGTCCTGATTTGCCGTGCTTGTCCATGTTACAGACATAGCTTTCAGACCTTCATTTACAGTAACAGTTTCTTCTGTTGCGGTAATCTCAGAAGTAATAATATTCCAATTGTATGGAACGATTTGTGCTTTGACCAATCCTATTCCGATTGAAATTAAAGCAATTAAAAGAAAAGTGAATTTTTTCATTTTTTTTAAATTAAATTATTAAAATATTGAATTATTAATTAACTAGTTTTATATATTGTAAAAATATACTATTTTTTTGTTAGTTTGTTTTAAATTATAGTTAACTTTTAAACAAAAAAATACGAAGTTTGTTAATTCAAACTTCGTAAAAATTTATTTATCTTATATTATTTTTCAAGAATGTCAGGATCAACTAATATTCTTCCGCAGTATTCGCATGGAATAATTTTTCTGCTCGATTTAATGTCAAGTTGTCTTTGAGGTGGAATTTTATTAAAGCAACCTCCACAGGCATCACGTTCGATAGAAACTATTGCTAGCTTGTTGATAACATTATTACGAATACGGCTATAAGCATAGAGAAGACGAGACTCGATAGTTGTTGCAATGGTTTCGCGTTCTTTATTCAGTTTTTCTTCATCAATTCTTGTTTCTGAAATAATACTGTCTAGTTCAGCTTTTTTTACTTCTAAATCTTTTTTGCGTTCTTCAAGTTTTATTTTTGATTCTTCAATTTGTTGTGTTTTAAGCTCTATTTCTGCTTTGTGTTCTTTGATTTTTTTATCGCAAAGTTCCATTTCGAGAGATTGGAATTCAATTTCTTTGCTCAAAGAATCAAATTCTCTGTTATTCCTGACATTGTTCTGCTGATCAGTATATTTTTTTATTAAAGCCTGAGCTTCAGTCTTGGCATTTTCTCTTAAAGAAATCTGTTTTTCAAGATTGCCTGTTTCTGTATCAAAGTTGGATACTCGTGTTTCCAATCCTGCAATTTCATCTTCCAAGTCCTGAACTTCAAGAGGTAATTCTCCCCTCATAATCTTTATTCTGTCAATCTCTGAATCAATAAGCTGAAGCTTGTATAAGCTTTTTAGTTTGTCTGTCACACTCAAGTTTGCACTTTCAATTTTTGTATCTGTTTTTGCCATCTTAAAAAGTATTAATCGGATTCGTATTAATTTCTGAAAAACGGACTGCAAAGTTAGGATTTTTTTTCATAATAATATCATAAAAAATTTCTTTTGTAAATTGTTCACTTTCAAAATGCCCAATATCTACTATCAATAGTTGATTTTCGGCAAGAAAAAAATCATGATATTTTATGTCACTGCTTATGTAAATGTCTGCACCTGAGTGTTTTGCGGTAGAAATTAGATAGGCCCCACTTCCTCCACAAACTGCTACTTTTTTTATAGGTTTATTTAAAAAATTAGTATGTTTTAAACTTGAAATATTAAATTTTTCTTTCAATAAACTTAAAAATTTCTTTTCAGATATCTCTTTTTTTAATTCTCCGGTCATACCTAATCCTACAATGTCCAATTTATTGTCAAGTTTGTAAATGTCATAAGCAACTTCCTCATAGGGATGAGATTCGAGTATTTTTGATATCAACTTTTTTTCAATGTATGCAGGATAAATCATTTCAATTCTTTGTTCTTTTTCGAAATGCGTTTTGCCTCGTTCTCCAACATAAGGATTTGCATTTTCGTTTGCTTTGAAGCTTCCAGTTCCTGATAAATTGAAACTGCAATTGTTGTAATTGCCGATATGTCCGGCTCCGGCTTCAAACATAGCATTTCTGACAATCTCAGAGTGTGATTCGGGTACAAAAACTACTATTTTCTTCAAAATGTCAGTTTTAGGAGCTAGAATTTGTAAATTTGTCAAACCGAGTTTATCACAAATTTTTGCACTTACGCCATTATACACATTATCAAAATTTGTATGTCCGCAGTATATAGCAATATCATTTTTTATTGCAAGTATTATTGATTTCTCTATATAATCGCTTCCGTTGATTTTCTTTAATTTTGAAAATATTAACGGGTGATGTGATATAATCAAATTGAGATTATTTTGTATTGCTTCTTCAACTACTGTTGGTGTTATGTCAATACAAATAAGTACTCCGGTAATATCTGCTTCTCTGTCTCCGATTTGCAGCCCTGAATTGTCAAAATCTTCTTGGAGTGCAAGCGGTGCGTATTCTTCAAAACTGCTTAATAGTTCTTTTATTTTCATATAATTATTTTATGACAGAATGTTTAAGGTGTAGAAATGATGTATTACTGAAGGTGAAGTGCTGTTTTCAGATTTCATCTCTAATCTCGACTAATAATGATTTAATCTCATTAAGTTTTTTTATTAATTCGAAATTATGTTCAGTTTCAGCACGATTATCTTTAATTTTTTTCTTTGCTCCGCTTAGAGTCATTCCTCTTTCTTTTACCAAATGCCAGATTAGATGAAAGTTTTCAATATCTTTTTGGGTAAATAATCGATTGCCTTTTTTATTTTTTTGTGGTTTAATAATATCGAATTCATTTTCCCAATACCTAATTAGAGAAGTATTTACATTGAACATAGATGCAACTTCGCCAATGCTGTAAAACAATTTGTCAGGTTTTATTTTGTTCTCTGAATTCATGATTTTTATTTTGTTTACAAATTTGGATAAAAAATCTTAATTGCCAAAATTATTGTATTAAATAAAACAAAAGAAATATCAATAATTAAATTCTATCTCCGCAAAAATCTTTTCTGCGGCATTTTTTACAAGCTATCCCAATCCAAACATTATCGAATTGATTTACAGCTTCGTCCACAAGTTCATTATCAGATGTTAAAATGCCTGCTTCAAAATTTCTATTATCGGGGCTTTTAAAACCTAATCCTGCACCTGTGAGATTTGCAGAACCTATATAGGCAATTTTATTATCAAAAATTAACAGTTTAAAATGGACTCTTGGGCAGAGCATTCTTTCCATATTTTTCCATAATACAGGGTATTTGTCAAAATCATTTCTGAAATTTGGTCCTGGTTCTTTTGCATGAATAAGCCTTACTGAAATGCCCCGTTCAATTTGTTTTGCAATAACAGCCAGAAGCGGGATAACCTGATTTCCCTGTTTGTAATATAAATCTTTAATATCTGCAGTTCCAATCCAGATGCTTTTTTCAACGCCAGAAATTAAGCCTAATACTTCAGTGTAATGCTCTTCGTTTTTTATATATTTAGTAAAGCTCTGCATTTATTCTAACGCAATGTATCTTTAATTAAACATTTGTTAGATATTCGGAAAATATTTTGTTAATCAACAAATTGCAAAGCATAATATTTTGCCGTAAGTTCCTCACCTGTTGCATTTTTTATCATGTCATTCCAGTGCCATTTTGCTCCGGGTTTGAAAATTTTCTCAATCAGAAATTCGCCGACTTCTTTGTTATTATAATAGCTTTGATTGTTAAAGTCATTGGATTTGCAAATATTTGTCGAAATATAATAATTGAGTTGTGAAGCTAGTAATTCACCCAATAAATAGTTGTGATAATAACAAGGTGAAGTTGCAATATGAGTTTTTGTTGCCCAGTCAGGCATATTTCGTCCTTCTGGACGTTTTAGCATCTGATATTCTTCGACCAGATCCCACCACAGTTTATTAAGATCCTGATCAGGATTTTCGTACATTGACTTTTCAAATCTGTACATTACCTGCGCCCAGCGACTGAAAACAAGTTGTTCAAGTCTTAAAGATTTGAAACCCAAATCTCTTATTTTTTCTTTTTCTTTATCGCTGATTCCAAGCATATCCTGCATCCATTGAGCATTTGAGCCTAAACGTCCGAACAACATAGCAATAGCTTCGGTAGTGAAAGTATGAGCAGGGTCAATTAGTGCAAATGGTAGTTCACGGTCAATATATTTATCGTAAACTGCATGTCCAAATTCATGCAACATTGTATTCATCCAATTATAATTCGGTTTTATATTGCATAAGACTCTTATGTCGCCTGCCTTGTCAATGTTAATACAATATGCATGTTGATTTTTACCTTCTTTTTCGTAAAGATCGCTATTGCTTATCATATCTGTAATATCCAATCCGATAGATTTATAGTAATCTACAGTAATCTTTTCTATATCCTTATCTTTATAATAGGCATCAAGGTCTATTTCATACATTTTCGGAGCTTCCTGGAAAAATCTGTTCTGATAATGCCATGGTCTCAAATCTTCTTTTTTTACGTTGAATTTTTTTGCCAGATAGTCATCTATTTCACTTTTCAGTTCAATAAAAGATTGTTTTGTCAATTCATCAAGTTCATCGAAAATTTTACTTATTTCTTCCGGATCCTGGTCGCTCAATTTAAGACTCATTTCGTGATAATTGTTAAACCCAAGCGATTTTGCCAATTCATTACGTTTTTTTACCAAAGCAATTATATCGTCTGAAACGATAGGTCCGAGTTTCTTAACTTCAACCCAGGCTTCTTCGACTTCGGCAGAACTTGTAGATGATGAAAGAATGACTTCTATGTCATTGTCGGACACTTGCTTACCTTTTACAGTAGCCCTGTATGTTGAAAATTGCCTGTCAATTTCGCTTGACATATTAATCATTTCCTCAAGCATTGCAGGATCTGCCTGATTTGATAAAAATGAATTATAAAGTATGTCCAGCTCTCTTGCTAGTATTTCGTCTTTTATCTGTCCTGATTCTTTGACTTTTTTGAGAAATTCAAAATCTTCTTTATTAGTATATATTTTTGTAAGTTGCAGTTCTAGTTCGGCAGATTTTTTATAATCTTCTTCAGCCCCCGAAATGGAAGCTTTGAAATATGAGTCGCACATGTCCCGGTAAATCGGTTTTACTGCAGTCTCATGCTTTTGTACGAATTCGACAAATTGTTTTTCCATATTTTCTTCTTTTTGTACCGGTTTATTTTTGCAAGCAGCAAGGATAATAACCGGAATGATTAAAATTGCAAGATTTTTTTTCATAATTATGCTATAAGTTTTAGATAACTACTAAATATTTTTTGTAAAAATAGAAAAGTTTAAGAAAAAAAGGATAAAAAAAAATTGATTTGAAAAATTTTGTATATTTACAAGGTTGTTGTAAATAAATACGTACAGTAATACAAAAGAATATGAAAAAGTTAGCAGTTTTAATATTAATGGTATTGAGTTTTTTCGGTTATACATTTTGTCAAACTTACGATTATCTAGACAGGAATCAAATAAAAGCAATGATAAGTTCCGATGGAACACTTTTTAACACATCTGAAAATGGTAATCAAAGTCCTTGTTTTGAAGTACCTAAAGGTTTAGGAATAAATTCGATTTATTCCGCAAAATTATGGATTGCTGGTTTGGATGATATCGGAAAACTTAGATTTTCAGCAAGAACTTACAGTTATTTGCAGGATTATTATTTTGGTCCAATAGCTGATGATTACTCTTCATCAGCATATAAAAATAGATACAATAGGGTTTGGAAAGTGAATTTAAGCGAAATTCAATACCATATTGAAAATTTTGAAAATCCGGATTATGAAATGCCCGAATCTTTTATGAACTGGCCTGCAAAAGGAGATATAAGTAATGGTGAAGCTGAAAATCTTGCGCCATATTACGATTTTAATAATAATGGGAATTATGATCCTGACAATGGTGATTTTCCGCTTATAAGAGGAGACCAGGCGATATATTTTATTTATAATGACGGAAGAGCAAATGAGTCGAAAACCGGACTCGAAATACATGGTATGGCTTATTGTTACAATCCATCTCTAGGGTCGGTACTTCCACAAACAGTATTTGTCAATTACAGATTGATAAATAGGTCTTCTCATAATTATCACGATTTGTATGCAGGCATGTGGACAGATTTTGAACTAGGTTATTCTGATGATGACTTATTTGGTTCAGATTCAATAAATCAAATGATGTATGTTTATAATGCTGATAATTATGATGGCAATCTTGATACTATTCCGTTTGAAGGTATTTATGGTAGTACTCCTCCGGTACAGGGGGTTGTTATGTTAAATAAGGAAGTATATGCTTCTGTTGTAGTCGATTGTTGTTTTGAAAATATAGACACTGTTGTATATAATTATTTAAAGGGATTATGGTTTAATGGACAACCTATGGTAATTAATGAAATTATTACAAATTATTATGCTTCAGGTTATCCTGAAAATGGAACGGGTTGGATAAGTTATGCTGGTTATACAAGAGCATTGATTTCAGCCGGGCCTTATTCTTTAAATAAAAATGAAGAAATATGTGTGGATGTTGCATTTCCTTATGCAAGAGATTTCGCGGGAAATAATTTGACATCTCTGGCATTATTGAGAGAAAAAGCAGAAGCCTTGGTAGGATTTTACGACAATACAGGTTTCACTTGTGGATATGATCCCTCAGCAATTCAGAATTATTTGTCCGAAAGTGTTGATGTGTATTGCTATCCAAATCCTTCAACTGGAATTGTTAATATTGATATGTCAGATATTGGTGAGACGCAGAAAATTATTACGGTAATTTCTTCTGACGGTAAACTTGTTAATAAAGTACAAACTTCGGATACTATTTATAATGTTAAATTTTTAGCCAAAGGTTTATATCTTATTGTTGTGGAATCTTCTGGAAAGCGAATTGTGAAGAAAGTTAATATTATGTAATACCCCGAAATAGAGGCGTATATTCGATTTTTAAAATATTTTTCAATAAAGTACAACTTATATTAGTTGATTTTATATTTTTGCAAACTCAAACTTATTTAAGCATTGAAGATTGTTTAATATCTTTGAAATTAAGTTCTTAAATATATTGCCCGGATGGCGGAATTGTCCCGCAAAACCGAAAATCCGAAAAAGCGGATTTTAGAAGTTTTGCGAGGAGACGCCATCGAGCAAAGTAAAAAAGTAGAAGTTCTTAAAAATATAATGCCCGGATGGCGGAATTGGTAGACGCGCTGGTTTCAGGGACCAGTATTCGCAAGGATGTGCAGGTTCGATCCCTGTTCCGGGCACAAAATCTTAGACAGTTTTTGTCTATTTACCCTTTAAATTCACCGTTTCACCGAAAAAAGCTTTATTAGGTCATTTACATATCATAATTTTGTTTCGTAATTAAAAACTAAACTTATGAGACATATTCATCATCATGCGGAAATTAAATGTTCGAAACATCCTCATTCGAAAGTGCGTGGTTTTGTTTTCGGATTTTTTTTACTGGCAGCAGGAACTTTATTGTTATTAGGAAATGCCGGAGTAATAGATAAGACATTATTTAAATATATTTTTTCTTGGCAGTCCCTGCTAATTGCCTTAGGTGTCATTTTTCTGTCAGGTGGAATTCGTAAACATTGGTTTGGAGCGTTGGTGCTGATAACTATAGGTACATTGTTTTTGCTTGACGAAATATATACTTTTAAAACAGGCATTGCTAATATGATTTGGCCTGCAATTTTAGTGATTGTCGGTATTGCAGTAATGGTAAAAATATTTCTTCCAAAGAAATCGCATTGGAATATTCCTCAAGATGGTTTTAGAGGAGGTTTATCTGAAGAAACTAATAGCGAAGACTATTTTGATATTTCCAAAGTGTTTTCGGGAGCACACACAGTTGTTAAATCACAAAATTTTAAAGGTGGCAATGCAAGTTTTATATTTGGTGGGGGTGAAATTGATTTTAGAAATGCACAATTGTCAGAAGGTACAAATATTCTTAAACTTGAATGTATATTTGGCGGGGTAAAAATATTTGTCCCTGACACATGGGATGTGAGTTTGGAAACAACTGGAATTTTTGGAGGTTTTAGTGATGAAAGACGTCATTTGAATATTGAAAATATAGATAAATCAAGAAGGCTGGTTATAAAAGGTGAAGCCGTTTTTGGTGGTGGCGAAATTTCAAATTAAACTGTGTTTATAAGTGAAAATTTAAATAAGTATTCCCGAAGGTGAAAAACCCGTTTCTTAATAGAAAATTCTCGATAAGCTATGCAATTGTTTGGGTTGTATTTATTATCTCACAAATTGCTGTATTGAGCCTTTTTACTAATGCTAATGTTTTAACCGCAATTATTCAGTCGCTTCTTTCTAATATTTCGTTTGCAATTTTGGGTTTAGGGATATGGTTTGTCGTTAAATACAATTTAGGGAATAATAATATTGTGCAAACAATTACAGTTTTCCTAATCTCTGGGATAATTGTGATAGGATTATGGATGGGGTTTAATTTTATAATTCAAAACCTTATCTTTAAATTGAGTATAGGAAGTATATCGTTTGTTAATCATCCATTGTATCAGTTTGTTATTGGTGTATTTTTATACATAATAATGGTACTGATTTTCAGACTTTTGATTTTATTTCATAAATATGGAGAAAAAGCAAAATCTGAGGAGGTACTCCAAAAACTTGTTACTGAAACAAGACTAAATGCTCTTAAAGCATATATAAATCCACATTTTTTGTTTAACAGTCTAAATTCGGTAAATGCTTTAATAAGTTCTGACCAAGAAAAAGCAAGAGAAATGCTTATTAATTTGTCCGATTATTTTAGATATAGCCTTAAGCAAAAAGACATACAGTTTGTTAGTTTTGAAGAAGAAATACATTATACCTTAACTTATTTTAAAATTGAACAGCAGCGATTTGGCGAAAAAATTATTTTTAAGGATGATATTTGTGAGGATTGTAAAATAGTTCAGGTACCTGTTATGATACTCCAGCCTTTGTTTGAGAATATTATTAAACATGCAGTTGCTGAAAGTCTTGTTACAATTAATGTTATTTTTAAGGCAAATATTATTGATGGCTTACTAAATGTAGAACTGATAAATAATTATGACAAAGATGGAATTCCAAAAAAGGGAACAGGCATTGGGCTGTCAACAACTTCAGAAAGATTAGCGATAATATATGAAAGAAAAGACCTTATTGAGTATTCAAAAAAGGATGAGTTGTTTAAATTAATAATAAAAATACCGGTTGATTTTTAATAAATAAAGATTGTATGAAAGCACTGATAATTGACGATGAACCTCTGGCAGTACAAATTATTAAAGAATTTGTGGCTACTTTTAATGAAATAGAAATTATTGGAGAATACAATAATGGTTTTGATGCAATTAAAGCAATAAATGAGATTAAACCTGACTTAATATTTCTTGATATTCAGATGCCAAAATTAACCGGATTTGAGATGCTTGAGTTGATCGAAAATCCACCTTTTATTATTTTTACGACTGCTTACGAGGAATTTGCATTAAAAGCATTTGAGAAAAATGCTGTTGATTATTTATTAAAACCGTTTTCGAAAGCCAGATTTGATCAGGCAATTCTGAAAGTGTTAAAACAAAACGAGGATAAAAAAAGTTCTGTAAATTATTTACCCCTGATTGAAAACATTCAGAGCTCAAAAGAAGTTCTTGATAGAGTTGTTGTAAAGGAGTCGGGCAAAATATTTATTATTCCTGTAAGTGAAATTTATTTTATAGAAGCTGCTGATGATTATGTCGTAATTAATACATCAGGTAAAGAATATGTAAAGAATTCCACTATGAAATATTATGCAGATAAGCTTCCGGCAGATGTATTTGTGAGGATACACAGATCAAGTATTATTAACATAAATTTCATTAAAGAAATACAACCATATAATAAAGAAACTCACTCTGTCATAATGAAAAACGGTAAATCGCTTAAAACAAGCCGTCAGGGTAGCTCTGAGTTAAAAGCTTTATTAAAATTTTAGTATTTCAAATCAAAAACTACAACTCCCATTCAAAGCCGTCTTTTTTATCTTTCTTGACTTATCCAAATTATTACGTTTTATAAAATAGTATTGTGAAGCGACAAAACAGTATTCAATGCTCCGCGGGATGGCCTGGCAAAACGGCGGGCAGCTCAAGCGGTGAGAGCGAAACAATTAGAATTGTGTCGAGCCGACATGTAAAGTGCCGATGATAAATTTGTTAAGTATAATCGAGCAATATAATTGCGAAGATTAGACTTTTACAAATTTACAATCGGTGTCGTTTCCTAAAACAATTTTTTTTGAAGTGGCAAAAGGTGTATGGCATTTGTTTTAGGCAAAGGTCGACATACAATTCTATTGTTTCGTCTCGAGGGGCGTTGGGTAGCATCGTTTTACTCGCAAGCTCGTGAGCTAAAGGTTGCCTTGATTTTTTTGTAACTTTTTTCATCAAGGAAAAAAGTTTGAATTTAAGGAAGAAAAATAATGATTATCCAATTTTATTGAAAAAAATAATCACTTTGAAAAATTTCTATATAACTGTTTTATTGCGATAAAAAACCAAATGGTGCTGATATCTAAGCACTTATAATCGCAATAGGGTTCAAATCGCAAGTCAGGAGTTAGAAGCTTTGCTAAAATTTTAATATCAAATTAAAAACTACAACTCCCATTCAAAGCCGTCTTTTTTATCTTTAACAGTAATCCCGATTTTAGTCAGTTCGTTACGAATATAATCAGAAGTAGCATAATCTTTATTTGCTTTTGCCTGCAATCTTAAATTAAGCACCATATCTACTACATCTTTTAATATTTCGTTGTTTCCGGTAACCTGATTATCATTTTTAAGTCCAAGTATGTCGAACAAAAAGGTATTATAAATATCCTTTAATATTTCGAGATTCTTTTCGTCAATGTTTTCTGTTCCTGCATCAATAGCATTTATTGTTTTAAGAGCATCAAATAAATGTGCGATGACTATTGGCGAATTCATATCGTCATTCATTGCATCATAACAATTCTTTTTCAGCTCTGCGGGGTTGAAAGTTCCATTGGCTGATGGTTTAATTTTATTAAGAGTACTAACTCCTTTCATAAGTCTTGTAAGACCTTTTTCGGCAGCCTGCAGTGCTTCGTTCGAAAAATCAAGTGTACTCCTATAATGAGCCTGAAGAATGAAAAACCTTATTGTCATTGGTGTATAGTCTTTTTCAAGGACTTTGTTAGTGCCATTAAATAAATCATCCAGAGTAATAAAATTGCCGAGTGATTTTCCCATCTTCTGCCCATTAATGGTAATCATGTTATTGTGTATCCAGTATTTAACAGAATTTTCGCCAACAGCAACTGTATTTTGTGCAATTTCACATTCGTGGTGTGGAAATAAGAGATCCATTCCACCCCCGTGAATATCAAATTTTTCGCCCAGATATTTATGTCCCATCGCAGAACATTCGAGATGCCAGCCCGGAAATCCCAAACTCCAGGGCGATGGCCATTTCATTATATGCTCAGGACTAGCTTTTTTCCATAATGCAAAATCAAAGCTGCTCCTTTTTTCCGATTGTCCGTCCAGTTCTCTGGTGTTGGCAATCAAATCTTCAAGAACACGTCCTGATAATTTGCCATAATTATATTTTTTATTATATTTTTCTACATCAAAATATACAGAACCGTTAATTTCATAAGCATATCCAGCTTCAAGAATTTTTTTAGTCATTTCTATCTGTTCGATAATATGACCTGACGCACGTGGTTCAATGCTGGGAGTGAGAACATTAAGCTTATTCATTTCTACATGATAGCGATCCGAAAAATACTGAACAACTTCCATTGGCTCCAGTTTTTCGAGACGTGCTTTTTTACCGATTTTATCCTCACCCTGATCGGCGTCGTTTTCCAAATGCCCTACATCAGTTATGTTGCGAACATATCTGACTTTATAATTAAGATGTTTAAAATATCTGAAAAGTAAATCAAAAGTTATAGCCGGTCTTGCATGTCCTAAATGAGCGTCACCATATACTGTAGGACCACAAACATACATTCCGACAAAAGGAAAATTAAGAGGAATAAACTCTTCTTTTTTTCTGCTTAATGAGTTGTATAAAAACAATTTATTTTGCATAAATAAATATTTTTTATTAAAATTTGCATCAAAAATACTACTCTTAATCAGAAATAAGAAATAATTTAATAAAATTGTAGTTTGAAATTATTATTGGAAGTATGATACAAAAATTTAGATATGGTTTTTTGCTGGTTGGGTGTATAATATTATTCTCATTTACCTGCCTGGCTCAGGGTCAACAGATAAGGGAAGCTTTAAGACCAAAATATGTTTTTTTATTTATTGGTGACGGAATGGGTAAAAATCATGTTGATTTAACTCACGCATACATTTCTTCGGCTAAAGGTAAAATCAGAAAGGGTAAACTCACTTTTACTGGATTTCATGCCTATGCTGAATGTACTACAGGAAGTAATGATAATATAATTACTGATTCGGGGGCTGCCGGTTCGGCAATTGCTTGTGGAGTAAAAGCAAATAATGGGGTAATTTCATATTATCCCGAATATCCAAAAGCATCTATGCCTGTGTCAATGGCAAAAAAAGCCCATGAAATAGGGTATAAAGTTGGGATTATAACCAGCGTAAGTATTGATCATGCCACACCTGCAGCTTTTTATGCTGTTAGCGAGAGCAGAGATAATTATTATGAAATAGGGTATCAGCTTCCCACTTCAGGTTTTGAATTTTTCGGAGGGGGAGGATTTAAATACCCAAAAGGGAAAAATATTGATAAAGAAGATTTATATCAACGAGTAAAAGATTATGGCTATGTTATAACTAACGATATATTTGAAATTAGTTCGATAGACACTACTGCCAAAGGAGTTATGTTTGTAAATCCCGTATTACTTGAAAAAGGAGAAATGCCTTATGGTATTGACAGAGAAGAACATGGTGGGTATGAGCTAAAAGATATTGTAAGGGAGGCTATTGGCTATTTATTTAATGAAAAAGGGTTTTTTATTATGGTTGAAGGAGGAAAAATAGATTGGGCTTCTCATAATAATGACGCTGCTGCAATTGCACAAGAAGTAATTGATTTTAACAATGCGATTTTAGAAGCATTTTCATTTTTTTCATATCATCCTAACGAAACTCTCATTATTGTAACGGCAGATCACGAAACAGGAGGGATTTACTTTACCGAACAAAATATTGACAGTCTGAACAACAAAGGATATTTAAATCTCCAGATTTCTTCAGTTGATTATTTTTCTGATGTTTTATCGGAGTATAAAAATTCGAATAAAATTTATTCATTGCCGGATGTAATATATCTGGCAAATTTGCACTTTTACAGTCATCCTTTAGTGTTTACAGATAATGAAAATCAAGCAATTGTCGAAGCTTATGACCTGTATTTTTATAATAAATCAACATTATCAAATGATGAGATTGAGATTAAATACGGTGGTTTGAATCCATTAGCTGTGGTTTTTTCGAAAATACTCTCCGATAGAGCAGGGGTAGCATTTACAACATGGGATCATACAGATGCAATGGTACCCGTTTACACTTCAGGCCTACACTCGGTTTACTTTAATGAAGATATGGATAATACCAACTTTAAGTCCATTCTCGATGAAATAATGAAATGGTAGGGGAAATTCCAAGAAACCAAATCCCAAAATCACAATGTTAAAACAACGGCAATTCCGTAGGGTTGTAAAAAGATTATTCAAACATAATTCCCAATAATATTAATCAATATATTTAACAACATAGTTTTTTTTTAGGATATTTATTTTCAAATTTATAATTTTGAACGAACAAAAATTTATTATTATGCAAGATTTAAATTGGTCGAAACTCCCTTTTGGTTATGTAAAAACCTATTACAATGTACGTAGTGTATATAAGGATGGAAAATGGGGAGAAATTGAGGTAACGGATAATGAATGTGTAAATATTCACATGGCAGCAACTGTTTTGCACTATGGACAGGCTTGTTTTGAAGGGATGAAAGCTTATCGTGGCAAAGACGGTAAAATTCGTCTGTTCAGGTGGAAAGAAAACGCAAAGAGAATGAGACATTCCTGCGAGGGGATATACATGGCTCAGGTAGATGATGATCTTTTTTACAAAATGGTAAGTAAAGTTGTTGAGATAAATAAAGATTTTGTTCCTCCTTATGGCTCTGGAGCAACGCTTTATATAAGACCATTTTTGTTTGGATCGGGACCAAAAGTTGGTGTTCAACCTGCTGACGAATATACTTTTATGATTTTTGTTACTCCCGTTGGTCCATATTTTAAAGAAGGTTTCAAACCAATAAAAATTGCTGTTGTTAGAGATTCTGATAGAGCTGCTCCTTTGGGAACTGGTACATTTAAAGTCGGAGGTAATTATGCTGCAAGTTTAAGAGGCGTTATTAAAGCACATGATGCCGGATACGGAGCTCCAATGTATCTCGACTGCAGAGAGAAAAAATATATTGACGAAATTGGTGCTGCTAATTTTTTCGCAATTAAGAACAATACATACATTACTCCAGAATCATCATCAATTTTACCGTCAATAACTAACAAGAGTCTTGAAGAACTTGCTGAGTTTTTAGGCTATAAAGTAGAAAGAAGACCTGTCGAATTTACAGAATTGCCGGGCTTCGAAGAAGTCGGGGCTTGCGGAACAGCAGCAATTATTTCACCAATTGGAGAAATTAACGATCTTGATACAGGTAAAATTTATAAATATTGTCCGGATGGCAAACCGGGACCGGTATCTGTTAAATTGTATGAGACCCTTGTTGGAATGCAATTTGGTGATGTAGAAGACCCGTTTGGCTGGGTTACCGTTTTTGATTTTTAATAAAACTAATGTAATACACTACAAAAGGCTGCTTTATGTGGCCTTTTTGTATTTTTTTAGTTGGTTCAATACTCTGAGCCCGGAGGAGCAAAATCTGAGTAAGCGATGATGTTAATTATTGAAGGCTAAAGATTTCTCAGCCATACTACGTCAGGCATCGAAATGACTTTTTTAGATAGTAATAACAGTCGGCGACTGAAATTTCGGTTTTATTCCTGCTTTGTTCTTGTCACCGACTCTTACACCTATACGCACCAGTCATTTCGAACGTAGTGAGAAATCCTTTATAAATACACACTATTGTTTGTTTACGTTTCCTTCGTCAAAGTCCGTACCTAAACATTGGCTGTGAAAGTGTTTTTTGTAATTATTTAGCTGGTTTAAATTTTTGAACCCAACGGGCTTAACTAGATTTGATATTTGTCCAACACTGCAATCTGAGTGCCCCTCGCTTCAGTGCCAGTCATGGATGATCGAATACTCCAACGCGAGTAACTCGCGCTGGAGTGCAAAAGCAGGTAAAAACTCTATTAATATAAAAGGCTGCATAAAACAGCCTTTTTTGTTTCAAAAATTTTCGGTAATTATTTACCTGGTTCAATACTCTGAGCCCGTAGGGCTCAATATCTGTAACCCCGACTTTTAAGTCGGGGGTTCACAAACTGGAATAGTAGCTTTTGGAATATGTATTTGTTAAATTGTGGGAGTATGGGTAGGGCACAAATACTATGACAAAAGCGATTAATAGATGTCGGTTAAATAAGACAATTTTTTAAATTATAAACTGCATACAACTGTTAATTGATTATCTTTGTCTTTGATGTAAAAATGTTTTTATGAGAAAATTTTTTGCGATAATAATTACACTGTTTGTTGTCAATTTCCTTTATGGTTCAAGAGTTCCTAAGGAGCTTGCAGAAAAAATTGCTTTAAATCACTATTTTCAATGTGTAAATAGTCTTGATTATCAGGTAATGGTTAAGTATGATGACATTAAACTGACTTGTATTTACGAACCTTCAAATATTAAACAAGAATTTTATTATATTTTTAATGTAAATGAAGATGAGGGATTCATAATTGTTTCTGCCGATGATAATATCAAACCTATTTTAGCTTATTCGATGCAATCAGGTTTTAATATTGGGAATGTTTCTCCCTCACAACAATCTTTGCTTGATTATTATTCAGAAATGAATAAGGCTGCAATTGAAGATAGATTGATAATCAAAGAAGATATACGAAATGAATGGTTAGAACTTGCAGAGTTTAAACCGGAAAATGGTTTTAAAAACAGAACAACTGTGGAAGGATTGTTGGATCCTATTATTTGGAATCAGAGTTATCCGTATAATGCAATGTGTCCTGAAGCCTCCGGTACATACACAGGTTATGGTGGACGATGTCCTGTCGGTTGTTCAGCAATTGCAATGCTACAAATAATGAAATATTATAACTGGCCGTCTGCAGGAGTAGGATCATATACTCATACTTCGGACGAAAACGGAGGCTTTGGCGATTTTACAGTAAATTTCGGACAAAATACTTATAATTGGTACTCTATGCCTGCTGAAGGACAGCAGTATAATGAAGAACTTGCAAAAATGTGTTTTCATGCCGGAGTTGCTATCAGAATGTGGTGGAGTCCCGAAGGCTCTGCAGCCGGACCAGAGGATGTTGCTTATGCTCTTGTTAATTATTTTAAATATCAGAATAGCATTGACCTCGTTGAAAAAGATGATTATTATGAAGAAGAATGGAAAGAATTGTTGAGAGCTCAGATTGATGCGAAAAAACCAATATTTTATGTAGGCTATTCTGACGAAGCAGGTCATGCATGGAATTGTGACGGATATCAGGGAGAAGATCATTTTCACATGAATTGGGGTTGGGGAGGTTATGGAAATGGGTTTTATACTTTAGATGCCTTGGGAACACAGGCAACTCCGGGTAGTGGAGAGGGTAATTATTGCTATTGGCAACATGCATTAATTAATATTTTTCCAGCAGGATCATATCCAGTATATTGTAATACTGAATTAAATATTGATGGAAACGAAGGCTATTTTGATGACGGGAGTTCATTTTACAATTATCAGAATAATTCAAATTGTACCTACATAATTGAACCCGAATGCAGACAGATTGTTTTTCTGAAATTTACTAAATTCAATTTGGCTAGTGGGGATGTTATAAATGTTTGGGATGGAGATATTATGGATAATATTCTTGTGGCAAGTTTTGATGCTGATAATCCCCCTCAGGATGAAGAATGTGTAGCATTATCGGGTAAAATGACCTTAAGCTTTACAACAGATGCAGCAAATACTTCTGATGGATGGGCAGTTAATTATAGAACCAGAACTTGTCAGTCAAACAGTTATTTAACCCAACCTGCCGGTAGTTTTGATGATGGCAGCAAAGATTGTGATTACAGTAAATCTACACTATGCTCATGGCATATTCAACCCCCTGATGTAAACAGAATTGAAATAAATTTTGATTATTTTGATTTGGGAGGGCAAATTGATTTTGTAAGAGTCTATAAGAATTCCATAAATTCAGCAAATCTAATTGAATTGTACGATTTAAATAATATCCCGGAACAAGCTTTGACTGTTGAAGCAGATACTGCAATTGTTCAATTCTTTTCATCATCAACAAGTAGTTTGGGAAGCGGATGGAGAATTAATTATACCTCTTTATTAAGCGAAAGTCAAGATGTTAAACTTGCTGATGACTTGATGATTTTTCCAAATCCGGGCTATATAAATTCAAATATTATTATCAACCAGGAGACGAACTGTACCTGTGAAATTATTGTCTATAATATTTTAGGCGAAATGGTTTCAACCAAGTCATGTGAGTTAGTGTCAGGACAGAATTCAATACCGATTTCGAAAATTTTGATATCTGCCGATACCGGTATATATTTTATTTCGTTGAAAATAAATGAAAAAGCTTATTCAACCCGTTTTGTATTGCTAGATTAATTGTTTTTTTTGACAATAATATTACAACTTTGTATGCTTGTCTAAAATTATTGATAGAAACAACTTTCTCATTTGTAATTTATATTAAATCTTATATATTTGTCGGAAAATAAATAATTAAAATATTCTCAAAATGGTAGTAGTTAGACCTTTCAGAGGATTACGTCCTCCAAAAGAATTAGTAGAGAAGGTAACATGTTTACCTTATGATGTTATGAACAGTGAAGAAGCTGCTCAGATGGCAGCCGGTAAAAAGGAATCTTTATTGCATGTAACAAAAGCAGAAATAGATTTGCCTGCAGGTACAGATGTGCATAGTAATATAGTTTATGAGAAAGCTGTTGAGAATTTTAAAAATATGCAGGCTCAAGGCTGGCTTATTGAGGATGAAGAAGCAAAATATTATATTTATGCTCAAACTATGGATGGTCGTACGCAATACGGTATAGTCGGTTGTGCATGGTATAAAGATTATTTTGAAGGAAAAATCAAAAAACATGAATTAACTCGTCCCGATAAGGAAGAAGATAGAATGATTCTGACAAAATATACAAATGCTAACATTGAACCGGTTTTCTTTTCGTATAAAGCTGTTCCTGAGATTGACAGAATGGTCGAATCTATAGTAAAGAACCAACCTGCCGAGTATGACTTTGTTGCAGAAGATGGTTTTGGTCATCATTTTTGGCCAATTTACGATGCTGCTGTCAATAATAGAATTGAAGAAATATTTGCAACACAAATTCCTTTTATGTATGTTGCAGATGGACATCATAGAACTGCTGCAGCAAGTAGGATAGGAAAAGAGAGATCGGAAAATAATCCTAATGCAACAGGAGACGAGGAATATTGTTATTTTATGGCAGTAATATTCCCTGATAATCAATTGAAAATTATTGATTATAACCGTGTTATTAAAGATTTGAACGGATTGAGCAAGGAAGAATTTATGAATAAGATTATAGAAAATTTCTATATGCAGGATATGGGAACAGAAATTTATAAACCAGCCTCTTTGCACGAATTCAGTATGTATATTGATGGTCATTGGTATAAGCTTAATGCAAAACCGAATACCTATAATGATAATGACCCGATTGATATTCTTGATGTAAATGTGCTTTCTAAATATATTCTCAATGATATTTTAGGAATTGCAGATTTAAGAAGAAGTACAAGAATTGATTTTGTAGGTGGTATTCGTGGTTTGGGAGAACTTAAAAAGAGAGTTGATAGTGGTGAGATGAAAGCAGCTTTTGCTTTATATCCTGTTTCAATGGATCAGCTTATAAATATTGCAGATTCAGGAAATATTATGCCTCCAAAAACAACATGGTTTGAGCCTAAACTCAGATCGGGTTTGGTAATTCATAAATTGGATTAGTAAGTAAATTAAATAATTTAGCCTGAAAGTTCTCCGAAATTTTCAGGCTTTTTTATTTTTGTGGAAATAAGTTTACAATGAGTTTGACTCTTACAATAGTTTCCTTAGTGATAGTAAGTATTTATTCGATACTTATTATTGTTTTTGCTATTGCTTTTATTATGAGGAAAACTGTGAAAGAGGTAAATGGGAATTCTGAAAAATTTGTTAGTATTATTGTTGCTTTCCGCAACGAGGAATCTAATCTTGCTTCGCTTATCGAAGGAGTTTTTAATCAAAATTTTAAAGGAGATTTTGAAATAATTTTGGTAAATGATCACAGTGAAGACAATTTTTATAATGAAATTTCGAAATTTTCAGATAAACGAATTTATTTGTTTGATTTGCCTGATTCGTTGCAGGGAAAGAAAAGTGCAATACGTTATGCAGTGTCAAAGGCTAAAGGAGAAATACTTGTTTTTACTGATGCAGATTGCAAAGTAAATGAGAGCTGGTTGAGGATAATGATATCAGAGATGGAGTCCGGAGACTATCAAATGATTTGTGGCCCGGTCGAGTTCTTAAAAAGTCAATCTGTATTTTCTTCTTTGTTTCAGCTTGAGTTTTTGAGTCTGACAGGAAGTGGTGCGGCAGGGTTTTTTATAAACAAAGCTTTTATGTGTAACGGAGCTAATTATGCTGTTTATAGAGAATCTATGATAGAAGCATTGGAGCATGTAAACGATAAGTATTCTTCAGGGGATGATGTGTTTTTATTGCATTATTTATCTATGAAGCAAAAAGTAGGATTTGTAAAATATTTGGAAGCAAATGTTAAAACCAAGGCACCTCAATCACTTTCAGATTTCATTAGTCAAAGAGTACGCTGGGCATCAAAAACTTCAGGTTATCGAAACAGTTTTGCAATATTTGTTGCTGTTATTACTTTTTTAGCCTCATTAACAGTTCTGGTCAGCAGTGCTGTATCAATTTTTAATGCACACTTTTTAAAAATATTCGCAATTATCATTATTACAAAATTTATTGCAGAATTAGTCTTTATGATTCCGGTTTGTAATTTTTATAAAAAACAAAATCTGATTTTTGGTTTAGTGCCTTTATCTGTATTTCATCCGGTTTATATTGTCTTAACCGCTTTTTTATCGCTGTTTTTCAAACCAAAGTGGAAGGGGAGAAAAATATCCTAAAATCAGTTACCTATTTCAGAAATAAATTTTATCCTAACGAGTCTTACCTCTTCTTCGCTGTAGCCTGTATCAGATAATTCTGCCATAGCTTCTTCGATAGAATCAGATTCTGCATCTTCCTTAAAGTAAGAGTAAATATCATCAATAGCATCTTCGTCGAGGACAGAGCTGATATAATAGCCTATATTAATTCTGGTTCCTGAATAGACAATTGCTTCAATTTCTTCGATAAGTTCAATCATTTCAAGACCAGTAGCATTGCAAATTTCATTAAGAGGCATTTTTTTATCAATATTTTTAATAATAAAAACCTTGTTTGTAGATTTATTTACAACAGATTTTATGACAAAATCCTGTGGTCTTTCAATTTCATTTTCTTCGACATGTTTTTTTATAAGTTCAACGAATTCTTTCCCGTATTTTTGTGCCTTACCTTGTCCTACACCCGATACCATTGTTAATTCTTCCATAGTAATCGGATATTGTATAGCCATGTCTTGCAAGGATGGATCACCAAAAATTACAAATGGAGGAAGATTGTGCTTTTTAGCTATATCTTTTCTTAGGTCCTTTAACATTGCAAATAATTCCATATCTGTTGCAGAACCTCCACTAAAATTACCTTCATTGTCATTGTCCCCATCTTCGTAATTATGGTCTTTTGTCAACATAAAAGAATGCGGATTTTCAAGAAATTCTCTACCTCTGGGTGTTACTTTTAATAAACCGTAATTAACAATTTCTTTTTCAATAAATTGAGCAATAAGCATTTGTCTGATAACAGCTTTCCAATGTCTTGCATTTTCTTCACCACCGGTTCCAAAAATCTGTAGTTCCTGATGTTTGTATGTTGAAACTTCTGCCGTTTTTTTACCGGTAAGAATATTAACAATATGCTCTGATTTGAATCTTTCTTTAACAGTAATTATTGTTTCGAGTACCGTAAGAATGTCTTCTTTGCCTTCAAATTTAGGTTTAGGATTAAGGCAATTATCACAATTCCCGCAATCTTCGAGCATTTCTTCGCCGAAATAGTTTAATAATTGTCTTACTCTGCAAACGCTTGATTCTGCATAAGAAACTGTTTCGAACAATAATTGTTTTCCGATTTCCTGTTCGTTTACAGGTTTATTTTGCATAAATTTTTCGAGCTTCTGGATATCGTCATAGCTGTAAAAAGTTATGCACTTACCTTCTCCGCCATCTCTTCCAGCACGTCCTGTTTCCTGATAATAACCTTCAAGGCTTTTGGGAATGTTGTAATGTATGACAAACCTTACGTCAGGTTTATCAATACCCATTCCAAAAGCAATTGTTGCAACAATAACATCAACATCTTCATTGAGAAACATATCCTGATTTCTTGAACGAGTTGCCGAATCCATTCCCGCATGATATGCCAATGCTTTTATGTCATTTACGACAAGCATTTCTGCAAGTTCTTCAACCTTTTTGCGACTAAGACAATATATTATACCCGATTTGCCAGGGTTGTTTTTAATATATCTGATAATTTCCTTAGAAGCTTTTATTTTTGGTCTTACTTCGTAATATAAATTATGTCTTCGGAATGATGATTTAAATACATCAGCATCAACCATGTCAAGATTTTTCTGAATGTCATGCTGTACTTTAGGTGTAGCTGTGGCTGTTAATGCCATGATCGGAACTCTTTCTCCTAATTCATTTACAATTGGACGTATTCTCCTGTATTCCGGTCTGAAATCATGTCCCCATTCACTAATACAATGTGCTTCATCAATAGCAAAAAAAGAAATTTTAAATTTTTTCATAAATTCGACATTTTCTTCCTTTGTTAAGGATTCCGGAGCAACATACAGCAATTTGGTTTTACCGCTTAAAATATCTTCTTTTACCTGATTAATCTCGGTTTTGTTCAGTGATGAATTTAAAAAATGAGCAATTCCATCTTCCATGCTAAATCCTCTCATCGAATCAACCTGATTTTTCATAAGTGCAATCAGGGGAGATATGATAATTGCCGTACCTTCCAATATTAGTGCAGGTAGTTGATAACAAAGAGATTTGCCTCCACCTGTTGGCATCAATACGAAAGTGTCATTTCCTTCTAAAAGGCTTAATATAACTTCTTTTTGTAAACCTTTAAAAGTATCAAAGCCAAAGTATTTCTTTAATAATTCTCCTATTTTTTGTTCTTTGTCACTCATCTTAAAATATATATTCCATATAATTCAAAGTTAAAATAATTTTTCAAATAAAGAAATGATTAATTATTTTTATTAAAATGAACTTTAAACTTTTGAAAAATAAGTTCATTTGAAATTATATACTAAATTAGCAAAAATTTTTAAGATGCAAATTTTTAATAAAGAAAATATTATAAAAAGCGGAAAAGCTGCTGTTAAAGCTGAATCCGATGCTATCAGTGGCTTGATAGAATATGTTGATGATAGTTTTGCCAATGTTGTTCAAAAAATTGCAGAATCTACAGGAAGAGTAATATTGACAGGAATAGGAAAAAGTGCAAATATTGGGATGAAAATAGTTGCCAGCCTAAACTCAACAGGAACTCCCGCTATTTTTATGCATGCTGCAGATGCAATCCATGGGGACTTAGGTATTGTGCAAAAAGATGATATTGTAATATGTATATCTAAAAGTGGCAACACACCGGAGATAAAGGTACTTATTCCTTTGATTAAAAATAATGGCAATTTATTGGTGGCTATTGTTTCTGATATGGATTCTTTTCTTGCTAAATCTGCGGATTTCGTTTTAAGGGCAACAGTCCCAAACGAAGCATGTTCTAATAATCTTGTGCCAACGTCAAGCACGACAGCTCAATTAGTTATTGGAGACGCTTTAATGGTCGCTTTACTGGAAGCTAAAGGATTTACAAAGGAAGATTTTGCGAAATTTCATCCGGGTGGGTCTATTGGCAAAAAGTTGTACCTTAAAGTTGAGGATATTTATATATTAAACGAATCTCCTTCAGTACATCCTGAAGCGGATATTAAAAAAATAATTTCTGAAATTACAGGCAAAAGATTGGGAGCCACTGCTGTTGTTGATAAGGATGGTAATTTGTTAGGGATAATTACAGATGGTGATTTAAGAAGAATGCTTGAAAATTTTTCGTCTGACTTCTTTGATGTAACAGCAAAAGATATTATGAATGTAAGTCCCAAAACTGTACAAAAAGATGAATTGGCTGTTAATGCTTTGTCATTAATACGAAAAAATAATATTACTCAGGTTGTCGTTACCGAAAATCGCAAATATCTAGGAATAGTTCATTTACACGATTTGATGAGGGAGGGTATTGTCTAAATCTGATTAGGATTTCGGATTTCGGGTTTCGGATTTCGGGTTTCGGGTTTCGGATTTCGGATTTCGGGTTTTGTTATCATTTTACTTTCCAAAAAACAAAGTTCCGAAAATAAACAGGCCAAAAATTATCACTAAAATACCTGCAATGCGATTAATAATCAACATGCGTCGCAATTTGAATTTTTGTCTGAAAATGCTAACAACTGATGACAGGGTAAACCACCATGCTGTAGCTCCGAGTAATACACCTAATATTAATATTAACACAGACAGAACATTCGATTCTTTATCTACAATTCCGAAACCGGCAAATACTGCCGCAAAAACAAAAACCGTTATAGGATTTGATACTGTAAGAGCAAAAATTGATATGAAATCTCCGAATAATCCTGTTCGTTTTTTTCGTAGTTGCTTTCTTAATTGTACTCCCGGGTTAGTTGTCATTAGTTTATATCCTAAGAATAGTAGAACAAGACCACCTAAAATTCTTAAATAAAGTTGATATTCGACAAGAGAGTCAATGATTATTGATATGCTGAACCCTGCTACAATAGCGTAAAATCCATCTGCCGCTGCCGCCCCTAAACCGCTAATAAAACCTGAAGTTTTTCCTTTATTTAAAGTTCGTTGAATACACAAAACTCCAATCGGACCTAACGGGATAGAAGCCGATAAGCCAACAACAATACCTTTCCATAAATAGTTAAAAAACATAATACAAAGAAAATAAATTGTTTTTAATTTTAAATAATGTTTTAACTTCGACTCTTAAATTTTTACATTAATGGTCAAAAAAAACGACCTTGCCGAAATAAAAGATTATCTCGATAGTAAATACAATAAATTTGCCAATCCTGAATTTATTGAAACCGATCCTATTCAAATACCTCATTTGTTTAGCTTAAAAGAAGATATTGAAATCAGTGCTATTATAAGTGCTACAATTGCTTGGGGACAACGAAAAACTATTATTAAGAATGCTAGTAGTTTTATGAGTTTAATGGACGATTCACCTTATGAATTTGTTATTAATCATAATGAAAAGGATCTTAACAGATTTAACAAATCAGTACACAGAACTTTTAATTCTCAGGATTTGAAATATTTTATAAGGTCGCTAAAAAATATTTATTTAAATCACAATGGTCTTGAAAATGTTTTTACATCTAAGGATTGCCTGTACGAAGGATTGGTAAATTTCTATCGAATGTTTTTTTTACTACCATGCAATCCCAATACTCGGAGACACGTGGCAAATGTTGAAACAGGTTCAGCAGCTAAACGTTTGAATATGTTTTTAAGGTGGATGGTTAGAGATGATAAAAGAGGTATTGACTTTGGATTATGGAAGAGCATTTCACCTGCGGAACTTTATATCCCGCTTGATGTACATAGTGGCCGAATTGCACGTTTGTTGGGAATATTAGAAAGAAATCAGAACGATTGGAAAGCAGTTTGCGAACTTACAGAAGTATTAAGAAAGTTTGATCCGCACGATCCGATAAAATATGACTTTGCTTTATTTGGCGTTGGTGTTAATGAGGATTTTTAATATGGGGGAGAAGCTTTTCAAATTCAAGAAATTTAATATTTTACAATCTGATAAAGTTTTTAAGATTGGTACAGATGCTGTTTTATTGGGAGCAGCAACAGACTGCGATAATGTGAAAAACATACTTGATATTGGAACTGGTACAGGTTTGATTGCTTTGATGATGGCCCAGAAATCTCAAGCTTTTATCTATGCTATTGATATCAATGAAGAATCAGCATCAATAGCGAAGTTTAATGTTACAAATTCAGAATATGCTGATAGAATAGTGGTTATAAATTCATCTTTGCAAAATTTTTGTACCGATGTTAAATTTGATTTAATTGTATCAAATCCTCCGTATTTTTCGGCAGGAGTATTAGCTCCTGATAAAAACAGGGCAAGAGCAAGGCACAACATTGATTTAAATATTAAAGATTTGGTTTTACATTCTTTAAGATTACTTTCTGAACAAGGAAGAATTCAAGTTATTTTACCTGTAGAACAATCTGAGGCGTTTTTAACAGAATGCCAAAATAAAGGACTTTATCTCAAATCAAAGTTAATTATAATTCCAAAAATGGGAATGAGGCCGGTTCGGGTTATAATCGAAATGTCAAAATTGAAGACTGAAATTAAAACCACTGCTTTAATTATTGAAAATGATCAAAGACATGATTATACAGATGAATACAAAAACCTTACACGTGATTTTTATCTGAATTTTTAAAAAGTGCCGAGTTTAAGTGAAATAAAAACACCCGGTGAACAGAAAGATGAAGCTGTATAGTATACAGGAGGTTTTGGAAATAAACTATAATGATATTCTAAACCGGTACTTATTCTGAAAACGTCAGTTACGTTGTATTCCACTGCCAAAGATGGTGTGAAACCGTAAAACATTCCATTATCTATCTGTATCCAGTTTGTATTTATCAATCTTGTATTGCCTATACTAAATTTCATTTCTGCTAATCCATGCAAATCTTTATTTTTAAAAAATGGATATCCTAACCAAATCCCACCATAACTACAACCTAATTTATAGCTAATATTCAAAGTGTCATTTTTGCTAAATGAATTTGTAAGTCCATTAAAGAAAACGCCAATTCTAAAATCCTTAACAATAAAACCACCACCACCACCGGAATACAGGGCAAATCTTTCATCCAGTGTTCTAAAACTGACCATAATAGATCCAAACCCACCACCGTCAGCATTGTCATCAAAGTCGCCAACCTGGGCTGATGCAAACAATGATCCCGTAATCAAAAAGATAATAATAATAAGTTTTTTCATTTGCCTGTTTTATACAAATTAGAAATTACTGTAAAAATACGAATTTAAATTTAGTTTAAAATAAATTGAAACAATTTTATTCCATTCATTGAAAATAAATATATTTGGCAATAAATTGTCAATTATGAAAACATTGTTATCCTTAATTTTATTGTGTTTCAGTAGCTTTTTGTATTCTCAATACATTATAAGTCCTCTTCTGAATGCAAAACTGAGTGAAGATAGTAAAGAGGAAATCTATATAAATATCAATGTGTATTTTTCATCGTATTATGATATTTTTAATCTTGCTAAAGAGTTGGACAAAAGAAATGCTTCATTTAATGAAAGGAATTTTGAAGTGATTAATTTGTTAAAAACTAACTCTGAGATATCTCAAGAAGCTTTTATCCCAATATTGGAAACCTTCTTGAAATCTGATAAAAATGCAGTAACTGATATTAAGATTTTTTGGGCAGTGAATATGATGAACTTAAATATTAAGAAGGATTTAGTTTATCAATTAGCCGAATTAAAGGATGTTAAATACATTGATCTTAATACACCCAGATACCGTCTTTTGGGTGAGTTTGAACCTATTGTAAATGTTGAAAAAATCGTCAATGGTGCTGAACCCGGTTTGAAAACGATAAATGCACACAAATTATGGGAATTGGGCTATACAGGTAGAAATATTCTTTTTTTAAGTATGGATACGGGAGTGTTTCCTGAGCATCCTGCGATACGGGATAATTTTGCCGGTAATTATTTGCCGATGAGTCAATGTTGGTTTGGAGTCAGAAGCGAAGAGCCTGCCGATCATGCTTCGTCTAGTCATGGCACTCACACAACCGGTACGACTTTAGGCTTGGACCCGGCCCATAATGATACTATTGGTGTAGCATTTAATGCAATGTGGATAGCAAGTGATCCTGTAGCAAGTTCAAATGACGATTTGCTTGATCCTGCAGCATTTATGAATGTTTTTCAATGGGTTTTGGATCCTGATGGAAATCCTGAAACTTCTGATGATGTTCCAAAGGTAATAAATAATTCGTGGGGATATGACTATACTCTAGCCATGGAATTTGGTGCCTGCGACATGGCAGAGGCAGAAATATTTGTTGTTATGGAAACTGCCGGAATCTGTTCTCCTTTTTCGGCTGGAAATGATGGCCCCGGAGCATCCACTACAGGATTTCCGGCTATGAGGGTTTTTAATGAAGTTAATCCTATGGCTGTAGGTGCCCTGACAGCTTCAAATACTATTGCTTCCTTTTCGAGCAGAGGGCCAACACCTTGTGTTGATGAAGAAGGTCCATTACAAATAAAACCCGAAGTTTCTGCTCCCGGAGTAAATATTCGTTCTTGTTCTGGTATTGATTCATATTCATATTTGCAAGGAACATCAATGGCTTGTCCACATGTGTCGGGAGCATTATTGCTTTTAGCCGAAGCATTTCCTATGGTTTCTGCATTTGAGCTGAAATATGCTTTGTATTATACAGCAATTGATTTGGGTGAAGTTGGCGAGGATAATGTTTATGGACGAGGACTTATAGATGTCTTGGCTGCATACGAATATCTATCTCTGACTTATACTCCTGTACCACCTGTTACAAACGAATATGACCTTCAAATCAGTTTGTTAAATCCTGATGATAATTTTTTATGCCCCGTTAATAGTAATCCTTCAGTACAAATATTGGTTGATAACATTGGTCAGAATCTGATTGATACTTTTACTGTCAAGATTTATATTAATGAATTGCTTGTTTGTGACAGTATAATTGAAATAATACTTCAACCGGGAGAAAATTATTTATTCAATTCAGAATCTTACAATCTTGCAACAGGTAGAAATTATATACATGCTATCGCTAAACCTTATCATAATTATGTTGAATATGATAAATTCAATAATGGAGTGAACAGAAAAATTTATGTTTTGGGAGAAACTGAATTTCCATTTTCTGAAAATTTCGAATTGATTAATGAAGATTTATCAAACTCTGATTTGTTCATTTTAAATCCTGATTATAAAAGCACCTGGACGAATTTGGCCTGGGGAAACGAAGATCAGTTTAAAGCAATGGGAGTTAACTTTAATACATACGGGTCACGTGCATGGGAAGAAGATTTTGCAACTCTGCCACAAATGAATATTCCAAACGATGATAGTATCTTTCTTGTATTTACTTATGCTTATAAGAACAGATTGGTTCATATTTATAATGATAGTTTAGTTGTAGAGATAAGTACCGATTGTGGATTAAACTATAATGAGGTTTTATACAGAGATGGAGGACAAACTCTAGCTACAGTTTCGGGAGATGCCATGTCTTCAATTTATAAACCGCTAGATGTTTCGGAGTTTGATACTGCCTATATTTCTTTGGAAAATTACCGAGGTCAGGATGTGGTTATAAGATTTAAAACAAAAAATGATCGCGGTTCTGTCGTTTATATTGATCAGATTGAAGTGCTGGATTTGTCTGTCAACAATATTGAAGATGAATTTTTGTTTGATTTTAAAAAACCGTTAATATATCCTAATCCTGCACAAGGTTTTATTGTTATTGATTGTGAGTATGAAGACGAACAAATGCAGTTATGTGATATTAGCGGTAAAATAGTTCTTATAATAGATCTGAAACTCGGGAAAAACCACATTCCACTGTCAGATTATTTGCATGGGATGTATTTCGTAAAATATAAAAATTCTTTGTATAACTCAAAAATTGTTATTTGTAAATAAAGATAGTTTTAGAATTCTTAAGCAGTAAAAAAAATGTTATATTTGTTGATGAATTAATAATTTACTACTATGAAAACATTCTTAACAATTTTTGCTGTATTTTTTATTTTATGTTTAGTTATTTTATCATCATGTAAAAAACCTGATGAAACTGGTCCCATTATTTATCTTCTGGGTGTTAATAATCAGATTTTAGAAGCAAATCAGACAGATACAATTTTGTTATTATATACTAAATATGTAGATCCTGGAGTAATTGTTGAGGATAATGTGAGTGACCTTGAGAATATAATTGTAACTGATGATAGCGAAGATGTACTTAGCGTTACCACTGATGGCTATTTGAAAAAGGTAGAAGATGTTAAGATTACTTATACTGCAAAAGATGAGGCTTTAAATGTGTCAACAATCGAAAAACAAATTTCAATCAGGAATATTTCTCAACCTTTTGCAGGGACATATATTACAAACAGGACGAGTATGTACTTGCCTGCTGTAGCCAATTATAATTCAATTGTATCTGTTGATGGTCGTATTCCGGGAAGAATAAGTTTTCCAAAGGTATATAATCACGAGGAGAGTAGTCAAAGTGTTTATTTCAGGATTGTTGCAGATTTATATAGTCCGGACCTTTCTACTAATTATTCTGCTGCAATTGCATATATGGGTACAGCAAGCGACAAAGAAACACCATATTTTTTAGACATGTGTTACGAAGAAGGAATAAATTCGGCGTTGGATTTTGAGTATTTGATGATTTCTGCTCAACCATTTACTGATAATCTAGGTAATCAATATACAATATCGGGAGTAGCTGATCCGACGAATAACGATTTACCTTATTCCCGTATTGAGTATCTTGATGGTTCCAACACTATAAAAAGGATTGTTCTGGAATTAAATGTTACAAAAGATGGGGAATATACTGACAGAGTTACAGAAATATATACTCCTTTATAATAAAATTTAATTAGTGGAAGCTTTAATTTTATAAATAGCGTAAAACAATAAATTCAATATTGCATTGTTTCAATAAAAGATATTATATTTGCTTTATAAAAATATTTTAATAATTTTACGATAATTTTATTTTAAATACTAGTTTATGAAAAGAATATTAAGCATTGTTATAGTGGTTTTTGTAGCTGCTACTGTAATATTTACATCTTGTGGTCCAAAAGATGAAACGGGTCCAAAAATTTATTTATTAGGACTTGAAGGAGTTATATTAAAGGATTATGAAACTGATACTACTGTTTTGCTTTATACAAAATTTGTTGACCCGGGAGTTTTGGTAGAAGATAATGCAACTCAAACTGCAAATATTATTGTTACAAGTAATCGTACAACTGTTTTAGATACTACTTCAGCAGGTTATCTTAAAAAAGTATTGTCTGTTGACCTTATATATACTGCAACAGATGATGAATTAAATGTTTCGACAAGAGCTAGGAATATTACAATTGCGAACATAGCTAATGCTTTTACAAATACTTATGTTACAACAAGAACAACTTTTAATTTGAATAATGACTCTACCTATAATTCAAATGTCGTTGCAGATACTAGAGTTCCCGGAAGATTGAAATTCCCTAAAGTATATGCACATTATTGGGACGGAGAGAAAAGTTATTTTAAAATTAATGCAGATTTGTTTCATCCGGGTTTGTCACAAATTAAATCTGAAAGTATTGGTTATATGGGTACTGCAGATGATAAAGAAAGACCATTTTTCTCAGCAATGAGTTATGAGCAAGGTATAGATTCAATTCTGTGTTTTACTTATCTGAGAATAGATGCTCAATACTATCAGGATTCCGTTGGAGGAGCTTCACATCAGGTTTATATTTCAGGTGTCGAAGATCAGGTAACACATTTACCACTATCTCGTATTGAGTATTTGTTCGGTTCGAAAACTGTTAAAAGGATTGTTCTCGAACTAAATGTTACCAAAAATGGTTTGGTTGACAGAGTTACTGAAGTTTATACTCCTTATTAAAAATGATTGTCTTAAACTAAATATAAGCCGGTTAAGTGCCGGCTTTTTTATTGTAAATCAAATTTGCCGCTAAAAACAAACTCTGCCGGACCTATTAATACTATATTAGTAAAAGTATCATCAAGCTTGATAAAGTTTACAAACAAAGTACCTCCTTTTGCCAGTAGTTTAACAGGTGTAATATTGGTATATTTATGCTTGATTGCTACGATTGCTGCAGCTACAGCTCCGGTGCCACAAGCAAGGGTCTCGTCTTCTACCCCTCTTTCGTATGTTGCAATTCGTATGGTGTTATTTTCTATATCAATAAAATTTACATTAGTTCTTTCGGGTGCAAATCTTTTGTCATTTGCCAATTTAAGACCTTCTGTGCGAACATTGACTTTATTAATATCATCTACAATTTTTACAAAATGAGGCGAACCTGTATTTAAAAAGAACCCGTCTTCAAATGTATGTATATCTTTTACATCAGCCATAGAAAGCTGAATTTTCTCATCTGAAACAAAAGCAGAATGTAACCCATCAAATGCCGAAAATACCATCCTTGTCTTCGCAATGTTGTTATCTACAGCGTATTTTGCAATACATCTCCCTCCGTTGCCACACATACTTGCTTCTTTACCGTTCGAATTATAATATTTCATTGCAAAATCAGCAAGTAAAGAATCATATATTGTCATCATACCATCTGCTCCAATTCCAAAACGCCTGTCGCAGAGTAATTTAATCTGTTCTTCTGTCAGTTTTATTTCATTGTTTCTGCAGTCAATAATAATAAAATCGTTACCTGCACCCTGATATTTACTAAATTCAACTATCATAAAACTTCATCTGTTTAAATTATGAAATTTTTTATGTGTTATATTTTCTGTAAAAATAGCAAATTTATATTGGAATGTTTTAAATAAAATATCAAATAATAAGAATATCCGATACTAAGGAATTTTAATTCCTAATATCGGATAAACAAAATATAATTTAATTGTATTAGATAAACAAATTTACTCCTGCTTGTTCAGCTTTTTCCATATATGTTGCAACACCACCTATTTCTACTCCGTCAATCAGTTCTTCTTTTTTTATTCCCATAAGGTCCATGCTCATTTGACAAGCTATTATTTTAACTCCAGATTCTGTCGCTGATTTTATCATTTCTTCTAAAGAAGCAATATTTTTGGATTTCATTGTCTTCTTTATTAAGCTTCGTCCGATTCCCATCATGTGAAGTTTGGAGAGTTTTAATGCAGAAGAGTTTTTGGGTAACATAAGTCCGAACATTTTTTCCATAAAAGTTTTGTTGACGCTAGGCTTGTTTTTTCGTTTCAGTACGCTAAGTCCCCAAAATGTTGCAAAAATTGTAACTTTTGCACCTGTAGCGGCAGCTCCGTTTGCCAGTACAAATGTTGCTAAAGCTTTGTCAAGGTCTTCGCTAAATAAAATTATAGTTTTATCGCTTATGCCTGTAGATTTATTTGCCTGCATGTCAACTACAGGTAATTTTTTCTCTAAAACAGCAGTTATTTTGGCTCCTTTTGTTTCTAATGATATGAGCTTATTTCCGGTTATATTTGCCCAGGCGTTTACATCTTTTGCAAATCCCGGATCCGAAGCACTTATTTCAATCATATCACCTGCCTGAATTGAGTCCATTTTCTTTTTTAATTCCAAAATTGGTCCCGGACATTGCAATCCACAGGCATTAACATTTAATATTTTTCCGGATGAAAGTGAGGGAACCGGCTCTGTTGAGGCTTTTTGGTCGTATTGATATAAGTGATCGTCTTTTTTTATTGTTATATTGTCAAATATGTCTTCGTTGCTCTGTTTTTCGTTTGCGATTTCATAGGTCTTGTAACCACCGCTGAGGTTATATACTTCGGTAAAGCCATTGTGTGATAAAATCATTGAACTTAAGTATCCACGTTGTCCAACGGCACAGAATACAACAATTTTTTTATCTTTAGGAATTTTATCTAAATTTTGACGCAAAGTGTTAAGGTCAATATGGTGAGCATTTTCAATTGAACCAAGTTCGTATTCTTCTTTTGTCCTGATATCAAGAATAAAAACATCGTTTTGATCTAGTCTCATTAATTCACGCCAGGTAATCATTTTTACTTTTCCTTTTATCATATTCTCGGCAACAAATCCTGCAATATTAACAGGGTCTTTAGCAGATGAAAAGGGTGGGGCATAGGCATGCTCTATTTCCTGGAGGTCATAAATATCTCCATTGTTTTTTATTACTGTTGCGAATAAATCAATTCTTTTATCAACGCCGTCATAACCTACAATTTGTGCTCCGAATAATTTACCGGTTTCAGGTTCGAACACTATCTTTATAGACATTGGCATTGCATCAGGATAATATCCGGCATGTGATGATAAATGGGTTACTGACGATGCGTAATTAATATTATGCTGTTTTAATGTTCTTCCAGAGACACCTGTTGAAGCAACAGTCAAGTCAAATACTTTTGCAATGGCCGTATTTATTGAACCTGTATATTTCCTGTGATTGCCTTCAACAATATTATCTGCAACAATTCTACCCTGCTTGTTTGCGGGACCGGCAAGATAAGTTATCATTTTCTTATGTATGATTGGGTTTTCAAATTCTATTGCGTCTCCAAGTGCATAAATATCAGGGTCATTTGTCTGCAAAAATTCGTTTACAACTATTCCCTTTGTAATACCAATTTCAAGTCCGGCCTCAACAGCGAGTTTGTTTTCAGGACGAACGCCTATACTCAATACGACCATGTCTGCTTCGAGAACTCTTCCACTGCTAAGTGAAACTTTAAGATGGTTGTCTTTTCTTACAAATCCGTTTACAGCATCTTTTAAATAAAACTCAACATCTTTGGTTTTAAGATGCTGATGAACTAACGAAGCCATACTAAAATCCAAAGGTGTCATAACTTGTTCGGCCATCTCAACTATTGAAACTTTAACTCCCAAATGGTGAAGATTCTCAGCCATTTCGAGACCAATAAAACCGGCTCCCACAACTATTGCTTTAGAAACTTTATGCTCGGTAAGATATGATTTTATTATATCTGTATCATGAACGTTGCGTAAAGTAAATATACCTTGTTCGTTTATGCCTGGAATAGCAGGTCTTACAGGTTCTGCCCCCGGAGCTAGCACAAGTTTGTCGTAACTTTCAGTATAAATGTCACCTGTTTCAAGATTTTTTACTTCTATATGTTTTTTATCTTTATTTATCTTGGTGACTTCACTCATTACCCTGACTTCAAGATTAAATCTTGTCCCAAATGATTCAGGCGTTTGAACAAATAAATTGTCACGATTTTCAATAATCCCTCCTATATAATAAGGTAAGCCACAATTTGCATAAGAAATGTACTTGCCTCTTTCAAACATAATTATCTCTGATTTTTCGTCAATTCTTCTTAATCTTGCTGCTGTTGAAGCTCCTCCGGCGACACCGCCAATTATTAGTATTTTCATATTTTTTGTTTTTTTGTTTTAATTTCATAATAACAAATAAATGCAGAAATAGTTTATCAACTACTATAAAAGTTCAAAAAAGATTATAACAACTTTAAAAATATCTTTATAAAAATGATTATGAGATATTGTAAATTTAATGAATAGTCACAAACAATCAAATATTATGTAGTATCTATCTTACAATTTGGGAGATTATTATTCTTTATTTTATTATTCAATTATTTTTGAAATGCCCATATAAATTTGGCTGTAGTCTTCATAAACTGATACTTCAATTCTGGTTTTAATAGTGTTGGCTTTGTTTATATATTCGTAAAGATATAATGTATAAGCTTCAGTATATCCATAATAATAAACTGTGCCGTCATCTCCGAAATCAAATCCTAAATCTTCTTCAAATTCTTCTACTTTTTCAGTTTTTGTCCAGCCACTAAAGCAGTTTTTAATGTCATTGTAATATTCAGAAGCTTTGCTAATTTCTAGTTCTTTTGCATAAAAATGTAAGTTCCACAGATCAAAAACAGTTTGATGTGAAATTGTTCCGGATGTAAAGTGTTGGGGTAAAAATTTTGACTCTGATTCTATACTGAACTTTGAATAGCTGCTTTCAGCTTCTGTTCCCGGTTTTACTAAATCACTAAGAGTATTGTTTTCAAACATACTTATAATTTTTGTAAGGTTTTCGCAGGGATTTGTTGGTTCGTATGACCCTTGTGCAACAACCAGTAAAGGACAAACTGATAAAATTAGGATTATTAAATTTTTCATAGCATTAAATTTAAATTAACATTTTTTACTTTCTCATAGTTTTGTAATCTGACAAAAATAATAAAAAAGTTAAAATAATTATTGTCTGACAAATTCTTTTAGATTCCTCTCTGAAATATAATTCAATACATTGTATTTATTGGATATCAATGAATTGAAACCAATCGCTATGATTAATATTTAACCTCATTATTTAATTACTATAAATTTTTTTACAAAAAAGTACAATTTTTTTTTGTTTTATAAAAAAACAGTTTATATTTGTATTAAAATAATATCAAAATAATATCAAAAAATTAAAAAAATGGAAACAAAAGAATTTACTAAGACTATGGCAGGACTATCAAATGGCTTCCTGCATTTATTTATTGACTTATTAATTATTGTGATGATAGTTCTGTCGGCAATCGGGTTTTCATATCCTGACCTAATGGTACTGTCAATTATTGGTTTTTGTGTTTTAACAATGGTTTGGGTTTTACACATAATAGGATTTGTAATGATTCAACCAAATATGTCTATTGTTCTAACTTGGTTTGGAGTTTATTCCGGAACAATTAAGCAAAACGGTTTTTTCTGGATAAATCCTTTTTATGGTAAGAAGAAACTATCGTTAAGGGCTTTAAATATGGACGTTGAGCCGATAAAGGTAAACGATAAGAATGGAAATCCGATTATGATTGGTTTAGTTTTGGTTTGGAAAATCAGGGATACGTACAAAGCCTGTTTCGAAATAGATTCGACAAACAGCCCAGGCATGGGGAATGTAAGTTTGAAAAGCTATGAGCATTTTGTAAAGGTTCAGAGTGATGCGGCATTGCGTAAAGTTGCCGGAATGTACGCCTATGATCATACAGATCAGACAAATGAAGAAATAACTCTTCGTTCGGGCGGTGAAGAAATAAACGATAAGCTTGAAGAAGAATTGACAGAACGTCTTGCAATTGCAGGAATACAGGTAGGGGAGGCTCGCATTAATTATTTAGCCTATGCTGCCGAAATTGCAAGTGTGATGTTGAGGCGTCAGCAAGCAGAAGCTATAATTGCTGCTCGTGAAAAGATTGTTGAAGGAGCCGTTTCGATGGTCGAATTAGCTCTGAATAAATTGCAAGAAAAAAATGTTGTAAATCTTGATGATGAGAAGAAGGCTACAATGGTTAGTAATTTATTAGTGGTATTATGTGCTGACGAGGCTGCAAGCCCTGTTATTAATACCGGCACATTATATTAGTAATAAAACATAAGCTTTAATAATCTCGAATTGAAAATTCGAGATTATTGGAGCTTGACAATTGATATTTGGAATTTAATTTTAATGTTTTTATGTCTCAGAAAAAACCATTTGTGTTACGAGTAGATGAGGAAATGCTTAAAGCTTTGGAAAAATGGGCTGCAGACGATTTTCGAAGTATAAACGGACAAATAGAGTGGCTTTTGAGTGAAGCTCTAAAGAAAAGTAAGCGTTTCCCTAAGAAGAAAATTGATAATAATAATGCTGAATAATATTTAAGTATTTTCTAACATTGCATTTCCTAAATTATTTGTATTTTTGTCATGTCTAAAAATTTTGGATGTTAAAATTTAATTTGGATCTGGTAAAATAAATAATCTTGGACATTTGTCCCGGATTATTCTACTCGTACACTCGGGCAAATTCTTGTCGGAGTTATTATATAATTATATTATTATTAAAATATGAGGTTAGGCAATCTAAATAATAATTTTAAAGTTTGACCTCAATAAAAAAAATGAAAATCATGAGTAACGAAAATAAATCAATTCACGAATTTGATTTCGATCTAATTTGTGAATATTTCTCAAGTATTGAAAGACAAGGTCCCGGTAGTCCTGAAGCAACAATAAAAGCTTTAAGTTATATTGATAATTTAAGCGAAAAATCACATATTGCTGATATTGGTTGTGGAACAGGAGGTCAAACTATGGTCTTGGCAAAAAACACACAAGCAACAATTACAGGAATTGATCTTTTTCCAAGATTTGTAGATTTGTTTAATACTAATGCCACCAAACTGAATTTTCAGGACAGGGTAAAGGGAGTTGTAGGTTCAATGGACAATCTGCATTTTAAAGACGAAGAACTGGATCTTATTTGGTCAGAGGGTGCGATCTATAATATTGGTTATAAGCGAGGTCTGACTGAATGGAAAAGGTTTTTGAAGAAGGGTGGTTACATTGCAGTAACAGAAGCATCATGGTTTACCGAAAAAAGACCTGAGGAGATTAATAGCTTTTGGCAGGATGCTTATGCTGAAATAGACACAATTCCTGTTAAGATATCTCAGATGCAGAAAGCCGGATATATTCCGGTTGCCAGCTTTATTCTTCCTGAAAATTGCTGGACTGGGAATTTTTATATTCCACAGATTAAAGCACAAGAGATTTTCCTGAAGAAATATAAAGATAATAGAACTGCCCAAGAACTAGTGGCAAGCCAAAGACTGGAATCAAAACTTTACTCAAAGTACAAAGAGTATTATGGCTATGTCTTTTATATCGGAAAGAAACTCTAAACTAGAATTTAATAAGGATTGTCGCTGATTGCAGGGGCAATCCTTATTTTTATTGTAAATTCAAAATAAAAAAAAAGGATTCATTTATTTTATTTATTTTGCAACAATATTATTGTAATTAACAAAAAGAAATAATATCAACCATGATATGAAAAGTCCGAAAGCTTTTTTTAAGATAATTAGTAGAATGTATATTAAAATAAAGGCTTCCAGAGAAATGAACTTTTATTTTATTCAATTTAATCTTATTGTTGCAATACTTTTCAGCTCTTTTGAATCATTTTCTCAGGACTGGCAATATTATGATTCACTGCGACAGGTTTCAATTGATATGAAAGACTTTGAAAGTGCTGAGAGATATGCAGGATTAAGTATAGAAAAATATTCATTAGCTCATGATACTATTAATATTGAGTTTGCAGATTTGCTATATAAATACACCGAAATTTTAATTAGTCAGGAAAAATATAGTGAAGCAGAGATATTATGTTTTAGAGATATTGCTATAAGAAGAAAACTATTTGATTGCAATAATGAAAGTTATACTCAAAGTTTGGCAAATTTGGTTCTTATTTATAATGAAACGCAAGAATATATTAAATGTGAACCCATATTACTCGAATTGCTAAGTCTTTATGAAGAACTATTTGAAAAAAAATCAATCAATTATCTTAATACCTTGAATGATTTAGGATATGTGAACAGATCAATTGGCAACTATAGACTAGCTGAATTTTATTATAAGCAATGCGTTTCAATTGCACAGGAATTGTATGGTAAGAAAGATATAAATTATGCAATAATAATTAGTAACCTAGCAGGAACTTATCGTAAAAGTGGGGATTTTTCAAAGGCAGAGCCATTATTGTTGGAAGCTTCTGAAATAATAGAAGAACTGTATGGTAGTAATCATATGTATTATGCTACAATACTTAACAATACTGCTCAGTTATATCTCGAAATAGGTCAATTAGAACGTGCAGAAAACCTTCTTGAACAGGCTCATAAAATAATTTTATCAACTGTAGTGGAAACCGATCCGATTTATTCACAGTCATTAAATAATCTGGCAAGTATATATATAATGAATGAAAAATTTGAAGAGGCCATAGAATTACTTGAAAAATCAGCAAAAATTCGTTTACAAATTTATGGTGATAGTCATAATTCTTATGCAGAGACATTAAATAGTTTTGCCATTCTATACTCTAAAAAAGGTGATACTGAAACTGCGGAAAAATACTATCTCGAAACTTATAGAATTTTTAAAAATACCAGACTTGATAATCCGGAAAAATATGCAATCTCTTTGACAAATTTGGGTGATGTATATCGAGTTATGGGTAATTATGAGCTATCAGAAAAATATTTTCATGAGGCAATTGAAATACAACGTAGTGTAGTGGGTGGTATCTCACCTGAATACATAAACACGAGAATAGATATGTTACTAGTATTATATGCCACTGGAAGAATTTCGGAAGCTGCCACAGAATTATTTAATATAGTTCCCGATTTAAATCAACAATTGAAGAATCAAATTGGATTTTTGTCTGAAAATGAAATGAACAATTATTTAAAACGAAACCTTTTTAAATATAATTATATTAGGAATTTTTGTCTTAAGAACAAAGAGGAAAATCCGGAACTCGTAGTAGCAATTTATGATATTGAACTAAATTTGAAAGCAATGCTGCTGAACTCAGGAATACAAATGAGACAAAGTATTATTGATAGTAATGACTCACTTTTAATAAATATATATGACAGATGGATTGATTTGAGAAGTGAATTGACAGGACAATACCTATTACATCCCGATAAGCGTAATAAGAATTTAGCACAAATAGAAGATGAAATAAATTCACTTGAGAAAAAACTTGTTCGTGGAACGCACGATTTTGTTAAAAGCATGAGTATGTTTAATGTAGGATGGAAAGATGTTCAGTCAAAATTGGCTGATGATGAGGTATGTATTGAATTTGTTTCATTTCCTGATTATGATGGTACAAAACTGTCGGATGATAACATCTATGCAGCTATTATATTGAGAAAGGATTTTGAATTTCCAAAGATGATTTATCTCTGTAATCAGACAGACATTGAAAGAATAATGAATCCTGGTTATTTTGGTAATATTGATTCAACATCTTCGAAACATAATGACAGGGGTGTAATTCTTATGAGAAATAAACAGAACAATTTATTATATGATGAAATCTACAAAATAATTTGGCTACCATTAGAAGTAATGCTAAAAGATGTAAAAAAAGTATATTTATCACCCTCGGGGCTTTTACATAAAATTTCTTTTGTTGCAATAAAAGATTTGGAAAGAAAATATTTGTCTGAGAGATTTGAATTAATTCATTTGGTAAGCTCAGCAGAATTAGTAACAAGTGCAAACAAATCACAATATATTAATACCGATGACAGAGCTTTGATAGTAGGTGGTATAGATTTTAATAAAAGTAGTTCATTAATCAATATTGATTTAGTTGGTAATAAAATAAATATTGATAGCAGATTTCAGGATGGTTATTGGAATTATCTTGAAGGAACAATGACTGAGGCTAATTATATTGATAGCATACTTAAGATTAATAATATTAAATCGGATTTAACATACGGAGAAAACGCAACTGAGGAATTATTTAAGTCATATTCAGGAAATTCACCTCAAATTATACATATTGCAACACATGGTTTCTTTTTTCAGAAAGCTGAACCGGAAACATATAATGATAATTTTAATGATGGACAATATCTTTTTAGACAGGCATCAAATCCTTTATTAAGATCGGGCTTATTATTTGCCGGAGCTAATTATTTGTGGAGAGGAGGGAAGGTCCCATTCAATGTCGAAGATGGTATTCTCACTGCATATGAAGTGTCGAACTTGAATCTTAATAAGACTAAACTTGTAATTCTTTCTGCTTGTGAAACGGGACTAGGGGAGATTTCTGACAGTGAGGGTGTGTATGGCTTGCAAAGAGCTTTTAAAATTGCAGGTGCCGATTATATTATTATGAGTTTATGGCAAGTTCCTGATAAAGAAACTGCGGAGTTTATGCAATTATTTTACAACTATTGTTTGCAGAACTGTAAAATTAGTGATGCATTCAGAAAAGCTCAAAATGAAATGAGAGTTAAGTATGAAGATTTCTATTGGGCAGCTTTTGTTTTGGTCGAGTAGTAGTACTTGATATTGAGAAAATATTTTTGATTCTTTTGCCTACTCCAGATTTATCCTATCACCATGAGAAATTGGATTTGAAATTACTATGAACTCTAGGTTTGAGTCTGTTATGTTTGTAATCTTATGTTTCTCACACGGCATAATAGAAATGCCTTGTTTTTGTTTTAGTGTATAAACTGCACCTTCAATTTCGAAGCAGGCTTCACCTGATAGAATATAAAAAAATTGTTGCGATTTTTCGTGATAATGTTGTTTTTCCTGAGTCCCAGGTGGCATCGTCTCTTTAATGACAGACAAATTTTCTGTTTTAACAAAATGCCAGCCATGGCAATCTTTTCCCCAAATATAGTGATCTGAATTGTTAGTATCAATTATTCTTTTAAATTCTTGTTTTTTCATAATTTAAATATTCTCTCTCAGTTTGTCAATTAGCTGACAAATTTAGAAAAAATCACAATAGAATTATTTCGTGGTGGGAAATAATGTTTTTATAGTTGAAGAATAATATTCATTTAATAATCACTTTAATTTCTTTAACAATAATATTGTTTGAATATATTTTAAGAATATATAATCCGGGATTTAATTCTTTGTTGAAATAGATATTTTCAATTTCATCAGGATTTTGTAAAGAACTATTATATATTTTTTTTCCATCTAGGTTATATATTTCTATTTCGGGGTTTTCAAGTTTTAAATCTGAGTATATATTTAGATATTTACCATCAAATGGATTTGGATAAACATTAATGCTATTATTCTCATCATTATGAATGATTTGCACTGCAATAACAGAGCAATATTTAAACGTCCCATCAAAATCGGTTTGTTTTAATCGGTAGTATATAGTTGCATCAGAATTATTAAGAATGGGGTTGTCGGTATACGAATAACTGATTTGATGATTAGAGGTTCCTGCTCCCTTAACTGTTACTACCGTATTCCAATTTATGTTATTTATATCTGTCGGCGATTCATAACTTCTTTCAATTGTAAAATAATCATTGTTTGTTTCACTCGCAGTAGTCCAGTGAAGCATTACTAGGTCAGGCTTATTAAAATTGCCATTAAATTTTAGAAGTCCTACTGGAGTGGTACCATCATATTCATCAGCACCAATGTCTGGATTTCGCAGATCATCGTCAATATCATCTGTTATTCCGTCAATTGTAATTGCGTTATCAATGCATGGGGAACTTTCAGTTATGTGCAAATCAAACGGGTCTGTATCTGAAACGAATAAAGGATCATCAGAAATGGAGTTTGTATCATCAGAATTTGCAGCTTGCAGCTCTGCAATAGTTTCTACATCACCAGCAGCATCCCAGTGTGCAATTGTTGCATTGTTAACAGAAAAATAATTGTTATTATTACATGAAATAATACCTCCGACACTGTTATACATAGGAATTCCATAGTCTGCCATCAATATATTGTTTATAAAAACAAAATTTGCATTATTTGCTGGGTCAGCACTATAAGGTCCGTTCACATACATAGCTTTTGAACTGGTCGAGTTTGTGCCGGTAGTTAATATACTGTTGTAATAGAAGTTTTTGTTTTTGGTAGCATTAGTATATATTCCGGTCGAGGTTCCGGTACCTCCAACTGTAATCATGTTATTGGATATTTCGCCCGGATCGTTGGGTCCGCTGTATTCTGTAACACAAGCTAATAATTCAATCCCATAATTGTTTGTTGCACCAGTTTTAATGATCTCATTTTTACGAATAAGAAGGATTTCATTCACCCCGAAGAGATATATCCCGGTTGTAGCGGGTCCGTTATATGTTGTTGCATTTATTATTTTATTACGATAAAGGTCTGCATTCTCAATATATTGGAGGTATATTCCGTATCTGTAATTTTCAAGAATATTGTCTTCGATTTTGATATTTTTTTTAAAAGAGTTTGATTTGCCTTCGAAGTATATTCCATTGTATCCGTTTAAAATATGATTATTTGAAACAGTAATATTTTCTTCTCCTGTGAAAGAGCTCCCGCTGAATATTGCGGCTTGATCACTGCCTGAACCACCTGCTCTGCCGATGATAATATTATTGTCAATGATAATGTTTTTCGAATCGCCCGTTATATCAATAACAACAGCATAATTTGAAGTTCCTGTACGTTCAATGCTCATGTCTTGTATAGTTAGATAATTTACTCCATTTATTTGTAGAGTATAATTATCTGCAATTCCTGTGCTGCTGGGATGGGAGATTAGCACATCCTGTCTGTCGCCGCTTTCGGATTTGAATGTTATTGTGTTGTCAGATGAATTTCCGGGGATTACGGGAATAGAAACCTGTTCGCTGTATGTGTCGGATTGTACGTCAAAGATTACTGCACCAGAAAGTCCGTAATTAGCCATAGCGTCGGTGGCATCATTAAAACTAATAAAATTTCCGGTACTTCCAATCGTATAAGTTCCTGCTAGTCCGGGCATTAAATCCGATTTTATTGCCTCATCATTATCTGTGTTCACATCCTCATGACTATTCGGAGAAACTGTTCTTACTTTTATTTCATATACTATACCTGAACTGAAATTGAACGAACCGATATTAACTGATTCGGTTTCTTCGGTAGCAAGATTTCCTGTCCAGTCAAAGTTGGTTTGAGTGGCTTCGTTTACTTCCCATTCTATTGTTACAGATGTAAGATTGTCTGTGCCGTAATTTCTCAGAGTGACATAAATATCATTTTCTCCGGGAGGGAAAGGTTTATCAGGCTCATCTATTGATAGTATTCCTGCATCATCGGCCAAACCTGTTGCAAGCTCATGTGCACCAATTGTTGTAGGATCAAGTCTTTCTACTTCGTCAATATCATTCGGAACAGATGCAAAATACTGTCCACGTCCTATCAGCTCTATGGCAGTTGCTTTCCATCCAACACCATCAACAAATTGCATTTCCGGATCGATATTATATGAATTTGTTTCACCAGATTGGGCTATATGATCTGCAAATGTCGTACGATTCCCTCCTTTTACATAGCTTCTTGAAAAATTGGCTCCTTCTGTCCACCAGTAAACATTATTATCATAATTATTAAATCCCGGATTATTGGCAAAATAAACAGAATATGAACTTGAACTGGTTGATGCATTAACAAAAATATTATTAATGATATTCATATCTATAGAGCCTGTAGTCCCTTGACTGAAAACTCTGTTTGAAGCACTTGTACCTCCTGAAATATAGATCGTATTATTGTAAATATCCCAGTAATTGTTACCTGTAAAAGCAATTTCAATTGCATAAGCTGCAGAAGATCCGTTTATTACCTGGATAGAGTTGTTAGCCATTAAAGCATTATTCCCGGACGAACCTGCATTATTTGATGATAGTGCTATTCCTGACCTAAGATATCCTGATTCTGTAGTGTAAATATAGTTATTTGTTATTTTTGTTTTTCCCTGACAGCCTTCTATTGAAATGCCATATATGCTTGTTCCTGTTCCATTTGTTCTGACTGTATTTCCATTTATTATTGGAGCAGTGAACTGTAGTAAATATATTCCTCTACCATTTTTGAAGTTTTCAAAAACATTGTTTTCAATAATCAAACCTCCAGGCCTCTCGGTAGAATTCATAGTCATGTATATTCCATGATTCCCGTTTGTCAGAATAGAATTTTTCAGTGTAAAATTGTCAACTCCATTGCCATTTGTTGTTTGGCTTGAATAAATAGTGGCATTAGCAAATGTAGTCCCGGAACTTGTACATCCAATTAAAAAACAATTGTCAATAGTATTATTATCGGCATTTGTACCCAGGATTAAGGCAGATCCGCTTGCACTTGTATTTTGTATTGTTATGTGTTGAAATGTTACATATTTACACGTTAAAGTTATCGGAGTCCCTGCTCTCTTTATAACAACAAGGTCTGCATCTTCATTTTCTGACTTAAAAACAATCTGATTAGTTTCGGTTCCAATAGCCGAAATTGTTTGCATCGAACCAAGTGTTTCGTTTAAATCACGGATTAAAAATGTTACGCCACCGACTCCAACCCCAACGGCATTCAGAGCAGTTACAGCATCAGAAAAGTTTGAATAGTCCGGAGAAGAACCTCCAATAGTTTTAATTCCAGTAAGTTGTGCGAATGAATTGGTACTAATAAACAAACAAACGAAAATCGTAATACATTTTAATACAATAACACATTTGTTAGTATCAGGATTCATTTGTAAATATGCAATAATTTTTCTCTAATTCTATTATGCAATATACGATTTTATTTGATATAAACAAAATGCTTAAGATTTTTTTATAAACCATACCTGACTTAGAAAATATCTTTTATTCTATATATGAAAAAAAGCCATTTTAAATATTTAAAATGGCAGCGAATTTATAATCATTAAGTATTAGAAATATTGTTTTATTCTTTTAAAAATGGGCTATACATTAAAATTGCATGGTTTTCGGCTAATAAATATTCAGTTTCTTCTTTATTATTTCTAGTTTCAATTTTAAATATTTGATTGTGTCTGGAATATGCACCCCAAAATTGTTGTTTTATTATGTGATTTCTTTCTTCGACTCTATAGAGAGCATCAATTTCTTGGTTTGAAAAAAGCTCTCCGTTAAGATATGTATCGTCTGTCCATAGTTTTATTTGAAAACTGTCTTTCGTGTCGTTTTTAACCTGAAAATCAATATAATTGTATGACAAAGTTGCACCTGCACCAAATGGAACCTGTCTGTTGACATCGGGAAAAACATCAAAACCGTGTCTGTGTCTTTCGGTTATTGTGAGAGGACTATGAGCAAAAATCCAAAACAGTAAATTTCCAAGTTGGCATAATCCACCACCTATTCCTTTATCAATTTTACCTTGATTAAGAACTAGTCCTTCAAGATAGCCTTTGGATTTTGTAGGACGACCGACTAACTTCCAAAATGATAAGGTCTCGCCGGGTTTAATTACCACATTATTTAAATGTCGAATAGCTATTTCAAGATTTTTTCTTTTGTTTTCCTGTAAATACATTTCTACATCTTTTAGTTGACGTAGTATGACAGATTTGTGCTTGAAAACTGAAAAAGTAAACGGAAGACTATCTTTTTTTGCCCATGATACATCTTTAAAAAACCAAATAAATTTCCTTATCAAGATATAATATTCTCTACCGAGAATTTGCCTTAATTTCTTTCTTGATTTTGGTTTAGTGATTTCGTTCATTTGTTTTTTTCGTTACCTTAATATTTGAAAACTTCAAAATAGTTAGTTTTTCACAATAAACAAAATTTGTATTAAATTTAAACTCTTGATTATAAATATTATTACTGACAAAAATTAGACTTATAATAAAAAATGTCTTTTTGCTGCTTATTATTTGTTCTTTGAAGAGAAATACAATTTTTGATTTTTGCTACTATCGGATTATTTGTTTTTTATAATAAACTAAAGGTTTTTGACATTTTAATTATAATGCTGTAATAGGAGGGTAGATATTATTCCGGCACTCTGTCGGGACCATTGTTTTTAATTTTGTTGTTTTCAAATTGAAAAACCGGATGATCTTTAATTGCTTCTTGCCAAACTCCTCCCTCAATATCGGTGTAAGCACCCAATGAGTTATTATGAATGTAGCAGTTTCTAATTAAAATGTCAGAATTTCCCATATTATCATGTAAACCGGCGAGGCCGCATCCGTTTAAATCACAAGCGTCAATAATACAATTATGTGCATTGTCGAACATTATTACCCTTCCACTGCAGTTCTGATGCTCTGGGTCGCCGGGTTGAGTGTGCTGTAAATGAAGGTTCTTAATCATAATATTAGTTCCGAAAATATCCAATACGCTTGCATAAAGTTGGTTGCAATAATGATGAACATTCCCAATTCCTTCAACTACAATGTTATTACCATAAACCCACACATCGTTATCCGAATAATAAGTTCCCTCTTCTACTAGTACATAAACATTAGATACTTCGGGGTTCTGACTAAAATATTCAAATAACGACTTATATTCCCTTTCCGGGCCGATAATAACTGTAGCGGTAGGCTCAAAATCTATCAGCCAGCTTGCTATTGGATTGGTTTCTTTTGCATAATCAGATTTTTGAAATGCTTTTTGATCAATGTTCTCTTTCTTTGTCGTCTCCGATACCTTACATGAAAATAGTAACACACAGACTGACAGTAAGTAAATCGTTTTTTTCATAGGGCTAATTTGAGTTAAAATTAAATCTAATTTCAAAAATATAAAATTTGTAATAGCTTTTGATTAAATGCACAGATAATTTGAATTAAATTGTTTTTCATTTTTGAACACCTCAAGAATCAAATTATTGATTATAGGAATTGATGTAATTTATCCAAAAGCAATCATGGTAGTCTGTTGCCATGTGTAATAATAAGCCGAATGAAATTATTCTGATTATATTATTTTTTTGAAATAGTAATATCGCATAAAATGCAATTGCGTAATAGCTGTGTAAAGGATGAAAACCTATACTACATCTGTTAGGATCAAAAATTGGGCTTGCAATCAAATGATCTAAATCTACTAACATGGTCAATAGTAGTATTGAAAATATTTGTCGCCAGTTTTTTCTATAGAAAACAAAGGCAATGATAAAAGGAAGAACTAGATGTAAGCTGTAATGAATACTTGTTTGAATTATTTTTATCGTGTTTACATCCATTTTAGTATTTTATTTTGATTAACTGACGTTATTCGAAATAACTCGCGAAGTTAGTATAATTTACATATAAAGTTGGGACTTAAATATACCTGTTACGTTTGATGCTAAAAGATAGCTGACATTTACTCACAAATTAAATATTTTTCACATGTGTTATTCGCACTATCTATTAAAAAGTGCTCCCACAAAAAAGCGGGGCTGGTTATGATCTATAGCTTCATTAGAGCTCCGCCATTCGGAACTCGTCAAAGTCAATTTTCGATAAAATATTTTTAGGTGCTAAACTGTTCCAATTGGTAATATTTGCTTACTTCTTTTATCCTTGGTTATTCTTTATAGTTATTGTTTAATTATTCTCAAAGAAATTACCATATCATCTGTAGTGATTTTTATGAAGTATATACCGTTAGGTTTTTCACTAATATCAACATTTTTATTATCATTGCTAGTTAAAACAAGTTGTCCTTGTTGGTTTATGATTTCAATCTTTTTTATATTATCAAATTCAATATTGATTATTCCAGTTGTTGGATTTGGATACAAATTAGGTTGCTTCATAATATAATATTGATTTTGGGAGGTTGTAGTACATGATGATGTTTCCGGATAAACCGCAATGTCATCCGCCTCAGTCCCAAGTATAGTATTTACAAATCCACTTAAACTGCAACTTGAATTTATCAAATATGTATTAAGTGCTGTTGAAAAAGTTAACCAATTAGAGCCATTACTTGGATCATCCCCAATTTCTAACATTTCTGTGCCAGAATTACAACCAAAATCAAAATCGCTTAAATATATTGTTCTTATGGTTGGGTCTGATAGCAATTTATAATTAATGCTGAGACTGTCTATGTCGTAAATTAGTTGCCATTTGGTGTTTTCCCATACAGAATCTAAAACAGAAAATCCATAATTAATCAACGGTATAGTACTTGAACCGGGATAGTTTTTAACCATATCAGCAGCTTTAACAAATCTATCAGTTGAACTGCTTACATTAACAGGAATAGGAGTTGCTCCCCCCCAACCGATAAAATTAGAGAGATAAGTCAGCGAATAGCTATATGAGCTGTTTGCTAATGCACATGCAGTATAATTTGCGCCTGTGTATACTGTATATGTATCAGAAATAAATTCAATTATTGCCCTGTCTCCAGTACTATCCATCAAATGAAAGTGGATAGGGAACTTATATTCTGCATCTGATATTCTAATTAATGCATCTGTATTTATTGCCTCTGCAACAGTTTCACAATTGTCTAAAATATACTGTATCCATTGATGCGAAATGAGTGATTGTCTTCCATCTGTCGGTGGATAATTTGAACTTCCATAGTACATATGTTCGACAACCAATCCTTTTTCATTTATACCGCCATGTGGTATATCGCAACTAATTTGATTAAAAGTTATGCTGCCATAAATTGATGTCCAAATTGCTCTAGATTCAGTACTCGTTGAATCAAAATATGCAACCTTGCTCACATCTCTTTTATTAATAAAAACATATCCGAATTCAGTTTCAGTATCCAAGTTACGACCAAAAATATCTCTTTGGTTTTCAGACAGTGAAAATGTTGTGCATCCATATTCCTGACTGCTTCCATTTATTGCAAATAATGAAAGTAATACAACAGATATAAAAGTAAATGATATTCTGATCGGGTTCATGTTTTTGTTTTTATTTTGGATGCTAACTATTGTATTTATCGCTACTGTTTTGACTTCTACTCTTTAATTATTTTTGTTGTAAATAATTGATTGTCATGTTGAATTTTAATAAAATAAATTCCATTTTCTAAATTTGATAAATCGATTTTCTGATTTTGTTGAATGTCATTTCTTTCGATTATCTTTTTTCCTGTAATGTCAGAAATTACTAATTCTTGAATAGCTAGGTTTTCAAAATCCAAGTTCAGTATTTTGTTTGTAGGATTAGGATAAATTTTAATTACGTTATTTTCTAATGTTTCGATACCTACAAAAGCATTAACGGTAATATCAATAATACATTCTGCTTGATTACCTGCGTTATCGATTGCTGTCCAAGTAATTGTATAAGTGCCGGGGTTAAAAGTTGCGTCAGCGATAGATTCTGTGTTTGTATAATCGTTTGTTATAATAGCTATTTGGCAATTGTCATCAGCTGTAGCGTCCAAGCCTGTTCCTTCAATATATAAAAATGTCTCCCCTTGTTCGAGATCAATTATCTGATTTTCGGCACAAGTTATTGTAGGCGGAATATTTTCTATTGTTAAAACAGCATCATCACTTGTTTGTTCTCCTAAACTATTGGAAACAATACAATGGAATTGGTATTGATCCATATTTTGATTTACATTGACTGTCAAGGTGTTTGTATTCGAACCTACATAATCTTCGTTATCTGTTACATTAGTCCAGTCTGTACCATTTGATGTCACTTGCCACTGAAATCCTGCTATATTATTGCCGGCTATTTCGAAATTGATTGGTACACCTACACATACATTTTCCTGATTTTGTGGGTGAGCGTTTATTTCAACAGGTAAAGCTTCTCCTATATAAAAAACAGCTCCGACATTGTCAATATAAGGATCATCAATATAACGGCCTCCTGCTCCAATAAGCAATTTATCGTTATGTTTTGAAAAGGAACTTCCGAAATAGTCACCAGCTGAAATATCTGAATTTTCTATATTTCCTGTAAGTTCAAATGTTCCTTGATTGTTTGTATAAACAGCAACTGCACCACCACCTGATACCAAAGTATTGCTGTATGGTGCTCCAATGTATATGGTATTGTCATCAATATTGGTTGCAAAACGCCCAAAGTGATCATCATAGTTTCCTTCGGGGGCATCTAATTTCTGGTGAAACGACCAAGTGCCTTCATCAAATTTTATGACTGTGATTGTTCTATATCCCGTGTTTGTAATTAAGCCATAATTATTAGATATACAAACAGAAGCCCCAAAACGGCCATAACTTTCAGGAGTAATATCAGTAAATTTAGTATTATAATTCCAAAATTCCCCATCATAAGAATACACATATGCCGAGCCATGTTTGTAGCCACTGTATCCATCAATATTATCTTCTGAAGCTCCGATCAGCATATAATTTCCATTTACACTAATGGATTTGCCGAATTCTTCATTACTACTGATATCTCCGGGACAAATTTTTTGATGCTGTTCCCAAATAGTACCATTTCTTTTAAAGACAAAAACAACTCCTCTGTCAACATCTCCAAAATCAGAATAAGGGCTACTTATAAAAACAAAATCTTCGTAAGCATAAACAGTTTCGCCAAAATAGTCGTAAATACTTGATTCATCCGACTCTAATTTTTGTACATACTCCCATATGCCGTTATTATTATGGAAAACATAAACAGAGCCGTTATCTTCATTTGCATTGTCGTCGTAATATGAACCTATAAAAAGATAATCGCCAAAAATTGAGATAGAATTGCCAAAATAATCGTTTGCAGCGCCATCGGGTTGCAAAAGTTTTTGTTTTTGTTCCCAGTTACCTTCGTTAAATTCAAAAACGTAAACTGAGCCGGAATTTTCTCCTAAATCATCATCAGAACTAGCTGCGATAACAAGAGTGTTTTCATATACCGAAATGTTATTACCAAAGCCATCAAACAGCGCCGGGTCATTTGCAAATATCATTTGATAGGTTTCGTAATTTTGAGAATTTGACTTAAAGTGTGTTAACACAAGTATTGCAAACAAAAGTGAAAATAAAATTGTTTTCATAGTTTAGACTTTTATAGTTTTTAACTTTTTGAGGCTTTTTCCCTGAAGCAAATTTTACAATATGCATCAGTTTTAAATCGAAACGAAATAAATAAAAAAAAAAATATTATACAAATAATTATTTAGCCAATGACTAAGTTTGCTATTCGGATATCGTTGATTATTTTAGATTTGACAGACTTGTCAATCATTCTAAAGAGGTAGGGAAAATCACGGTTTGGGCTCAGCAAATACTTTTTTGTCGGTTCTGCTTTTAGAATTTTTATTCAAGTTTTTCGAAATTGCCTTTTTTAGAATTTTCAACATTTCACAAAAAGCGAACCTACAAACTTTTTATTTATATAATTTTTATACAGATAAACTTTTTTTAGTGTATACATATTTCAGGACGGGTCAGGCTTGGCGCTAACGGTTTCGGCGCTGGCGGACGTGCCACACACAACTATATCATGGCGATGTGCGTAGCACTAGCCTTTAATTCGTGTGGCATGCCGCTACGCGCCGTGTTAGCGTTTTGTTTGTGCAATAATGCTTTGTATTTATTGTAATAAATTATTCTAAGTCACTTAAATCAATGTTTTTCTTTTTTTGTTTTACTAATTTAAATTTTTTTCTCGTGCAATTCTATCTTTCTTCCTTTTTTCATTCTCAGTTATTTTATCAATTTTCTCAATTCTACCCCCTATTATTTTTGAAATATTTTCAATTTCATTTTGATCAAAACTACTATAAGTCATTTCCCACAAACAATGACAGATTACTTCTATTTCTGAACATACATAACCTGACTTATCATAAATATTCATCCCAAGCCACTCGTTCCAGGAGGTGTGTTGCAACCCATAAGAAATAAAGTCATCAAGTTTATTTTTCCTTTTTTTCTTAGGAAGATATCCCGATACATCATAATAATATTTATTGTCTTCCATTTCTCGGGTAATTGAAATTAGCATATCACTTTTATGAGGTTTTAATAATTTTATTTTATTAAATACTTTTTCATATTCATCAATATTTGGCTTTTCATCAGGATATAGTTGTAAAAACAAACTTTTTATACTTGACCAAGAATTTTTTTTAACTATTTCAGAAAATTTCATAATGGTTAGTTTAAAATTAAATAATTATTGCAATATGTTTGTCAATTTGCATAACGTTTTGCGGCTTGGCACAGTAGCGGATTTCGAGACGCTTCAGTTTCAAACCAATGCAAAGTTAAATAAAAAAACGAATGTTTTTATAAAATTTAACCCGCTATTGTGCTAAGCCTTTGTTAGGCTCTATTGGTTTCAGACCGTCAGTCCGTTAAACACCGTAAAATCCTTCAGATAATAAACTTGCCGATTCTTTCAGCTTTATTTCAAGTTTTCAGGATTCTGTCTGTTGTCAAATATTGTTACTATGAAGATAGCGTCTTCGCAAACTTTGTAAAAAATTGTAGTATGTTTAGATAAAACTGATTTTCTAGCTTCAATAAGTTGAGATTTTGGAAAGGAGAGAGGCTGTTTTTTTATTACAGTAATTTGTTTTTCAAGTTTCTTTACGAATTTCCTAATTTCTTTTTCAGTCCAGTTTGCTTCGAGATAAGCAATTATTTTTTCAAGATTTTCAACCGCTTCAGCAGACCAAATAACTTTAGATATATTTTTCATACTTTTTTCTAACTTCAGAATGGTCAAAAACTCTGTTTTCCTCTATGTCTTTCAGTCCTTTTTCAATTGACTTTCTCTCAGTCTCACTAATTTCGTTCCACCAGTCAGTAGTTTCAGCGATTTTCATTAGTTTGTCAAGTAAATTGCTGTCGCTAATGTTGGTAATCCATTCAATCAGTTGATATTTTTTTGCAAGTATATCCATGTCATTACTTTTTTACAAAGTTACAAAATATTACAATTCAGTCAATTAATTAACGTAATATCTTCAGGAATTGTTTAGAAAATAGATTTTTCTTTTCTTTCATTTTCATTGCTTTATAAACGACTCTTTCGAACCGCTTCATTTACTAAAATTGAAACTTGAAACCCTCTTGTCAGGTTTCGGTTTTTGTTTGTTTCTTTTCAGCTCGTTTTCAGCAATTTTTTCAGGCAAGTTAATTTTCTTTCAGGATTCGGCTTTCAGCCGATTCTTTTAGATCGGATTTTCTAAAATTCTTCGGTTTTTTCAAAATATTTCCTGAGAATTTTCATTCGGTTTCTTTTTTCAGGGTGTTGAAGTTAAAACTTTCAGTTTTCAGTATTTTATAGGGCTGCCGCACCACTTGAGCCTAACGTCTGAGGCTTGGCACTGTGGCGGATTTCAACGCGATTCAGATTCGAGCCAATGCAAAGATAAATAAAAAAGCGAATGCTTTTACAATTATTTATCCCGCCATTGTGCTAAGCCTTTGTTAGCAACCCGTTTTCGAGACGGCTATCATTCTTTAGTGGTTTGGCGAAAAGTTTGCTGATGTGCACGCCTCACATTTTCCTTTTTCTTTTTTCTGATATAATTTTAATTTTATTTTACGCACGATCTTCGGAAATACTTCATTCCGGGTTTAGGTCGGGCAAATATTTCTTTCGAAAGTCTCGGGCACAGTCAAAGCAAACTTTATGACAAACCACGGTATTACGGGCGACAAGCATGGTAATCACAGTAATAATAGTATTTCAGGAACATGCCCGGAGAACAATTTGACGAAATTTAACCGAACCTAACAGCATGCGAAACGAAAAATTTTCATAGCCGGCTAAATGGGTGCTAACGGCTGCAGCTATGTGGCGTGCGGGTTTTAAATGCTTTGAATTTTCAGTTTCGCTCGATTTTTCGTTTTTGTAATTCCGGTCAGAGTCGCTCCAAACCCCCGCATGACATATAGGTGCTGTTATAGCCTGCCCTTTGTATGCATCATACTAGACGGCTTTATTTGCTATTATATAATCAATGTTTAAAGCGTTCAAATTATAATTATAATAAAAAAACGTTGGATCAAGTTTTACCCAAACTTCAGTTGCAACGACTAGGATGTTTTCAACCGTTTTTTATCAGGTTCATTGTTCTTTGAATATTTATAAGAGGGGAGGCAGTATCACCGAAATATCCAGACAATAGCGAGTTGTAAAATATTTACTGTTTTTTTAGCCTTGATAGTTTTTATAATAGTAATGATTATATGAGTAAAATGGTCTGAGGAATTGATGGAAAACTAGTCCAATCTAATTTTATCATTAGTAAATCAAGGCATTCATCATTTGAAATTTTAATTTCCCCTAACGTGTGGCGGTGTGTTTTGCTGGCGTTTTTTACCCACTGCCGTTTCACAAATATACAATTTTAAATATACCTACTTCACTTTCAATGAAAAACGACTAAAGCCAGTTAAATACACCGCTTGATATGCCTTCGTGCTTTTAAAGTGATAATTCTATTACTTCTTTAAGTTTTTTAAGATTATTTGTGTCAAAATATTGAACCAAATTAATTTTCACTTCCTCAATGGAGGGTAAAGATTTTGATGCTTTAAAATGTTGTGTCTTAATTAGTAAAATAGGAATCAGGTAATCTTTTCCTGAAACTATCGTCAAAAAATTATCTATATTATTTGTCCACTTAGCATTAAGTTCATTGTACTTCTCTGTATAACTCGTCACTCCATATTTTTCTATTATTTCTTCCTTGAGAATAGCAATATCTTGGTTTACTAGAGCTACATTAAATGTATAATTTCCGCCAATATTTGAGTGATATTTGTTTGCATTAAAAAGTGTGAATTTCCCACCATGGCAGTTCACAATAGCAAAATGAATGAATAGTTGAATAAGTGATTCGGAATAATTGCTAAGCCAATTTTCAAATTCAATATCCGCAGATAGTTGTTCTTTAGATTTTGTCCCACAATTCATATAAACAAAGTTGCAAGTCGATTCTTTGTCAATAAGAAAGTTTTCTATACAATATCTATCAAGTACAAAAAGGTTTTCAAGCTCAACAATATTGCCGTTGACAAAGGCAATATCTCCATCAACAATAAAAAGTTTCTTACGGTCAGATTTAGGCTCATTTTTACATCTTTCTATTACCTTATCTTTACATCCCAATGGTGTAATATCATTTATTTTTATCTCAGGTTTAATAAGACGTGAGAATAAAACTTTGTAAAATTCTTTATCCTTTTCTTCGTCCTCAGTATAAATATCAATATCGTTTCTGTATGCAAGAAAAGTTGACACAAGTCTTTTAGATTCGTCAGTATATTCTAGCATATGATTTAAGAATTTAATTTATTTAAGTCCTGACAGAATTGTTCTCTCTTCACCTTGGAAATTATTGAAGGTGAGTGTGTTGCAAGTATGAATTGAGTTTTAGGGCTGGCTTCGATAATAGAATCAACAAATATTTCTTGCCATGCAATATGTAATGAAAGCTCAGGTTCATCAATAATAAATACTCCTGATGATCTTTGGTCTTCTTCAAATATCAAATGTGCAATCATTATAATAATCTGTTTTTCCCCTGAAGATAGTTCAAATACGTTCGCCTCATTTCCATTCTTTAACTTAACCTTAATTTCTCCATCCTTTGCAACTTTGATTTGTTTCCCTCCTTCCATAAGAAATTTAGAGGTGATACTTTCTAATCTTTTAATAGGAGATCTTAATTCCACTATTTTTTCTTGATATGTCTGGCTATAATTAATTATTTCATCAATCCTTTTTATTTGAGAACTGTTATTGATCCATTTCATTAATATTTTAAAATCCTCCTGATCTAAGGGATTAGTATTATTTCCTTTTAGGTCATTTTTATTGCTTTGTTTTGCCAAATCAATTTCATGACTTTTTGTAATAAGTGTTGACATTTTATCAAAAAAAGCATTTGCAGAATAGTCAAGAAAATCAATATCTAGATTTCTGATTGCTGTTAAAACTTTTTCTTTTTTCTCTATTAGACCTTTATTGTCGGCCGGAATAGATTCCAAATTGTGGTCGTCATTAAACTTAAAAGAAAGCTGAAATATTTTTCTTTTAAACTCTTCACTTATTTTTGGTTGTTCATAAGCTATTTTTCTGAAATATTCAAAAATCAAATATTGCACATCTTCAAGACTACTATCGATAGCAGATGAACCAATGTAGCCTTCCATAAAACGTTTTTTTGTTTTTTGGTGTCCATATATTCTTCTATTACGAAAACGCATATCTAGATTTATCCCTTCATAAATTTTTCTATCCAATCCAAGAAATTTAGGGGTAGCAAGCTCTCTAATTTGTCTAGTTATTTCATGTATCTCAAATTGCTCTTTTATGTTTTGTTCAATAACAGAAATTTCTTCTCCATCAAAGTTTTCATTATCTAGTCTTACATACCTAGGAAATATTTTTGGTTCTATTGTGATTTTTGGTGATTTAAAAGCTAATGAAAATGTGCCTTCCTTTTTGTTTTGGGTGGCAGTAATAATGATATCTCTTTCTTGCTCATTAGTTGAACAAACTAGTTCAGCATACTCATATTCAATCTGATTTAAATATTGAAATGAAGGAGAAATAATACCAAGTATTAATTTCAATGCACTAGTTTTTCCTGAACCATTAATTCCAATTAAAAATGTCAATTCAGTAAAAAACTCAATGTCATAGTCAAGGTAGCCATGTACCTTTTTTGCAGTAAAATTGTTTAATTTCATTTGTATAAAGTTTAATTAAGTTACGATTTGTTTCTTAGCATGAGGCATGACAGCGCACTAAACGCAACTAGTTGCGTTTAGTTCAGCCTTATACAAAACTTGTAAAGTTCGCCAAAGTGCTGATATCGTGACACATAATTGTTTGTTGCCGTTTATCATCGGATAATGCTAGTTTTTAATTTAAAATATATAGTTAAGAAAAATCAAATATAAAAATTTTATTTCATATATCAAAATAAATATTCAGAAGAGCCTCTAGTTTCTAAAAATAGGCTGAAGCGACTTCGTTAAATTTACGAATGAAATTATCAATTTGTATTATACTGTCGTTTTTGTTGTCAGCAGTAATAAGTTTGTCAAGGTTAAATTTTTCTTTATAAGAGTATTCCTCTAATTTTCATATTTGCTAAAGTTTAATAAAAATACTGATTTTTTTTAGGGTTGGCTATAACGTTTTGCAGCTATAAGAAGTTGGCGATTTCGAAGCACAAAACTGTCAACCTGCACGAAAGTTTGATTGAAAAACTGCACTTCATTTAACCTCTGAACCGCCAATTGCTTATAGGTGCTGTTACCAGCTGGCGTTCTGTCTGTCGAGTTGCTGTCGTCCTTGTCTACTGTGGGTTTCGCTGTCATTGTCGGGTTGGTTTTGTGTCGGCTGTGGGTGGCGGTTTTAAAAATTTTTGAAGGGAAGGAAATTTTAAAAAATAATTTTTTTTCGGGTGGGAGAGGTGTAAGCTCTTTTGCAAACTTTGGTCTGCGGGTGGGCTTGTAGCGGTTTGTAAATGTGCTTACACCTGTGTGATGGATTACTTTCCTCCATTGTTTTCTTATATTTCTTCAGGTAAATATTCACTATGTTTTGATTTCAATATTTTAATACCCTCTTCATTCTCTTCAATGTTGTAGTTCAGTTTGGTTTTTAGATATTGATGTCTTGCATCCGCTTCATTTAACAAGTCACCCCATTTTTTAACATAAACGTCATAATTATCTTTCGTATCGATATGTCCAAAATTTCTGTCTTTCTGATTGCATTCGCTGATTGCATCATCATTCATATCGGTTACCAATAAGATAAATATCCATTTGGTTTTTTCTTTTGGAAACCTGTCGTCTTTAGCTACAGCACGGGCATAACCTTTTACCTGTTCTAATTCCTTTGTTCCAACTTTTTTATTCGGACGTTTAAGCTCAATTACCAAATTTTGAAAATATCCAGATTGTCCCATACTGTATTGCTTCCATAAACAAATGTCAGGAATGTCATTTAGATTGCTGTTATCTCCACTTTCAACAATTTCTTCAAAATTTTCCCTTTCAAGATGTTTCAAATATGCTTTAAGAACATTCTTTAAATTTATATCGTCTGCACCGTAGGTGTAATCATCACCAAAAATCCAAGTTTCATTTTTTACAATCTTGTGCAAATGTTTTCTTTCAAGGATTTTGTCTTTGTAGTTCTCATCAAAAAGCAGAAGCCGTAATTCATAAACAGTCCTTAACCTATCAGTAATTTCTTTCATTGCATCAACAATTGTTGAAAGGGAGGTCTTTTCGAGGATTTCTGTAAGTTCTTCTCTTTTGTTTAATGGTAGATTTATAACTTCCTCAAGTATTTTTTGCAATCCATTTGTATCATTCTGCATCACTTCTTTAATCAATGTCAAAGTAAGATGCTTTCCTTTTTTGTCTTGTTCGCTAAAGCCCGCCATATGCTCATTTAGTTGAAGAGCTACAATGTCAAATACTTGTCGTTCCGCTTCTTCTACTTTATCCTTTGGGGCTGTATTTGGAAAAGGGTAAATACCCTCACGTTTTAATTCCGCAATGAAGTTTTTTGCTTCCTCGTGCTTTCTGTTCCTAATATATTTTCTAGCAATGTCTTTTGCTAGGTTTGTTGCATCTCTAATTATATCATTTAGGTTTCCTACGACTAAGTCGCTTTTACGATGTAATTGCTCAATAAAGTCTGAAAGAATATGAACAGTTATTTGATAATTTCCAGTTCTAACTCCTAATTGGTCTTCTAAAAATGAAATTCCTTTTTCGCTACAATAGTATAACTTCTTGTCGCACTGACGAGTCCATTCAATTACTTTAAACTTGAAAGGTATTTTTTCTATTTCACCATTTGATTGTTCAATTTCAAAAGTTATATCCTCTTCATATTGATTTTTGATGCAACTTGTAAAATCTAAATCATTGCCATTAATTGCTATCCTGAAAACAGGATAAGACATATAATAAACAGCAAATTTTTCTTCTAAATCCTTTATTCCATTATCTCTGAAAACAGCATTAGCGTTTTTATCATCTACATTGTTGATTAAAACTTCTACTCCATTTTTCCCTTCACCTTTCTTTAAAGTTTTCAGGTCACTTATAGTAGGTCTTTTAATTTCATTTCGGTCAAGTTTAATTTCAAAATATTTTCCTGATCCGTTTGAAATAATAGTGCTTTTAAAAGTAATCAAGTGTCCAAGTGCGAATGCTTTTAATCGTCCTTTACCTTCTTTTCCGTGTAACACCCTGTCGCCTGGACTTCTAGTTCTGTTTTTCTTATTTGAACCTCCTAAGCTTTCAAATGCTGTTTCAGCAGAATGAAAATCCATACCGTGTCCATCATCTATTATTTTTATTTGAGTAACACTCAGGTTATTTGTTTTATATTCAATCTCGATATTTGTTGCATCAGCATCTAAACTATTCCAAATAAGTTCTGATATAGCCGTAACTCCAGAAGCTTTTGTTAAAGATTCGATGTGGTCTTTTTCAACCTTTATTTCTAGTTCTTTTGCCATAGTTAATTTTACCTTTCTTTCATTGTTACTCTGTCATTTACGGCTAACACAAGTGTTTGGTAAAGGCTTTCCAAAACAGATTCTTCAATTCCATAACAGCGAAGAATTGTTTTATCAAAATTTATTCTGTCCGCCATTTCAACTTCTTCAAAAATAGTTCTTATGGGTCTTTGTTTTAAAGGTTCAAATGATTCTAAAATCTCTAAGGTTTGTTGTTCGTTTAGCAAATCGGGGTTTAATACTCTTAATCGTTTGAAATCATTTGCATTTAAATCAAGAACACCTAAATTTCGAGCTGTCCCCCTCATTTCAATTGATAGAAAAGTTATGACTGAATTTAGGAGAGCAGAAATTATTTGAAGGTCATTTTCATTTTCTGCATTTAATACAACTAGCCTTTGGTCAGGGATAAAACTATTTTCTGAAAAACTAAAAAAGAACCTCTCATATGGATTAATCGAAGTAACAATATTTGCAGACTTTGGTCGAAGGCTATACCAAAAAGGTCTATGATTTGCATTTGCTTCAGAAACAGTTTTTGTATGATTTTTATTTGGTAGATTTTCAAACCTTCTTATCCAATTATATGCGCCTTGAAAATCACTTCTTAATTCATCAATTGGTTTATCACAAACAAATAAATAATGATTTAAATTTCCAGAGAAATCAATAGTATCTAACTCGGATGAATCTTTCAAATATGGAATTAGAAAGTTTTCTTCAATTTCAGAGTCAACAACATCATCCTCTGAAACAATAAACATTGGATTCCAACCTGTCCTTTCTCCACGAAAAACATCAATTTTTGAAGGGAATAATTCAGTAGTATAGTTATCAAACTTTTCGAAAAGATTAGAAGAAATAAAATATTTTGACCAATTTTCTTGTGTTTGAAGCGACTCTAAGAGTTTATCTTTGGGAACTATACATACAGTAATACTCTCGTCTAATTTATGAAATAAATCATCAAAGGTGGCATCCTTTCGCCAGTTTAAATTTCTTAAAAAATTGCAATTGTCAATTTCAGAGTAAATGGTTTCTATTTGCTCGAGTTGGGTTAGTGTATTTTCTTGATTTAGTTCATCCTCAAGTTTAAAATTGAGTGTAATAAATTTTGTGGGTTCGTTTTTTGAATCTTTCTCTAAGACAACAAAAATAGTTGAAACCTTGGAATCAGAAAACCAATGTTCAGCATTACTTCGGACAATGTATTTTACATAGAAGTTATCAAGTAGGAATTTTTTAAACTGAATTCCATATTCTTTACCCAACCACGCATTTGATGTAATTGCTGATAAGAATCCACCATTCTTAAGAAATCGTATTGAATTGTATATACAGTATGTAAAATAATCTGAACGTTCGTTAATTTTAAAAGACCTATCCTGTAAGAATGCTTGCTGTCGAGCCTCAAATTTTTCTCTAAAAAAAGCTGTCAAAACTTCGTTTGGAATATCTTCTTGTTGTATAAATGGAAAGTTACTTGCAATAACATCAAATTCAGGTATTGGCTGTTCTATTTGATTTCTGTAATCTCTTGAATCAGGGAATACAATCATATCTCCTGAATTCAGATTGAAAAAATCGTCTCGGGTAATTCTTGGAAAGTTATCGGTTCTTGCAACATCTTGTTTATAAAGATTTATTACAGATAAAATTGCAGGAAAGTGTGATATATCATTGCCCCATATTTGATTTAATATCTCTGAGTGATTGTTTTTACCGTGATATTTCAATATTTGGTAAAAGGAATTTAGAAATGTTCCAGTTCCTGATGTTGGGTCAAAAACATAATCATTGGCTGTTTGAATAGCAGGAAATGCAACAAAGTTTGCAAGTGTTTCTGATGTAAAATATTGACCAAATTTTTGTTTTTCAGATTTTGGGACAAGATTTTCAAGGACTGTTCCTATAACACTTGTTGGTAATATTCTGAAATCAAATTCAGTAAATCTTCGAATTAGCTGAAAAATGGTTTGATTTACTATATCAGAAAATGGTAAGGTATCAGTAAAATAAGGTTTGAATATAGCTTGGTAGTCAATTCTCTTAGCTTCCTCAAAATATTCATCAAGTGTGTTTTTTAAATTTTGGGGATTTTCTATGTTAAGTCTTTCCAATTCACCAGTTAAATTCTCTGATAAAGTGAGGTAAAATAAAATTTTCCCAATCAAATTATAAAATGTGAATTTGGCTAAAACTTCTTCTTCAATTACGTTTTCGGGTCTTCGTGATGAAGAAGCAAGTATCTTCAAAGTTGAACTTTCATATATTTTCCATTGGTTATATTCTCTCCTAAAAGCAGCATTATTCCCTTTTTCCGTAATTATAGCTTGTTGAAATTGTGGTAAAATGATAGCAGATGCTTCAATTACAGCTTCAATTATATTTCCCGTAATATTAATGGCTTGCTTTAACTCGCCTACTTCATAAAGCTGTCCAAGGTCATAAAGAATTTCATTTGCTCTTGCTCGTAATAATGGTTCATTACGATTGAATTTTATTGGGTCTGCTAGGTCATCACGACTGTTAATATTATTTTCTTTCGGATATACTTTGATTTTACTAAGGGATTCTAGTGAGTAGTTTTCAACTTCAATCTTCCAAATGATTGCTTCTGCTCCATTCCAAGTCACAAAAGAATCAGATTTTAAACGCTCTGCTTTTTCTAAAGCATTTTTGAGCATTTCTTTATCATCAACATTAGTGTCAGGAAATTTCAATTCCCATCCATTGAAAACAATACCAGAAATTTTATCTGTAAAAAGTAAGACATCAGGAAACTTAGTTCTACCTGATTCAAGTTTAATTCCTGTATCATTTGTGGCATCTTCAAAAATAGTTCGCCCTTCTCGAATTGCTTCTTGAAGCCAACTAATAAGTTGTCCTGCCCAATCTCTCTCGTTTCTTTTCATAGTTTAATGTATGATATTTTGCAATTGGCTCATTGAATAATCTTAAAGTTGATTCTTCAATTTCCTTGCGTTTAAGTGTTTCGTGAATCCTATCAGTGCAGATTTTAATGTAATCAACTGGCTTTACTTTATGAAGTAAAACATCTTCGTTTTTTTCAATTCCTATGAATTGTCTGTTTTCAAGAATTGCAGAAAGTAAAAAGCTACCGCTTCCACAGGCATTGTCAAGGACAACATCCCCAGGTTTTGTAAAGGTCTTTATTAAGTATCTTCCTAATTCAATTGGTTTTTGTGTTGGATGTAAAACTGGTCCTTCTGATTCTGCTGTTTTCACATACACAAAATCGTCTATTGGTTGTTCTTCGTAGCAAACAACATCATTAGGGTATCTCTCTCCATTACTTTTAACGTGTCTCGGCTTAAAGTCTCCGTAACTTCCTGTGTATTGGTCTTTTCTTATTCCTTTGTCATACGCTTCGCCATTGGTCATTTGAGCGTTGTATGTCGGTTGCTTTTTATAAAAAAGGCAAATGTCTTCGTGTTTACGAAGTGGTTGTTTTTTAGCGTTAAGGAAGTTTGTTGATTTTGATTTAATCCAAACGATTTTGTATTTGAATAATTTCTCGTTACTCATAATCAACTTAGCTGTAAAAAGTCCTTGTGAAGTCAAGGCTATAGCTCCATCATCTTTGATTATTCTTTCATAATGTTCCCAAAGCTGGTCTAAGTCAATTACTGAATCCCACTTGTTTTGGGTTGTTCCGTATGGTAAATCACAAAGAATCATATCAATGGATTTGCTCGGAATATTTTTCATTACCTCTAAGCAGTCGCCTTGAATAACCTTGTTTAAGTATTGTTCTATTGATTTCGCCATTTTTTAAAATTTTAAATTTCCTTGTTTAACCTTTGATACTCTGTAGTATTTTGCTTTTTCCTCTGCAAGTGTCAACAATTCTGTTGAGTCGGGAACTCGATAAATCATTTCAGCGATTTTTTCGCTGAAAAATTCCTTTTCAAGTGTCTGAATGTCCAGTTTGAAAACTTTGGCAAGTTTGGGAAGTATTTCTTCTGGAACATTGCGTTTTTGATTTTCAATTTTGGAAAGCGTTGATTGGTCAATATCAAGTGCAGCAGCAAGTTTTGTTAGAGTTAAGCCGTGCTCAACTCGTAAATTGTGAATGTATTCTCCAAATGTTTCTTTCATTACCTTGAAATTTTCGCCTTGACAATTTTGTCAAAATTACAATTTATTTTCATAATCTGAACAAGTGCGTTGGAAAAATTTTGCTCTTTTGGTTTTGCTGAAGGGATGGCATTGTGTGTCAGGGCAAAACCAAATGTGCAAAATGTGGGTAGGCATAAAATTATTTTTTAAAAAGTGCGGTGGGAAAAAATTTTTAAAACCATTTGGGTCGGCTTGAGTGTCGGTAAAGTCAGGACGGTTTGTGTCAAAGAACAGCGAAATTGTCTATTGAGTTAAGGTCGTTTTTTGGTGGTCGTGTCGTTCTCTACGCTTGCTGGTAACGGTTGCAGCTATGTGTTGTGCGGGGATTCAATGAATTGCTTTTTCAGAGTTCCCACGATTTAAATTCAAAGTAATGCGCGTTATGCTAGAACCGCTGCCCCGCATGACATATAGGTGCTGTTAGCAACTGGTGGTTATTTGCAACTTAATTTCATCTAGCTTGCTTTTTAAATTGATTTCACCATTATTTAATTTTACAAAAAACCGTTTGATTTCAAAAGGAACCTTTTCTTCAATTTTAATGAACAATCCCATGATCAGATTATAGAATTCTTTGTTGTTTAAAAATTGGTTGCTATCTTCTTCTGATATTGTCAAAAAGTCTATTAAAGTTTCTTTATCAATGTTTTCAAAAAATTCATTTAGTTGTTCCATTTCTCCATCTTCGAAACCGAGTAAAAACTTTAACCCGTCTATAGGTTTGTCTTCAAAAATAAATGAAATTAATTTAGAGCTTAGTATCTTTATGATAAGCCATCTAACAGTTTCGTTTTGATATAGAAGATGAAAATCATTTTTAGTGATGGCATCCTTTAATGGAAAAAATGAATTTACAATATCTACGATAAATTCAGGTATTTCTTCGAATTCTTGAGGTTTATTTATTTCCTCGGAGTGATAGTGAAGTATGTTTATTATTGAATTACTTTCATCTTTGTCTAAATAATTAGATGTCTTTATAATTATTTCTTCTAACTCTCCGATTGTTTCTTGTAAAAGTGGGAAAATCAACTTGTATTTATGTTTGATATTCATAGCTTTATCCGTTAGGATAGGGTCTAGGAAATCACTGAAAGAATTAGTGTAATTTTCAAAACTACTTTCTAAATCGTAAAACAAAGTTATATCGTATGACCGAAGATTGTCAATGCTTTCAATATATGATTTTTTTAATCTGTCAATTTTTGGTCTGTCAATTTTAAGGAATTTGCGAAGTAGCTTTGAGTTGCTAAATACAATTACATTATATGGGTCTTTAGGATTTAGACTTCTTTCAAATTTTGAAAGCTCTTTCCAGATTAATAATAAATTAGAAACTGATTGCCTTATTTCTCGCAATTTGTTATTTTTTTCTTCAAAGTTTTTTTGCTTTAGCCATATTCGGTAACCCAAATACACAATAATAATTGCTATTATTATTGGCGTAATTTTTTCTAAGATTTCTAAAATAATATCCATCGTTTTCTGTCTTCTAAAGGTGAAATTAATATTTTTGGGTGATAAAGAACATTACTCTATAAATTCAATTTAATTGAGGATTATTTTTTAATAATCATTTTCTTTAAAAAAAAAGCAGCAAGATTTTGGTGGCAGAATTTCTTTTCCACTTGTTGCTAACGTTGGCGGTATGAAACGTTGGGGAGTTCGGAGCTGCGAACCTATCAACCGATAAGAACCTTGCCAGCGAGCGATGCACTTGGCATACCACTTAAACCCCAATGTTTTATGACCGCGTGTTAGGCAACGTTAATTTTTTCTTTTTTCTTGTCTAAAACTGTAAATATTATCATTAGTATAGTAGCAATTAATGCCATTATAGAACCAAAATAAAATGGCGCATTTGAATTAACCTTATCATACAATAATCCTGCAATTAAACTCGCAGGTAATAAAGTAATTCCAAGTACAGCATGATAAATTCCAAATCCCGTCCCTTTTAAGTCTTTACTAACAATATCAGAAATCATTGCTTTCTGGCTACCATCAGTCAATGCACTGTAAAATCCATACAGCATAAACAAGAAAATAAAAACATTTATACTATTAAACCTACCGAAAAAATAATAAACAATTGCATATACTATAAAACCCAGAATAATCAATTTTTCACGACCAATTCTATCCGATAATTTTCCAATCGGTATGGCCAGCAAAACAGATACTGTATTAAATATCATATATACAAAAGGAATGTATGATTTATCTATACCTGTTTCGCTTGTTTTTACAAGCAATAATGCATCTGCTGAATTACCAAGAGTAAACACGAAAATTATAATAAGAAAGAAATAAAACTTTTTGGGTAAAAGTTTTAATGAAATCTTATTGGTGGTTTCTTTTTTTTCTGCCTTTGCTTCTTTTATGAAAATAATAATCGTTAATACACCAAGAATTGCTGGAATGGTTGCTAATAAAAATATGTAAGAATAATTTAATGGAAAAATAGATAACAATAAGAAAGCAATCAAAGGACCAACAATAGCCCCACTATTATCCATTGCTTTCTGAAACCCAAAAGTTTTACCAGCTTCATTTTTTTTAATAGAGCCACTTATAAGGCTATCTCGTGGTGCCGCTCTTAAACCTTTTCCTATGCGTTCAAAAAACCGAAAAAATAAAATCTGAATTGGTATTCTTGCTAATGCATATAAAGGTGTTATAATGGCTGTAATACCATATCCGATAATCATGAATGGCTTGTTTTTACCAATCTTATCACTCCAGTACCCCGAAATTGCTTTTAATAATGATGCCGTACTTTCTGCAATCCCTTCAATTAAGGAGATAGTTGTTTTTGATGCTCCTATCGACAATAGGAATAGTGGCATCACACTATATACCATTTTGGTAGATGTGTCTGTGAAAAAACTTGTTAATCCGGTGAAAAAAGCATTTTTCTCTAATCCAAATATTTTTTTCTTTTCAT
>JAKQEK010000184.1 GCA_029558535.1 Bacteroidota bacterium | reverse complement strand
CGTTTATTAACCGTTAAGTAACGAATAATCGAAAAATAACAATATTCAAAAATCTAATCACATATATCGACACGATATAACGTTGATAATCTGACAGTTACAAATCAGAGTCGTTTATTAACCGTTAAGTAACGAATAATCGAAAAATAACAATATTCAAAAATCTAATCACATATATCGACACGATATAACGTTGATAATCTGACAGTTACAAATCAGAGCCGTTTATTAACCGTTAAGTAACGGATAAAGGGATAAATTATAACAATTAAATTCCAAAATACAATTTGAAGATATATATCATTGATAATCAAGATGATATCTTTCAGAGCCGTTTATTAACCGTTAAGTAACGACTATTTATACCATACCTCGAATTCTTTGCACAGATGAATATCAAGGTATATATGGCTTTTATACATTATTGAGGTTAAAGTTTTGTTAAAGTTATTACTAAAAAAAACAGACAATATTAATATTTATACTTTTGTTTTCAATAAATACTATTTTGAGTTAGCTGATGATAAATTCTACTAGATATATAAACATTTCCGGATGTAAATCCTTTCAAATTCTAATAATTACCTAAGACATTTATGAAATACTTTAATTCTGCAATTTTATTTATTTTTTTAATCAACTTGTCAGTTACTGTCTTTTCTCAGCAACCTAGCCACATAAACCTGTCTGCTGTAGTAAAAGACACTCTTGGAGAAACAATTCCGGCAGCAACAGTAATGCTTTTAACAGAAAAAGATTCAACACTTATAAATTATACAACAACTGATAGCGAAGGAAGATTTAGCTTTAAAAACGTTAAAAACAGTGGCTATCTTCTAAAAATTTCTCATATTAGCTATATGCCATTGCAAAAAAACATTCCTGTATCGAATGTCAGTGAAGTTAATTTGGGATTAATAATTATGGAGCCAATTTCAGAAATCCTAATGGAAGTAGTTATAAAATCTGCAAAAGCACCTCTGTTTATACATGGTGATACTGTAGAATATGATGCCAGGCTATTCAAAGTTCCGCCGGGATCAACAGTCGAAGATTTGCTAAGGCGCTTACCGGGTATTGATGTTGATGCAAACGGTAATATTTCGACAATGGGCAAAGATGTACGTAGGATTTATGTTGATGGTAAAACGTTTTTTAGCGATGATCCAAAAACCGTAACAAAAAATTTGGATGCTGAAGCAATATCAAAAGTACAGGTATATGATGACAAATCGGAACAAGAAAGGCTTACCGGAATAAAAGAAGGTTCTCAAGATAAAGTAATGAACCTCGAATTAAAAGATGAATATAAAAAAGGTCATTTTGGAAAGCTTACTGTTGCAGGCGGGACTGAAAACAGATGGGCTTTAAGAGGCAATTTCAACAGATTTAATGAAAAAACCCAACTTTCGTTTATCGGATATGGAAACAATATGAACGAAACCGGAGTTAATTGGGATGACTACGCAGAGTTTAAGGGTAATTCGGCACAATCTGATTATGATGACGGGGACTTTGGTTTTGGAAGTCAATCACGCATGAGATTTAGGTTTATGATGAGATATGATCAATATGATGGTCGCGGATTTACAAAGAATGCCGGAGGAGGAGTCAATTACAACTATTTTACTGACAAAGTTAAATTTAATGCAGGCTATTTTTACAATCAATCTGATCTTAGCTATGATCAATACACAAACAGACAAACATTTTTGCCAGACACTTCATATTTACGTTTTGACACAATAGGTTTTAAGCAATTTAATAATGCTCACAGTCTTAATTCGAGAATACAAATAGATTTTGATTCCAGTAATATGTTTATTTTCAGAGCAAACACAAGATTGTCTGGCAACAATTATACGAATAATCAACTTCAGCAATATTTTACTCCCTCATTGCTTGATATAAACTCAAATACACTCATAGACAATACCGATTTGGATGCATGGTCGCTGAATTTATTAAGTATTTATGTTTATGATTTCAAGAAATCCCGCAGGCTGTTTGCAATCAGTGGAGCTGCAGATTTAAATGATAATTCATCCGAACAAACATCCGAAAATATTAACAGATTTTATATGGCAACAACTCCCGAAGAACAAATAAAATTGTTAAATGAAGACAATTCGGCAACAAATATTTACAAATCAAGCATAATGTATCTCGAACCATTAGGTAAGAAATTTTCTCTAATGGGGTTTTATAATTTTACTTATACCGGAGATCAATCAGGAAAATCTGCAAAAGATATTCTTTCGGGGAATATTTTTGTTGACAGTTTATGCAATTATTACCTGCATGAGGTTAATTATAATCGTGTAGGTGCAAGTTTAAACTTTGGATACGAGGGAATAAATTTAGCTGTTGGCGGGGCATTTCAGAACATTAATCAAAGTGGAATATTTTCGAAGTTTAAAGGAGATGTCATTGAAACCATGATAACACCACGTAGTTACAATAATTTTATTCCTTATTTTTCCGCTAATGTGCAATTAGTTTCAAATATCGGTCTCAATGCAGAATACACTTACAATGTTCAAGAGCCTTCGTTAACACATCTACAACCAATAATAACATTGAGTAATCCTTTGTACAATATTGAAGGAAATACTGAACTTACACCGGAATTATCGCATAATTTTTCTGGAACTTTACACTATTGGAATCAGGCCTCATTTACATCAATTTATTTGAATGCAGGCTATAATCTATATGAAACATCTATTGTTTACAATCAATATACAGAATTTGTCGAAAATTTAGGATATGTAACACATTCTAAACCTGAAAATGTTAGTGGAGGCAATAGCTTTAATACAAATTTATGGACAAATTTCCCAATTATAAAAACTATTTTAACAATGAATGTGTCAGGACAAGTTAGGTTTTCGGAAACCCCATTGTTCATTAATAGTATTAAAAACATAACTAACTCTGACTATTATGTTGGAAGAATTGGATTAAATCTGACGGTAGGTCCAAAATTAAATTTTAATTTTTCGCAAAGCATTTCTGAAAATTTGGTAAAATACTCTTTGCAAACAAGCCAAAATCAGAATATAATACAATATAACACTAATGCAGGTATAAAATGGCAATTTGCAAAAAAATCATATTTCGAAAGTAATTTTGGTTGGGAAATATATCAAAATGACAAGTTTGATTATGAAAAGAATCTTATGATTGTAAATGCCTCAATAAGGCAAATCCTTGGCGAAAAAAACAGATTTGAAATACGATTGGCTGCATTTGATCTTTTTAATCAAAGACTTTATATTGTGCAAAATGCAGCTGTAAATTATACTGAATATACTACATCTCCAACATTAGCAAGATATTTTATGGTAAGCGTTTCGTACAACTTGAAAGGATTTGAAACGAAAATGAAACAAAGAGGAAGATGGTAGAATACTAAATCTAAAGAAACGATTATGAAAGGAATGATATCTATATTTTTGTTTTTGTTTGCGATTTCAATTTTTGCAGAAGCTCAGAATACAAGCGGTAAAATACGATATACTGTCAAACATGATTGGGTAAAGAAAATTATAGCTGTAGATTACATGAGCAAAAGCAGGCGTGAGCAATATCAGTACATGTGGGGCTCATCTTCGGAATATACAGAAAAAAGCGTTTTGGTTTTCAACTCAAATTCATATTTTTACGAAGAGCCCGTTGATGAAGAATCCAATTACGGTTATTCTTGGAAAACAAGTGAATATTTTATCTTTAGAGATAAACAAACAAATTCCACTTATGATGTAATAAGATTCCAAAACAAATTATATGTAATCGAGGACAGTATTCAATACCCTAAATGGAAAATATTAAACGATTTAAAAGAAGTTGCCGGACACATATGTATGAATGCTTCGTGGTATGATGAAATTAAAATGAATAATGTTGTTGCATGGTTTGCTTTAGACTGGCCCGGGAACTTTGGTCCGGAAAGATACGGAGGATTACCTGGAGTAATACTTGAAATTGATGTTAACAACGGAGCACAGGTTATAACTGCAGACAAGATCGAATTCTTTGAAAGTGACACTATAATCAACAAACCTGCACATAAAAAAAAGCATAAGAAAATTAATGAAGAATACTATAATGAACTACTAGTGAAATATATTAACGATTGCAAAAAACAAGAAATGCCATACTTTTGGGGAGTGAGGTATTAAAATTACCTAAATCGTTCGAAAAGGTAAGTTTGATTATATAGTCGCAAACAAATTATTCTATAACTCCATCAATTATTGTAAACATTTTGTCGGTCAATTTTGCATGCTCAACATTATGGGTAACTATTACAAATGTTTGTTCAAAGTTTTTTCTCAGTTCGAAAATTATTTCATATAAGGCTTTTGCATTTTTCGAGTCGAGATTTCCCGAAGGTTCATCTGCAAGTATAATTGTCGGATTGTTAATTAGTGCCCTTGCTATTGCTACTCTTTGCTTTTCTCCACCCGATAATTGATTTGGCTTATAGTGTGCTCTTTCTTCAACGTCTAAAGCTTTTAATAATTGAGTAGCTCTTTGTTTTGTTTCCGTCTTATTTTTATTAGCAATAAAACCCGGAATACAAACATTTTCGAGTGCTGTAAATTCCGGCAATAAATGATGAAACTGAAATACAAAACCTATGTGTTGATTTCGAAATTGAGCTAATTTCTTCTCATGTAATAATCCTGTATCAGTATCATTAATAAGGATTCTTCCTTTGTCCGGTTTTAACAAAGTACCTGTAATTTGCAATAATGTTGTTTTACCAGCTCCACTGGCTCCTAAAACTGAAACAATTTCAGATTTACCAACTTCGAGATTAATCCCTTTCAGAACTTCCAGGTTACCGTATGATTTATAAATATTATCAATTATTATCATTATAAAATATTTGTCGTAAAGTTAACTTTTGATTTTAATAAATAAAAATTCGGTTAATAAATATTAAAATTCCAGACAGACATTTTCTTTTGAGCATTGATTTACAGGATTTAAAACCAACTAAAAGATATAAACATTTTTTTTAGCTATTGATGTGAATAAAAAATTTTCATGTTTTTAATATTTAATAACAGAAAAGGCGATTCAAAGTATTACTTTTGAACGAAATATTATTAAGCAATGGCAGAAAATAAAAAGAAAACGAATAAACAACAAGAAAACTCTATTGATAGCCTAAATGCACTTTTCGGTAAAATGCCACCACAGGCAAATGAACTTGAAAAAGCTGTACTAGGGGCATTGTTAATACAAAACGACGCTGTTTTCTCCATTATTTCTATTTTAAAACCCGAGTCATTTTATGAACCTGCACATCAGGAGATATATCGTTCGATAATAAACCTTGGAACAAATCATAAACCTGTTGACATAATTACAGTTGCTCACGAACTAAAATCACGCGATCAACTTGACATAATTGGTGGTGAAGTATATCTTGCAGACCTTACAAACAGAGTTGCTACAGCATCACATCTCGAATTCCATGCACGTTTGGTTCACCAAAAATTTATTCAACGCGAATTAATAAAATCTGCTGCCGAAATTCAACGTCGCTCATATGATGACAGTGAAGATGTTGAAGAATTAATAAATTTTGCCGAAAGCGAAATATTTAATCTGTCAGAAGGAAATATAAACAATGAAACTGTTCAGATAAACATAGTTCTTGACAAAGCTCTTAACGCTATAGAAGAAGCTTCTAAAAACAAAAATAAATTATTGGGTGTTCCTAGTGGATTTAGTAAAATTGATCGTTTAACGGCAGGGTGGCAACCTTCCGATTTAATAATTATAGCGGCTCGTCCCTCAATGGGAAAAACGGCATTTGTATTGTCAATGGCAAGAAACATGGCAGTTGATCATGAAAGACCTGTTGCTATTTTTTCACTCGAAATGTCATCAATGCAACTTGTAACGAGATTAATTTCGGCAGAATCAGAAATAAAGGGAGAAAAAATAAAAATAGGAGACTTAAAAGAATTTGAATGGCAACAACTTGAGAGTAAAGTAAAATCACTCGAAGCAGCCCCTATTTTTATTGATGACACTCCTGCAATTTCAGTTTTTGAACTCAGAGCAAAATGCAGACGACTGGTAAGAAATAACAACATACAAGCTATAATAATTGACTATCTGCAGTTAATGACTACCGGAACAGACATGAAAGGAAACCGTGAACAAGAAGTTAGTACAATATCACGTTCACTCAAAGCAATTGCTAAAGAATTAAATCTACCCGTTATCGCACTATCTCAGCTAAACCGTTCAGTTGAATCCCGTTCAGGAGATAAAAAACCTCAATTATCAGACCTTAGAGAATCGGGAGCAATTGAACAAGATGCTGATATGGTTCTATTTATTCATAGACCGGAATATTATGGCATTACTAATGATAGCGATGGTAAATCTTTAATCAATTTGGCTGAAATTATTATCGCAAAACACAGAAATGGAGCTACCGATTCTTGTTGGCTCAAATTTAGGAAAGAATTTGCAAAGTTCGTTGACATACACGATTTTGAAGATTTAGAAAACGGAGATGTTATTAAACGTGAATCAAAAATGAATTCAGATTTCGGTGATTTAAACGAATTTCCTGCAAATAATGATTTTCTTAGTAGTAATTCGGATTTTGAATAAATAATATCATCAAACAATAGTTTCTCCGAACTTGATAGAAGACTTTATCGGTTTTATAACAGACGAAAGACATGGATTCTCAAGTAAAATAATAACACTGGAGCCCATTTCAAAAAAACCTATTTCCTCAGCTTTTTTAATTTCAATCGGGGTTTTGTATACTTTTTTCGAATAAATACCTTTTCTAATATTCGTTTTCAACTCACTATCAAAACATAATTTAACTTTCCCGACTATCAAAGCTCCGACTAAAATAAAGTAAAATTTGCCAAACTCAGAATTTCCATGTATTACAATGCGTTCATTACGACAATATACCCTATCTTTCTTATAAACAGTTTTTTCTTTAACAGAGAATAATGTTCCCGGCAAATAACTGATTTCATCAATTTTCATATCAAAACTGGCATGAACACGGTGATAATCTGAGGGGGCAAGATAAAATACTGCATATGAACTCATATTATCAAATTCTCCATGAATCAAATCATCAATATAATAATGCCTAAACTTTACAAAAATTTTATTATCAGGATCAACTTTCCCAAAATCGAAAACCGAACCATCTACAGGTGAAATAATTCCGTCACCCACAATTCTGGCATCTTCTTTTAGTTTGCGTGTAAAAAATGAATTAAAAGTTTTAAACCCTTTTTCAGGGACAATAAACTCTGATAAATCAATCTTATACTTCTTTTTGAAAATTTTTATTAAAAGCTTAGCTAACCATGTGGGTCTTTTACGATTTGACAAATATCCTGCTAATCTGGAGGCTAAATTCCTGTAATTCTGTTTTTGATGTTTGTTTTTATCCATCAGAATTACTTGTTATTATATAAGTTCATTGTTCTCTCAATACCAATATGTGGAAAACTTAAAATTGCATCAACAGCTAACTCTATTTTATCTGATAAATTCTTCATCTCCTCAGTTTTCCAATCACCGAGAACATAATCAACTTGGTGGCCTCGATTATATTCAGAACCAATCCCAACTCTCATTCTGATATAATCATTACTTGCCAAAGTATCTTCTATATGTTGCAAGCCATTATGACCTCCGCTACCACCCTTGGTTTTAATCCTTATTGTGCCTAGTGGCAATGCCAAATCATCTACTACTATCATCATATTTTCTAACGGCATTTTTTCTTTTCTTAGGTAGTAATTTACTGCATTACCACTTAAATTCATATATGTGGTAGGTTTGACAAGAATTAGAATTTTACCTCTAACTTTAACTTCCGTTACATAAGCATAACGCTTATCTGAAAAAGCAGTGCCGAATTTCTTTGCAAGAGAATCCAGCACTGTATATCCTACATTATGTCGTGAATTTTTATAATCTTCACCCGGATTACCCAAACCTACGATTAAGTATTTCATGGTTCAGGAATTATGCATTATTTATTTTCTTGGGCTTTATCTTCAGTTTCAACTTTCCCTACAGTTGTTCCGGCAGCTTCTTCTGTTGCAGTAACACCACGCATTGTAATAATTGTAACAACAATATTAGTTTTAGTATCAACAAATTCCAATTTATCAGATTTTAAATCCCTAATTCTAATAGAATCCCCAATGTTTAGTTCTGAAATGTTTATTTCCACCTTATCCGGAATGTCATTCATCAAACCTTTAACAGTTACTTTTCTCATGTTTTGTTTTAGTTTACCACCGGCTTTTACGCCAGGAGATGAACCTGTAATAAGTAAGGGAATTTGAATTTTAAGAGGTTTTGTTTCATTTAATTCATAAAAATCTAAGTGATTAATTTTATCACTAATCGGATGAAATTGAATATCTTTAACTATTGCAGGATATGATTTCCCCTCTAGATTAATATTCGCAAACATTACCTCGGGAGTGTAGATGAACTTCCTGACATCACTTTGAGATGTATAGAAATGTAATGTTTTTTCTCCACCATAAATTACACAAGGAATTTTTTCTTCTCTTCTAATCTTTTTTGATGCTTTTTTCCCAACATCAGTCCTTAAGGTTGCATTAATTTCAAAATGTTTCATTTCTTTCAATTTTAGCGTGCTACTAAGCTCCGTCCATAGGAGCCCCATCACACATTTGACAATAGGGCTGCAAAAATACAACTAATTTCTTAATTTCCCAAAAGGAATATTTTATTATTTTTGACAAAACATTAAAAATGACTGAATATACAATTTCTGATGCAACCAAAAGTGATTTCTCGTACATACTGGAAATGATAAAAGAACTGGCTCTTTTTGAAAAAGCACCTGAAAAAGTGATTAATACAACTGAACAGATGGTTGAAGAGCAAGAACTTTTTAAATGTTTGATAGTAAAGAACAAGAACACAGAAATTATTGGTTTTGCTTTATATTTCTTTGCTTATTTTACCTGGGTTGGGAAATCCCTATATCTTGATGATTTGTACGTAAAACCAGAATACCGGAGCAAAGGAATTGGGAGTTCATTATTAAATGAAATCTTTAAAATTGCGAAAAAAGAAAATTGCAAAAGGTTAAGATGGCAGGTACTAAACTGGAATGAAGATGCAATAAAACTGTATAAGAAATCAGGGGCAATTATTGATAACGAATGGAGTAATTGTGATTTTGATTATGAACAGATTAGAAATTTTAAATAATCTTTGTCTCTCCAATAATCACATTTTTTGATTTAAAAAGCTACAAATTGAATTTTATTTTTTTACAATACTGATATCCTAAATTAAATATTTCGTCCATGTGTTTTGTTTCAAGCATGTTATATTTGGCCATTTCCGGTGGTTCAAGATAATATTGACATCGACTTTTATCATATCGAATATTTTTATTAATGCTAATTTGAAATGTCCTTGTAGCAACTTGAAACAGATTTTCAACATTAGGAACTTTCTCGTTCGGAAATATATTTACTCCAATAACTTTTTCGCACCTTCTAACCAATGGTCTTACAGGAAGGTTATCGATTAGTCCACCATCAACATATATATTTTTCCCAACCTTAACGGGCGAAAATAATATAGGAATTGATGAAGATGCCTGAACAATATTAAATAATGGACCACTACTAATATATTCGGCTTTACCTGTATTTAAATTTGCCACACAAACAATAAAAGGAATCTTTAACTTTTCAAAACTATCTTCTTTTACTGATTTACGAATTAATAGAGTCAAGTTTTCGAGACTAAACAATCCATTAGTTGGGAAATGTATTTTAGTTAAATCTGAGAATTTTTTTTTCTTAAAAAGTTGTAATATCTCATCCGGAGAATAACCTGCACAATATAGAACACCTGCAATAGAACCGGCACTTGTGCCCGCAACTACTTCAGGATAGATTCCTTTCTCGTTCAATGCTTTAAGCACACCCAAGTGTGCAAACCCTCTTGTTCCGCCACCACTCAAAGCTATTCCAATTTTATATTTTTTCATGAGTTCCTTATATAAAACTTAAAAATAGTAAATATTACAATACAAAATTATAAACCAATTTTAAAATTTAACTTAAATTACTAAAAAATTATCATATTTGCATTTTGATTACAAATTGTAAAATGAAACAAAATACAATTTCAGAATCTTTATACGGTTGGCGAAAACGGAGAATCACGGATAAAAACTTTGTCCTAATTTTAGCTGTTATTGTTGGAATTGCTGTAGGAATTGCTGCAGTAATCATGAAAAACACTGTTCACTTTGTAAGGGAAATCGTAATTATTATGATTGACAGATACCATTTTAACTATATATATTTTATTTTTCCCGCAATAGGAATATTGTTAACACTGATTTTCGTAAACATGTTTGTTAAAGATAATCTAGGTCATGGCATACCGATGGTACTATATAATATGTCGAAAAATGAAGGAAAAATAAAAAAACATAATATGTTTTCCAGAATTGTTGGCAGCTCTCTAACTATCGGTTTCGGAGGTTCTGTTGGGCTGGAAGGACCTATTGTCGCTACAGGAGCTGCAATTGGTAGTAATATCGGTCAGTTTTTCAGGTTAAATTATAAACAAATAATTTTATTGATTGGTTGTGCAAGTACAGGAGCTATAGCAGCAATATTTAAAGCTCCTGTGGCAGGAATAATCTTTGCAATTGAAGTTATAATGCTTGACTTAACGATGTCGTCCTTGCTACCCTTACTTCTGGCTTCGATATCTGCAGCTCTTACATCATATTTATTTTTAGGACAAAATTATATTTATTTTGTTGATAATACTGACCCATTTTTATTAAAAGACATTCCATTTTATATACTTATCGGAATTGTTTCGGGTCTGTTATCAGTTTATTTTTCCAAAATATACTTATGGCAAACCAGATTATATAAGAAAATAAAATCAAAATATACAAAATTTTTAATTGGCACAATTGTCTTGGGTACACTAATTTTTCTTTTCCCCTCTTTGTACGGAGAAGGTTACGAAGCTGTAAACATGGCACTTAAAGGAGATTCTTCATTTTTATTTTCCGGATCAATATACCCCGAATGGAATAGCTTTTTGGGGTTATCTGTAATTTTAGGATGCATACTTTTACTAAAAATATTTGCTACAAGTGCAACATTCGGAGCCGGAGGTGTCGGTGGAATTTTTGCCCCATCTTTGTTTCTGGGAACGACACTGGGCTTATTCTTTTCAAATATAATTAATTCTATTGGATTTAAGATATCCACGAGTAACTTCGCTCTTGTTGGTATGGCAGGAATGTTGGCAGGAATAATTCATGCCCCTTTAACTGCGATATTCCTAATTGCTGAAATAACAGGCGGTTATAATTTATTTGTACCACTTATGATTGTTTCGGCATTATCATATTTTACGGTTAAACTGTTTATGCCCAATTCGGTTTATACAATAATACTTGCAAAGCGTGGGGAGCTACTTACACACAATGCGGACAGCAATATGCTTACTTTAATGAAAACAGAATCTTTGATTGAAAAGAACTTTTTGACAATTACTGAAAACGCCAGTTTAGGAGAACTAACAAAAATAATATCGAAATCGAGTCGAACAATATATGTTGTTGTAGATGACGAAAACAATTTGAAAGGATTGGTGTGGCTGGATCACGTAAAACATTTAATGTTCAAAAAAGAACTGTACGACACAACTTATGTAAAAGATTTAATGTATATACCCGATCCTATTTTTACTACAGATATGAATGTTAGAGAAATTGCTGACATATTTGAAAAAACAGATCATTATAATATCCCAGTAACCGAAAATGGTAAATACATAGGTTTTGTTTCCAGAGCAAAAGTATTTTCGACATATAGAGAACTACTAAAAAACTTTTCAAATGATTAACTCATTTTAATAACAAAAACAAATTTCAAAAAACATGATACAATAAACAATACTCTAACCGAGCCATCATCTGGCAGTGAGCTCACTGTCTGTCCCGATTTGCAGGATACCGAAAGCAGTAAGTCTGAAATACAAAAATCAAATAACATTAAATTATTTGGCTAGTTTTTACTTATCAAAACAAATTTTGCTTATAATTGCATAATATTTAACTAAAACTATTTGTTATGAGAAAAAATTTACTTATTATGTTTGCAGGTTTATTACTTGCAGCCGGTTATCTAAATGCACAAGTGTTGTATTCAGATGACTTCGAATCTTATACTATTGGTCAGGGTATCGCACTTCAGGAAGGCGATGTATGGGACACTTGGAGTGGAACCCCGGGCTCTGCAGAAGACCCTCTTGTTTCTGATGCTTACGCACACTCTGGAGTTCAATCAATTCAAGTTGCAGGAACAAACGACGGCGTAATTGAATTTGATGATTTAACAACGGGACGTTATCGTATAGAGTTTTACATTATGGTTCCAGAAGGAAAACTTGGTTATTATAACATTATGCAAAACTTCAACCCAGCAGGAACAGGTTTGGTTTGGGGTATGCAAACAATGCTAAAAGACGGTGAAATGACTATAGACGGAATGGGTTACGGAGCAGTTACATACAATTACACACCCGGCACATGGTTTAAAGTTCAACATTTTATTGACTTAAACAGCGACTGGTTTGATATGTATATTGACGATGTTCTTGTACACGCATATCAATGGAGTAAAGGTGTTAGTGGAACAGGTAGTTTAAAAAAGCTTGACGCATTTGATTTTTATGCATGGGATGACGATGGAAACGGAACTCCTGAATACTACATGGATAATTTCCTTATCGAAGAAGTAGAAACCCCTTATCCTCCAACAAATTTTGCGTACACATTAGAAAATCTTAACGATGTTGTTTTAACATGGGATGCTCCAACAGAAGGAACACCTGAAAGCTACAGTATTGCTCGTAATGGCGTTGTTATTGGTACAACAGATCAACTTACTTTTACTGATGTAAATGTTTACCCAAATACTTATGAATATTCATTATTAGCTTTCTATGGCACTAGTTCAGGCTATTCTGCTCCGGTACCTCTTGAAGTAATTATTCCCGGAGGAAATCCAAGAAACTATGTTGTATATGAAATGTTTACCAGTATTTTATGTGGATACTGCCCTTATGTAACACAAGCCTTTGATCAATTTGTTGCCGAAGCTGTTAATGATATGGCAATTATAGAATATCACGGAAACGGTTTAGGAGAAGATCCTTTTACTACAGTTGTAACTGATGCAAGAACCATATATTATGGTGATCTTTACGAATTAGAAGGTGCTTATCCAACTACTATTATAAATGGTGCAAGTGCTTTTGAAGGAACCTACGAAAGTGTTGCTGATATGAAAACTTTGTTCCAGTATTATTATGACGAACAAATTGCTATTCCTTCGGTATATACTATCGAAACAGACGTTCAACAATTATCAACAGACCCATATGTATTTAATTTAGATGTTGACGTTGTAGAAACATTTCCATATTTTGAAGATGCAACAATTATGTTTATTTCTTTAAGCGAAACTAGTATTGCTTACTCTTGGCAAGGACAAAACCATCTTGATTTTGTTTGTAGGGGAATGTATCCTGACGAATACGGAATTCAAATGGATTTTTCATCTGTAAATACTTATATCAATAGCTTTAATATCTCGATTGATCCTACTTATAATGTAGATAATTGTGAAATCGTGGTTTTCTTACAGAATATGGAGACCGGACAAATTCAACAAGTTGCTAAAGAAAAATTATTTTCAGTATCAGAAATTGAAACTGATATAGAATTTAATACAGTTGTATTTCCAAATCCTGCAAATGAAATTATTTATGTCGTTGCTGATGAGAATATTAACAATATTGAAGTTCTTAATGTAGCCGGACAGATAGTTGCTTCAGAATTAGTTTCTGCTGATAAATTTCAATTAAATGTTTCTGATTTTTCAACAGGAGTTTACTTTGTAAAAGTTTACACAAATAATGAAATTTCTGTACATAAAATAATCGTTGAATAAAACATCTCAAATTATAAAAAAAATGTTGGTAATTTTTGCCAACATTTTTTTTTGTTATTCTGTTTATTAAGTTTGTAAAAATTTTATCAAATGAAAGCTGACATATTAAAAATACGTGAAGATTTTCCAATTCTGAGTCAATATATACACAATAAAAAACTCGTTTATTTTGACAATGCCGCAACAACACAAAAGCCAAGGATTGTATTTGATACAATAACAGAATTTTATTCAAAATACAATGCCAATATCCATCGTGGTATTCACTTCCTAAGCAATTATACAACTGATGCTACTGAAAAATCACGCAAGACAATACAGCAATTTATAAATGCAGAAAAATCTGAAGAAATAATCTTTACGCGAGGAACAACAGAAGCAATAAATCTTGTTGCATTTTCATTTGGGGAATCCTTTATAAAAGAAAATGATGAAATAATTGTTTCAGAAATGGAGCATCACTCGAATATTGTTCCATGGCAGATGTTGTGTGAAAGAAAAAATGCAAAACTTAAAGTTTTACCTTTTAACGAAATTGGTGAACTTGAAACAGAACAGCTAAATGGACTTATTTCCGACAGAACAAAACTAATTGCTGTAACTCATGTTTCAAATGCCCTAGGAACAATAAATCCGGTAGAAGACATAATAAAAATTGCACATGCCAAAAATATACCTGTATTGATAGATGGTGCTCAGGCAATACAGCACCTAAAAGTCGATGTGCAAAAGATGGATTGTGATTTCTATGTTTTTTCAGGTCACAAAATTTATGGACCAACAGGCATTGGCGTTCTCTACGGAAAGAAAGAACTACTAAATAAAATGCCCCCGTACCAAGGAGGGGGCGAGATGATTTCAACCGTTAGTTTTGCTAAAACAACCTACAACGAATTACCTTACAAGTTTGAAGCCGGAACCCCAAATTACATTGATGCCATTGCCCTTGGTAAAGCAATTGAATATTTAAATTGTATTGGGCTTGAAAAAATAAATAAATACGAATCTGAACTCTTAAAATATGCCACAGAACAACTTAAGCAAATTGACGGACTTAGAATTATTGGAGAGGCAAAAAACAAATCAAGTGTCATTTCATTTAATATGGAAGGAATACACCCATCTGACCTAGGAACACTTCTCGACCACATGGGAATAGCTATACGTACCGGAACTCACTGTGCTGAACCCGTAATGCAACATTTCGGAATTACTGGCACAGCAAGAGTTTCTTTTGCATTTTATAATACCCTAGAGGAGATTGACATTCTTACAATATCTATCAAAAAAGCACTGACGATGTTGAAATAGTTATTCTTGAGATATTATTATTTTCAAAGTCTTAAAACTATTATTGGAATCTATTAATCGAATAAAATATTCTCCAACTTGCAGTCTTGGAATTTCAATAACGGAAGGCATAAACAATTCTGATTTTGAATAAACAATTCTACCTCTCAAATCAATTATCTCCATCTCACAATTACCACAACTGTCAGTTTCTAAATAAATTTCAGACCCAACAACGGGATTTGGATATATTTTTAATCCATCATTTGTCATTATATTATCAAGTCCGGAGAGTCCATCAAAAAAAGCTAAAATTCTACTCATCAAGACATCTCTATCGCTTTGATTATCAATTGATGAAAAACAAAACGGTAAGAACACAAGTTTATAATCCCCATCATAAAAAACGCCTCCACCATTTTGTGTCCCATAATATTTAAACAGCAATTCCGAACCATTTATCGGAGAAACGCAGCTTGGCGAATATTGAGTATTAGTACCATCACCACCTGTAATATAAAAATCTAGATCATCACTAATCGAAACGGTATCTATCCCAACAATTCTCAATGTACCCGTATAATCGGAATATGTTTGTTCAGCTCGAAGATAATCTGACATAAAATCTGATCCACTCACTGCATCACTGATATTTTGACTGCTAATAAACAATTTTCCACCCGCATCAAGATATTCAGAAATTAAAATTTGTTCATTTTCGTTCAATACAGTATGCACAGCCTCATTGTCTAAACCGGTAAACCAAACAATTGCATCAAAATTTAATAATTTATCAGAAGTAGGAACTCCAAAAAGATTCAGGTCATATTCCCTTACTGATTTTCCGGCAGAAATAATTGACTCTGCAAAATATTCGGATGACATATTCCTGTTTCTGTAAACGTGTTCTTCATCGTTAATCAACAGCACATCTGCTTCGCCAAAATACAGTTTAAAAATTGCTGAATCAATCAACATATCATCGGAATAAAAATACAATGTAAAATCAGACTCAAAACTCTCAGAAAAGGACTCTGTGTTAAAAGCAAATTCCAATGGTATTTCTAATGTTTCGCCTGATGCAATAGACGTTATTTGATCTTCATTATCGGAAAAGTTAATTAATTCATTATTCGAGGCTAATTCTACATCAATATTCCCGAAATCAAAATCAGAATTATTTCTTACTTTAATAGTCACATTAACACCCTCTCCCGATTCTAGTATAAAGTCATCATCCTGATCATCAACAATAATATTTGTAGCATTAAAAATCTCAAAATCTTTGGCAAACTGATACAACATAAACAAAATTTGCCAGGGTTCTCCTGCTCCATTCGACAAAACTACCACTCCCCAATCCTCATCCTTATCCAAAAACAGACCTGTTTTCACGCCGTAGAACCCACCATTATGTCCCCACAATTCATTATCAGAATCATACCCAAATAAAAGCCCTGCGTTTGGTGCAATAACATGATTGTCCTCGGTCATCATCAAATCAAGCAAATCAGAACTAATAATCGAATTTTCACCTACACTTCCACCATTTAGTAACATCTTCAAATACTCTGACATATCGTTGATATCACTTCTTAGAAAACCCGCAGGATAAAAAGGATTGCATTTTATCCCTTCCTGATTGTAATTTGGAGCAGAATAAGAATATTCCATTGCGATATTATCAGGGTCACAATTAGAAATCCTAAAAGAACTATTAGTCATCCCAATGGGTAACAGAATACTATCTGTGATATACTGAATATAACCTATTCCTGAAATACACTCAATTAGATAACCACATAAAGCAGCACCAACGTTACTATATGAGAAGTAAGTACCAGGACGACTATTGCCATAAGACGTGTTCTCACCATAGTACTCTCCATCTTCGACAAGGTAATTCTCTAATGCGTATGATAATTCCACATCAGAATCAACATTGTAGGTTAAAAGTGAATTGATAACTGTGAAGTTATCTTTTATACCGCTTGTATGAGTCATTAGCATTCTAAAGCTTATCTGATCATCAGGATAATCGGGATGTATCACTTCAAAAGGAAGATAATCATTTATTGGGTCATCCAAATTAAAGTACCCATTTTGGTACAATTGCATTAATCCAATTCCTGTAACTGTTTTCGTAACCGAATAAAGTAAAAATGAAGTAGTTTCATTTACCAAACTTGAATTCTCTATATTTGAATATCCATATGAAGACTTCCAGACAGTTTTACCTCCCTTAACAATTGCAGCACTCATTCCGCTAATGTGATACTGATTCATCAACGAGACCATATGCAGGTCAAGCATTTCGGGAGACACAAGCCTGACAGGATTTTCATCCTCATTAAATAACTGCGAAGACTGTGCAAAAAAAGTAATCTGCAAAAACACTGCAAATAAAATAATAAGTAGTCCTTTCTTCATCGTAATTAGATTTAAAAGTTTAGCAAACTTGTTTTATAATCTTAAAACAAAAGTATCGAACTTAAAAAAGCTAAATCCTAATATTTTATTAAGATTTTCATAATATTTTAAAGAGATAAAATTTAGGAAGGGGACGGCCACATTCGCATTAGCTAAATTATTAACAGTTTACTATTCATAAAAAACAACAATAAAATTACTGCAAATCATGAATGGAATTACTTTTACACCTTAGTTATATGATTAAGTAATGAAGAAAATATTTCTGATTTTTACGATAATTTATCTTACAGTCGCAGCAAGAGCTCAGGTAGAAACAATAATTCCATCAGATAAACCAAAATTAGTAGTTGGGATAGTTGTTGAACAAATGCGACAAGATTATATTGATCGCTTTTGGGTAAATTTTGGGATAAAAGGGTTTAAAAAGCTTGCTATAAACGGAACTTATTGTCAAAATGCAAATTTCAACTTTAGCTTAACGCAAACTGCTCCTGGATACGCAACAATTGCAACCGGAGCAGAGCCGTCAGAACATGGAATTGTTTCAGATTTTTGGTTTAATCCGCTGACGAATAAAAAGGAGGGTTGCATTGAAGACACAAGATGTAAAATTACAGGCGATAAAACATCGAAAAACGCATATTCACCAAAAAACATTTTCTCTACTACTTTTAGTGACGAAGCAAAACTATTTAATCGTGGGAAATCGAAAATTATAAGTATCTCTCTTGACCCCTATGGAGCAGTTATTACAGGAGGATTTACTGCCGATGCAGCATATTGGTTTGATGTAAAAACAGGCAATTGGGTAAGTTCCACATATTATCTTGATACCATTCCCGAATGGGTAAATCAGGTAAATAACAAGAGAATGCCTGATGAATATCTTGTACGCCAATGGAAACCAATGTTGCCTATTGATGAATACAATGAAGTTTTGCCGGATTCGAGCATTTACGAATTCGGAATTGACGGAGTTTATAAAGTTTTCCCCTATAATTATTCCGATATTACTAAAACAATTCCCAATTACGAGCTTATGATGATGATTCCTGAAGGGAATACTCATACAACTGATATGGCTATAGCAACATTATACAATGAGAATTTAGGTCAGGATGAAAATACCGATTTCCTTTTCATTAACTATACTGTTCCCGAAAATATTGGCAGATTATATGGCCCGCAATCAATAGAAGTTCAGGATTTATTTCTGCGTTTGGACAGTGATCTGGGACATTTAATTGATGTGATTGAAGAAACTGTAGGCAAAAACAATGTCCTTATCTATCTTACTTCTAATCATGGAATATCGGAAACACCTCAATATCTGATTGACAATAAAATGCCTGCCGGCAACTATAAACAACATTATATGCTGGCACTTTTAAAATCTTACCTAAAAGCTGTTTACGGCGAAGGTGATTGGATTCTTGATTTCAGCAACAATCAAATATTTCTAAATAAAATTTTGATTGAAGATTCTCAAATTCCTCTGTATGACTTTCAGGAAAAGGTTATTTCATTTATAATAAATTCAACAGGAATTTCTAATGCAATAAGTTCGCACCAGTTTCAGAATATTATTTTTCGTCAGGGAATGCCCGAGAAAATGCAAAATTCATTTAATCAAAAACGTTCTGGCGATATTATGATTTCCCTCAAAGCCGGCTGGATTGAAGATGTTCCTTATGCTACAGACCACAATTCGGGATATAAATACGATACAAATGTTCCATTAATTTGGTATGGATGGAAAGTGAAAAAACAAAAACTTTTCGGACAAATAAACATGACGGATATTGCTCCAACCATTTCGATGGTTCTGGGAACTCCTGCGCCACCTGCTACAACCGGCAAACCTCTTCAAGAGGTTTTTAACAATAGATGAAAAGAAAATTTGTTACATTGTTTTATATTAAAGTATGAACATTTTTTTTATTTTTGTGTTTTGCTGAAAACAAGTTTTATATGATTAATTATTCTGATGCCATAAAAAAACGAAGGTCAATAAGAAATTATGACAAGAAGCATCTTGAAGATAATCATATAGTTAAAGTTGACAAACTAATTTCAAAGCCTGCCATTGGTCCATTTGGAAATAAACCAAGATTTGCATTAATAGAAAAACCTGCAGCGAGAAAACAAGAAAAAGTAAGATTAGGAACCTACGGTTTTATTTCAAATGCTGCATATTTTATAGGTGGCTGTATTGAAAAATCAGAGTTTTCAGAAGTTGATTACGGATATTCTTTAGAAAGAATTGTTTTGGAACTAACCCGTATGGAATTAGGAACCTGCTGGATTGGGGGCACATTTAAAAGGAGCGATTATAAAGCCATTCTGCAAACAAAAGAAAATGAAATTATCCCATGCATTACACCTATTGGTTATCCGGCAAAAAAGAAAACACTTCGTGAACGACTTGGGCTCACTCTTACGGATGGCAGTTTGCGTAATGAATTCGGTTCATTATTTTTCGAAAACGATTTTCAAACACCAATAGTCTTTAACCCGGAAGATAAAATTCACCAGGCTTTGGAGGCTGTTAGGCTTGCACCTTCAGCAGTCAACAAACAACCTTGGCGGGTTGTTAAACAGGGAAATAAATATCATTTTTATATTTTTCGCGATAAAATGGTTTCAAAAACAAAGTCAACTGATTTGCAAAAAGTTGATTTAGGAATTGCTTTAGCACATTTTAAAATAATTATAGAAGAGAATTATATAAATGGCAAATGGCATATTGGTGACCCCGGCATTAAGGAAGGTGAATATTTGATAACCTGGATTAAAGAATAGTACCGGCTTTAAATTTTTAAGTTATAAGTTATCCTCAATTATTTTTAAAGACGTTGATTGACTTTGTTTTTGTTTTACAATTGTAGTTCTTTTGCCTAACTTAATAATCACTTTATCTGATTTGTCAAATAACGACAAAACTAAAGCAGATAATAACCATAGTGGAATAATACAATACATTAGGGGGGCTAACCAAAAACCTGCAAAACTATAAATTTTCGCATTGTTCGGATTATCATTTTGAAATACAACCCTTACCTCTTCCTCCAATTCGTATTGAACATTCTGTTCTCCACGAAAATGTATTGTATCTCCATTATATTCAAACTGAATCAATGCAGAACGATCTTCCCCGTGATTCCATTTGCTTTTTCGTATTTCAACGCCTGAAACTTTTCCGGTGGTTATAGTGCTTTTCCTTATTCTATCAATTCTGTTTATAGCAAGAAAAGCAAAAACTGTGATTATTGCTATTATTAAAATTTTACTTCTATTTAAACTAATTGTCATTTTTAGTAGCACATTTAGTTTTTAATTAAATATCTATTAAATAACCACATAGCAAAAGCAGTTGTAACGCCAATAGCAGCAAAAATTAGCCAGATATTGTAAGGATGATAATTGCTCCATAAATATGCGGTAAGTTCATGCCCATTTAGATTCATCAATTCACCTGCTTTTTCCATATAATCATTTTGTGAAAACTTACCAGAAATGTCGGGAATATCAAGACCTCGCTTCTCGACTTCAAGTTTAAGAAGACTAATTTTATCAGAATATTTCTGATACACATTTCCTGACAGCAAACCTGCAAAGAAATTCCCACCTGCCATTGGTAAAAAGCTGCAACCCATATACAGTGCTGTCTTTCCTTTTGGAGCAATTTTTCCTATATATTCTGTAATTTTAGGCGAACCGGCCATTTCACCCAAACCAAAAATCAAAATACTAATAAACAAAAACATTGGATTACTTGTCATAAAAGTTAATGACAATCCAATAGTTGATATAATAAAACCGCTTATCATTGAGTGAATCGGCTTTAACTTCATCACAAAATATGATACAATTAATTGAAATATAATGATATACATTGCATCTATATTTGTAAGCATTTCAGCAGCAATTGTTTTCTCGGATGTTCCTATTTGCTCAGCAAGCCATGGCCATATTCTATAAATATTATCATACACAACAGAAGTATCCATCCATTGATCTATAAATACCGGAAGTGTGTAAAACAATTGGTTGTACATGGTCCAAAACCCAATTATTATTAACAAAAAAACGACTAGCCTCATATCTCTTAAAGCTTCGAAAATATTCCTGAAGATTTTCTTTATTTCCTCACGAAAACTTGTTTGGGAAGCCGACCTTTCGGGTTCTTTAAAAAACAGAATAACCAATATTAGATTAAATACTATTACACCGGACGAAATATTAAAAACATTAACCCACGAATTTTGTCTTGCAAGTGAAGCCACAACCGGTCCTACAAATGCCCCGATATTAACTATCATATAAAAAATACCAAAACCTATAGACGATGTTTCATCATCAGTGGTTTTTGCAATACAGGCAGAAATTATTGGTTTAAATAATGCCGCTCCTAAGGCCAACATTAAAAAAGCAGCAAAAACCCACTCATATTCTTTTACTCTTCCCAACAAAAAATATGATGTTGTCATTAAAATATATGCAATTATCAGGACTTTTTTATATCCGACTCTATCGGCAATAGCACCGGTAAAAACCGGAAGAAAATACAAAAAGCCTACCACCGAACCCATCAAAAGTCCTTTTTGTGCCTGTGAAAAGCCTAATGCTCCAGAGTCAGTCGAACCTGTAAGATATAAAGCAAATAACATAAACATCCCATACCATGCCCAACGTTCAAAAAGCTCCATAATATTTGCAACCCAAAATGTACCGGGGTATTTCTTTAGAATTCGGAAAAACTTTGGCATAAAGAATATTTTATTGCAAAGCTAAATAATTTTACGAAAAAAAGATTTAACAGAATTTTATGCCATCACTATAGTTTTTAACACTGCTCTGCTGTCGGTTTTGTCATGATTTTGCATCGGGGGCTTCGAGAAAATCAGCCGAAAGGCTGATCCCTCAGTCCCCGATTCAAAAATACACGCCAAAACCTCTAAATAAATTCCAAAATTCAAAATCCAATTCGTAGATTTCAAATGCTTGTTGTTTTGTTTATCATTTTACTTTGTCAGCACCATTTTCTTCGATTCTATTGTTATTCCGTCTGCGACAAGATAGTAAGTGTAATTTCCGGCACTCAGGTCGTAAGCATAAACAAGTAATTCGCCACAACCACGTTCCTGTATTTCTACTTGTTTCAGAATATTGCCAAGATTATCTATAAAGACGATTTTTGCTTCTTTAACGGTTTCGGGTATCTGAAAACTTATTGTGGTTTGTTCTCTAAACGGATTCGGCACATTCTGATTTAAGACAATAGCCATTTTGTTTTCGAGAACTACTTCCTGTTGAAAATCTGCAGGCTTTGTATTTTTTGCTTCTACTTCGCCCAGATTATCGAAAACAAACTGTTCGAGATTGTTGAGACGACTTTCAAGCATATTTACACTTTCGCTGAGACTGTCGTTTATGTATTTCAGCTCTTTTACTGACTCAACCAGTACAGGAATCAGACTGCTGTAATCAATATACAAAATCCCGTTTGCATCTGAACTAACCACTTCGGGAAATATTGGTTGTACTGCCTGAGCAATAAGACCCAAATTTGTTCCTTCGGACAGATTACGTCCCGGGTTATTGGCTATGTCCCACTCGAAACTTACTCCTTGCAACAACATTGTTTTGTTTAATGCGTCTTCGATTTCGTTTACGTTGGTTTTAAGAGTTATATCCGACAACTCCGACACAGACTTGATATAATCATCGCCATAAGTATAGTGCAAATTGAAATATCTTATCTCCGAATATTCGCTAATGCCGAATGCACCCAAAGACCTTACCGCCCAGTAAACAACAGTATCATTT
>JAKQEK010000173.1 GCA_029558535.1 Bacteroidota bacterium | reverse complement strand
TGATGACGGTAAGAGTTTTGATATAATTAAATCTGTAATTACTGAGAAATATACCAACCATCCCAATTACACATGGGATCAATATAAAGAGCTTTTATCAGAAATTTCAACTGACAAATATATAGTACTTCCATTGTATTTAATGAAAGATTATTATGACTCTACTAAAGTAATCATTGGAATGAGACATGATGTTGATGTTCATATTTTCAAAGCTCTCGAAATGGCTGAAATAGAATATTTATACGGAATCCGCTCTACTTATTATATTCTCGCGACCTCTTATTATTACGGTAGTTTTGTAGATGGACGAATGATACGAAATAAATGTATGGGAGATATGTATCTTAAATTAAGCTTTCTTGGGCATGAAATAGGGATTCATAATGACTTACTGACTGTAATGATTCAGTATAAAAATGATCCGTTTTTATTTAATCAAGATGAAATTGATTATTATAATTCATTAGGGATAACTATTTACGGCACAGCAGCACATGGTTCTCAAATTGCTCGAGAAACGGTTGCAAATTTCCAAATTTTCTCTGATTTTTCAACAAAAGCACAAGTTGAGTATAAAGAAAAAACTTTTCCTATCGGGCAACATAGTCTTAATGAATTTGGTTTTACCTACGAGGCATATTTCATTGAATATAATAAGTACTATTCCGATGCAGGCGGTGACTGGAACTTTGAAAATGATTTTGAGGGAATAATGACATCCTTAAAAAACAGCCAACCCGGTGACAGAATCCAAATTTTAACTCATCCCGTATGGTGGGGTATGGAATAAACCTAGTTTTTAATTTTACTTATAAAAATTCCTATCCCTTTTACCGCAGTTTCTTTTATATGTTCAAACCCATTTACAGATTGTATATTTTCATCAGGATTTATGATAAATTTTAGAGCTTTTATTGGCACATAATTAATTAATCCTGCAGCCGGATATACTTGCAAACCGGTACCGATAACCAAAAAGATATCAGCAGTTTTAACAATTTCAATAGCATTAACAATTTCAGGAACTTCTTCACCAAACCAAACGATATGAGGTCTCAATTGAAATCCTTTGGGACACATATCACCCAAATTCAAATCAGTTTTCTCAATTTCAACGATTAATTTGTCATCTACGGTACTTCTTGCTTTTCGTATTTCGCCATGCAAGTGCACAACATTCAATGACCCTGCTCTTTCGTGCAAGTCATCAACATTTTGTGTAATAATTCTGACATCAAAATAAGATTCTAAGTCTTTTAGAGCCCTGTGAGCTCTATTCGGCAAAGCCTCAACAACTGCTTTTCTTCTAAAATTATAAAAATCAAGTACTAGTTGCGGATCTCTTTTCCATGCTATTGGAGAAGCTACTTCCTCGAACCTATAAGATTTCCAAAGGCCATCATTATCACGAAAAGTTGGTATTCCACTTTCTTTGCTTATTCCCGCTCCCGACAGTACTACTAGTTTTCTCATCAAATCCTAAATAATTTTGCCTGATAAAAAACCTTCAAGCACCTGTTTGATATATTTTCCCGAAGCCTTTGATTGGTTATCAATTCTGAATTTATGTTTCTCCCCTCTGGCATAAACAGACAGTCTGATTTCGCCGGCAAAATTAGGTCCTTTCATTTCAACCTTCTCTATTACATTGTACAGTAACAGAAAATTATGCTTGTGAGCCTGTGCAATTACTCCCGGGTTTAAGGATGCCAAACCTGCAACATGGTCCATTCTAGACCTGTTGGTATTCTGATCTACAATACTCCCAATAGCACCTGCCATCAATCCAGCACCAGTAAAGCCTCCCAATGAAGCTCTCATCGAGCCTGCAGTATTGGGATTAATACTGCCTGATTTTATAAAAACCAGACAGTTCTCAAAAAACAGAACAGAAAAGACTTTAGGGGGTATTCCCGGCTGAACAAGTCCGTCAATAACTGTAGGGGGCTTTTGATAAGGCACTTGAGACTGAGGATTTTGATATTCCATAATTATATTTTTTTTGTAAATATAATCTTAATAAACAAAAAAACTACCCGAAAACTACGGGTAGTTAATAAAAAATATAAATAAATCTAGACTTTTATGACCCTAAAGTTGCAACCATTACAGCTTTAATTGTATGTAAACGGTTTTCTGCCTGGTCAAAAACAAGAGATGCCTGACTTTCGAACACTTCTTCAGTCACTTCAATACCGTTTTTGAGACCAAAATCTTCCGAAACCTGCTTTCCAACTTTTGTATCTGCATTATGGAATGCCGGTAAGCAATGCATAAACTTAACTTCCTTATTACCCGATTTTTTCATTATAGCCATATTAACCTGATATGGTTTTAACAATTTTATTCTTTCAGCCCAGACTTCTTTTGGTTCTCCCATAGAAACCCAAACGTCAGTATGTATAAAATCTACACCTTTAACTGCTTCCTCAGGTTTTTCGGTTATTGTAACTCTTGCACCTGATTCTTTTGCAATTTTCTGACATGTTTTAATAAGTTCGGCATCAGGCCACAATTTCTTAGGAGATCCTATACGAACATCCATTCCAAGAATAGTCCCGATAATCAATAATGAACGCCCCATATTAAATCTTGCATCACCAAGATAAGCATATGAAATTTTTTCCAAAGGCTTATTCGAGTGCTCTATCATTGTCATAACATCAGCCATCATTTGTGTTGGATGCCATTCGTTTGTCAAACCGTTCCAAACGGGTACGCCGGCATGTTTTGCAAGCTCTTCAACTATTGTCTGTCCAAAACCACGATATTCAATACCGTCATACATTCTACCAAGAACACGTGCTGTGTCTTTAACGGTTTCTTTGTGTCCCATTTGGCTGCCAGTAGGTTCCAAATATGTAACATGTGCTCCTTGGTCGTGAGCGGCTACTTCAAAAGCACAACGGGTGCGTGTAGACGTTTTTTCAAAGATCAAAGCAATGTTTTTGCCTGTTAAGCGAGGCTGCTCTGTTCCTGCATATTTTGCATTTTTCAAATCTTTCGACAAATTCAAAAGAAATACCAATTCTTCTTTTGTAAAGTCTAATTCTTTCAAGAAATTTCTGTTTCTAAGATTAAAAGCCATGATTTTATTTTATTTAAGTTATTATTCTAATTTAAGTCTCATATTAGCGTACAATTCGGGTTTGATAGATGGGTTCATCAACACTGTCGGGGAAGTGTAAAAACACACATTCACTGCCACCATTTTCGATAAAACTCACGGCACCTTTGATTTTGGGGGCCATGCCGCCGGCACTAAAAATCCCTTCTTCAATATATTTTTTTGCTTCCGCAATCGGAATAACATCCAAAACTTTTCCTTTGGTTTCTGGTGTATCAATAATAATTCTCTTTAAATCTGTGAAAATATAAAACTCATCGGCTTTTGCTTGTGAAGCAAGTAGGGCAGACGTATGGTCTTTATCGATAACGGCATCTATTCCCAGCAAGTTTTTTTGTTCATCATAATAAACGGGAATTCCTCCACCACCAGCAGCGACAACAATATGTCCATCTCGGGCTAGTTTTTCAATCACTTTGCTATTCCCAACCTGTTTGGGCAGAGGGGAAGGAACAATTTTGCGCCAACCAATTCCGTCTGGATCTTCTTTGAACAAAGAATTTGTGTCTGCAGAAAGTTTTTCTGCCTCTTCTTTTGTATAATAAGGTCCAATCGGTTTTGTTGGATTTTTAAAAGCAGGATCATTTTTATCTACCAAAACTTGAGTTATTAGATTTACAACGCCTCTTTCTAAATCTTTGGTGGGTAGAATATTTCTAAGTTGTTGTTCAATCAAATATCCTATAAAACCTTGTGAATATGCTCCACAAACATCCAAAGGCATTTCTGGAATACCATACATTTTAGCTCCCGCATTGTTTTGCAATAATATATTGCCCACTTGCGGTCCGTTTCCATGTATAATTATAAGATTATGATTTTCTTTTAGTATGCTAAATAGAATTTCGCAAGCTCTTCGCACATTTGTTTTTTGTTCGTCAATGGTGCCCTCTTGTCCGGCTCTTAAGATTGCATTCCCTCCAAAAGCAACAACAGCTAATTTCTTTTCTGCCATATATTTACAATTTTATGTTAGAACGCAAATCTAAATCATTTTTATTGAAAAAAAACAAAAATATGTTATTTAGCAGTTTATTATTAATATTATGATAAAATTTTCATAAACTTAAGTTAAAAAAAGAACACAGGTGATTTATTTAAATTATTTATTTATTTTTGTGGTATGTAAATTGTAAAAATATTAAACTTTAACAATAAATTTTTAATTATGAAAACAACTTTTGGTTTATTATGTATTTTGCTAAGTCTAAGCATTACCATTTCGGGATATGCTCAGAAAGCAAAAAAAGTAAAGTCTTTTGGAGGTATCATTACTTATGATATAACATACGAAGGAGAAGGTATTGATGCCACAACTTTGGCACAGTTGCCATCGCAATTAGTAGTAAGTATAAACGGGAATAAAATCCGTAACGAACAAATTTCACCATTATATTCTATGTCTTCAATTTCAAATTTTGATGATGGTTCAACTATAGTTTTAATTGATATGATGGGGATGAAAATTGCCGTTAATCAATCAAAAGAAGAAATGGAGAAAAATTTGGCAGAAGCAGGTATTAAAGATCCTGAAATAAAAATACTGGATGAAACAAAAGTAATTGCAGGTTACAATTGTAAGAAAGCCGAAGTTACTACAGGTGAAGATGTAGTTGAAGTTTACTTTACAGACGAACTTATTGTTCCTGCTGGAATTAACGATCAAAACGGTTTTAAAGGAATTAATGGTCTTTTAATGCAATATACTGTCAATCAGCAGGGTATGATTATGACTATGACTGTTAAGGAAATTAAAAAAGCTAAAGTAAAATCGGGGATGTTTGTAATTCCTGACGATTATGAGATAAAGACTGCTGAGGAACTTGGCGGGATGCTTGGTGGATAAAATTCTTAATAAAATATTTTTTAAAGAATCCTCTGTATGAGGATTTTTTTTATTTTTACGCGATGACAAAAAATAAGTCCAAACCATTAAATGAAAAGTCGTCCACAAAACGAAAAAAACCTTTAGTATCAACAATTAAAGGAATTATCAGTTTTTTACGAGACGAAAGATTCCGGGTCAGTCTTGGTTTCTTTCTTCTTTCATTTGCTTTGGTTTTATGTTTGTCATTCACTTCATATCTTTTCACCTGGCAAACAGATCAAAGTATTTTAGGAATGGGTATAAAAGGATTGTTTTCAAACAATTCTTTTCAAGTAGAAAACTGGATGGGAAAATTAGGGGCAGTATTGTCAAACAAGTTTATTCACGATTGGTTTGGTTTAGCATCTTTTATTTTTGTTCTATGCTTTGGAGTGTTTGGTTTTTATTTATTAAATGTAAAACTGACAAATCCCTGGAAATTCTTATTTATTAGTCTTATTATAACAATTTGGACCAGTATTGCACTTGCATCAGTATTTTCAGATAAATTCTTCATGATTGGTGGTGCTCATGGGTATTTCATTTTTAAATGGTTAAATAGTGTTATTGGTAAAATTGGAGCATATACTACAATAATTTTTACGGCCTTTTTAATTACAGTTTACAGTTTCAAAAACTCATTACCTTGG
>JAKQEK010000130.1 GCA_029558535.1 Bacteroidota bacterium | reverse complement strand
AAAAATATGTTTTACCCTGAAAATTAGAAATCATGGTTGAATCACTCATTTTAATCGAAAGTATTGTAATCCTGATAGCAGGAATTGTATTCTACATATTCGTAGAGATAGACCAGCGTAGGTTTGAAGATGAATTTAACGGACGAGTATATGGTGCGTTGCTTGCACCAAAATTGAATTGAAAAACGAAAGGTAAATATTATGACAAAAGTTGATAAAAGTACGGACAGCAATGCACTATATACTGTGTTACCTGCTGTGCCGTTGTTCGATTACATCAAATGCCCTTTAAGTAGGTGGACGTTTAGTATCAAACCTATCAGAGAATGGACTGAAAAGACGTGTGAGGGCAAAACATTGAACCTATTTGCAGGTAGGACAAAGCTAAACATTGACGAAATACGCAATGATTTGGATGATGAAGCGTTGGCAGATTACCAAAAAGATGCGCTACAATTTGTAAAAGAATGGGATGGTGAAAGGTTTGATACAGTGTTATTAGACCCGCCTTACGCCTATCGAAAAAGTATGGAAATGTATAAAGGGATTAAGGCTTCTCCGTTTCGCCAACTCAAAGACGAACTACCAAGAATACTAAAACCAAATGGAATAGTAATAACCTTTGGCTACCATAGCAATACAATGGGAAAGAACAGAGGCTTTGAAGTTGAGCGAATAGCACTATTTTCTCATGGCGGGGCTATACACGATACTATCGCAAGTGTGGAGAGGTATTGCAGGTAACGATGGTGGTATGGTTAGTTGCCGATTGCGGGCTAATTTCATATCAAATTACACAGAATTACAAGCGGGTGGTAACGCTTAAATTTAGTAATAATACGGCAATTAACTATACCACGGGTTATGCGTTGTTATTTATTTTTTATGGAACGAAATTTATTTACTCCAGCTATATCAAAAAAAACCAAAATTGCTTTTTTATGGTTTCCGCCAATAAAAGGCGATAGACATGATTTAAATTTTAAAAGCCTTAAGAATTTTGGAGCTTCAATGATTATAGATGTTTTATTTAATGCTGGATATGATGTTAGAATAACTGACAAAGAAAATGCAAGTAAATATGATATTATATTGATTAGCTTAACTTCTAATTTAGATATGATTGCATTATCAAGATATTTGCATAATTCAAATGAATGGAAAAATAGAAAATTCAAAGTGTTGGCCGGAGGTTTTGGCATGCAAAACTATATTCCTATTTGTGAATATATAGATTATGCTTGGTTTGGAAGAGTTGAAAACGAGATCGTTTGGTTAATAGATAATAATTTAGATGTTGAGCATGGAAGTTTAATTAAAATAGGGAAACATAAAAATGTAAAAATTAACCAAAGTATTGAATTATATCCAAATATTTACACGTTTGGAGGAGGTACAACAAAAGAACAAATATATGGATGCCCAAATAAATGTTATTTTTGCCATTATTCATTTTCACGAAAATATATTAAAACAAATGAAAACTTATACTCTTTTAATCAGGGATACACTTCGAGTATAGAAATAGAACAGTGTAAAAAAGAGTTATATAAAAATTTTTCAATTCCTGAGATCACAAGCTCTATAGATGGTTTTTCTGAAAGATTAAGATTTGCAATGAATAAGAGAATTCCAAACGAACAAATCATAGAATTTGTTAGATATATTACAAGTAATACAACTTGCAAAGCGTTAAGGCTTAAATTATACAATATAACTGGAATTGAAACGGAAACAGATGCAGATTTTGAGCAATTCAAAGAAGTAATTTCAAAAATAGGAGAATTAAAGAAAAATATATCAATAATAATACACAGTACTCCTTTAAACCCAAGCATTTGCACGCCAGCAGCATACGCTCCTATTAATACAACTAAAGATTACAATAAAAATAAAGCGTGTTTAGGCAAAAAAGGTGTTCAGAGGTTATACGAGACACCTTATTTAAAACTTTTAAATGATTTTTTTAGCGAAGATGCAAGCTCACTTTTAGAACATACAATACCAATGCGCACAACATTTAATAATATAGAAATATTTAATATTTTAGCCTATGATAAAAAATACAGGAACTTAAGAACATCTGATAAAATTGAGTATTTAAGCAAAATAAATGGATTTAATGATATTATTAGAGAATACTCAATAAATGAAGAATTACCAACTCAATATGTTAATTCATTCATCGAATATGATAAATTAAAAACAATGCGTACAAAGATGCGAAACGCTCTTTATAATAACGCATAACGTGATGCAGCTAAAAAATCGGGCGGGAAACTACCCACAAAATTTAATGAAATGAATGAACAATTGAATTTATTTGAAACTGTCAACGAAGTGACTAACCCCGCCTGTTTTTTAGGTGCTGTTAGCGTGTCGTTTGAT
>JAKQEK010000121.1 GCA_029558535.1 Bacteroidota bacterium | reverse complement strand
TGCATGTAGTTCTACCTCTTGGGCATTAATAAAAAATGGAGAAAAAAATACAAATAATATTAGCTTTTTCATATGATATATTTTTTAAAAATTTTAATTTGTTTCTTGTCAAAAACTACATAATTAGTGGCTGGGGCGTAAGAAGAAAAAACACCGTCTTTTGCATCTTTTATGTTTTTCATGGCGATGCCATCCAAATCTCCATATAAGCTGCTAAAACCGCACTGTTACATTTCTTCTTCAAGAAATTCGTCTAATTGATATTGTTTTTTAATAAATATTCAATTCTCTAGCCCCAAAAGGATCAGCGTATTTTCCCTTTTTGAATTGGCCCTTTGATATACGGTTTCTACCTCCGAATCCTCTACTATCCAAAACCATGCGTTAACGTCGTGCGGCGTGTTTATCCTCCAATTCCTCCCCATTGCCTGCTCATGTTCCCCATTATTCCAATTTGGGCTGTTCACTATAGTATGGTGTGCTTCCGGTATGTTATGGGCCGTGCCAAGCGTTTGGATATTCCCAATTATAATATTATAGTCAGCCGATTTTTTAAACTCGCTGACAATTTCATGGTTTTCTTTTTTCCTCCATCTGCTTTTCTTTTCTGCATGTACCCATACTGCATATCCAGCCAGCTTTTGGCAAAGGAGCTCGAATTCTTCTTTAAAGTGCGTAAAGATAATAATTTTTTCTTTCTTTTTTGCCTTTTGTATAGCAAAATTAACAGTATGTGGTACTGCTACTTTAGACAAAAACTCTCGAAGCTTGACAAACATCGGCAAGCTTTCATTGATGTTTCCATATCTTTCCTTGTCAGAATATTGTTCTTTCAACTGCTTTTTATAGCTTTCGTATTCGCTATGCTCGAAAGAAGACATTTCTGTTGTTAATTCATGTATTCGTTTTACCGGAAAATTTGGTATGTCTTTATTTGTCCTGCACAAGAAAGAATATTTGATCCGTTGCGCTAACTCTGGCGTATTAGAGTTATAGATATTTAGCCCGTTGCCGTCTTTAGACAAACCAGTTGCAACAAAAGTAGTATTGTTTCGCTTCATTAGTACGCCATTGCAATAATCCAGCTTAAACCTGTCCAGCCTTTCTTTAAAAGAATTAAAACCATACTTCCAAAGCGGTATCAACGTGCCTATTTCGACATTCATAATAGAGCACATATCCATAAAATGTTCGTTGTTTTCGAATGGGGAGGCGGACAGGCCGAATACATATTTAACATAAGGCTTGTTAAACAGTTGGTTTCCTCGTCTGCTTTTTGTAGCCGAACTATTTCGCAAATTGTGGCATTCGTCTGCAATGACACATTCATATCTTTTCTCAAGCAAATTTATTGCTGCCCCTTTTTTACAATACTTGTCCAGCGACTCGTAATTCAATATGTCGTACTGAGCCGCCTCGTTATACTTAATCTTTCTTGTCCCGCCTAATACATTTGCTTCAAATCCGTTTTCATTTACCAAGTCCTGCCATTTCTTTTTATCGTCTTTAATAGTAATTATCAGAGTTTTTCTGCTGCTTGTTACGACTGAAGCATAAAAAGCTTGGAGAGACTTTCCTAGACCTGTAGTATCAAAAATAAACCCCTTTTGCTTATACACTAAAAACCTTATCCCTTCTCTTTGGTGCTCGTTTAGTTTGTACCCTTTTTCTACCCATTCTTTGTTTTTATTCATTTCATTTAAAGCATCAAAATCAATGGGCAATTCTTCCCAAAGTTTTTTAACCGGGTGTTCTAGCCCACTATCGTTTTTATTAACGAAAAAATTAAAATTCTTATACTTTAAATGAAATTTTTCGGATGTTTCCCCTATCAGTTTTTCTACAGCAACCTCGCCAATCTTTTTATTGGTGTTAAACTGTTCTTGTATATATTTCTCATTTAACCCCCCTACTTTTATTTTATGGCCTATCGGAAATGTATAGCCTTCATACCTGAAATTTTTTACTAAGTATTCGTTTATTTCGGGGGGTATATCTACTGAAGTATGCTTATAAATTGGCAAAAATTTTCCTTGCGCTATATGAGGTGTTTTTAAAATTTCTATATAGAAGAAAAGTTTTTTATCATCTCTTTTAAGTTCTTCGTTCTTTGTTTTCAACGCACCGATAATATGGCGCATATCTGATGGATTACAATAAATAAAAGACGGGCTGCTTTTTGGCTTCGACAGTATATTAGGCAATTGGCTATATATATCCATCTTAGGCAATTCAGATAAAAACCTGCTTGTTATTTCGTTTATATATTTTGCGATGAGAGGATTATTCCCTTCATATTTTATTAATCGGTACTGTTTAAACTTTTCAGTAGTCATCTGGTAATTTTAATATGTTATGGCTTGCCACCAAATACAACTAACATACTATCATGCATGCCAAACGTATTTGTAGTATATTCGCCTTTTGTGTCATAATTAATTCGATGTAAATATAGATTATTTTAGAATAATATTCAAATTTTTTCTAAAAAATTTTATATTTATATAAAGAATAAGAAATATGCAACAAAGGCACAAAAAATTATCGGAATATGCAAAAGATATGGGGGTGGTTTACCGGACTGCATGGAACCGCTTTAAAGAAGGCAAGATAAAGGGGGCTATACAGGATGGCAACGGCAATATATTAGTGCCGTTATTCCCTTCTAAAGAATTTCAGGAAGCTGCTTTATATGCCAGAGCTTCCAATTCTGGCAGAAAAAAAGATTTAGAAATGCAGATGGATAGGATAACGTCGTTTGCAGTCAGCAATGGATATAAAATAAAGTATTCTTATCAGGAAATCGCATCTGGCATGAACGATTCTCGCCAGCAATTAGAAAAATTATTGCTAAAGGATGGGTGGGATGTGCTAATAGTGGAGAATAAAGACAGGCTAACCCGTTTTGGCTTTAACCACATGAAATTGCTTTTGAATAGGCTTAATATCCAAATAGAGGTAATAAACGAATCTGAAAATAAAAAAGAAGAATTGATAAACGATTTTGTTTCAATAATTACCTCATTTTGTGCCAAATTGTATGGC
>JAKQEK010000120.1 GCA_029558535.1 Bacteroidota bacterium | reverse complement strand
AACCCCTCACATTTTTTATTGTATAATAAAAAAACACAAGAGCTTGAAATTGTAAATGAAAATTTTAAATTCAAAGAATTCCTTCTCATGGGGAATGAATACGAAATTCTATATACCACATGTAGATATGGAAATACACAATACAATAAACTATCTAAAAGAACCATAAAATATTTTCTGAACATACAATTATTGTTAAATGCCCAGAATAAATAATTTTCAGGAAAAAATCACAAGAAATCGAGGCAAACGGTTTAAATTGTTGTCAACGCCTCAATTGGTTAATGACAAGGTTAAGATATGTTGTCTGAAATGTGGGCATGAGGAAGATACCACGGTTGCAAAGTTTTGTAGGGGAAAGGTATGCCCATGTAAAATACACAACCGGAAAACTTCTTTTGAAAATTTTGAAAAGATAGGCAATGAAATACACAATTACAAGTATGATTATTCTGGGGAAGGATATGACAGTTTATTAAGCCATGTGAATATAAAATGCCCGATACATGGGTGGTTTAAGGCACAAGCTGCCCATCATGTAAGAAAACATAATGCCACAGGGTGTAAAAAATGTTCTTTTGAAGAAGTTTCAAGAAGGCTTACTAAGCCCTTTTCTTATTTTATATCAAAAACCAAAATGAAACATGGGGATAAATTCAATTACATTGAACAATCTTATACTGGTATGTCAGGCGACATTGAATTTATCTGCCCTAAACATGGGAAGCAAAAACAAGCTGTTAGTTCACATTTAAGAGGATATGGATGTTCATATTGTGGACAAGAAAAAACAGTAGAATCAATAAAAAGAAACGAAAATTCCATTTTAGGCGAATTAAAAGCATTGCGCCCCAATTTTATATTTCCTCTGAATATAGACTATGAAAATAGGCAACAAAAAATAACAATAGAATGTTCAAATGGACATCAATTTGAAAGAACGATAGGGGCTCAATTATCTTTAAATTATAATTGCCCCTTCTGCTCAAATAAAATAAACAAGCCAATGCAAGAAATTGCAGGCATAATAAACGAGGCTACTATCTTTAATGCTAAACCGTTTAATAATTCGGCTCAAGAAATCGACATATATTATCCTGAACATAAAATAGGGATTGAATATCATGGGCTTATATTTCATGCAGAGGGGTTAAATTCTCCGTTTCAAAAAAAACATAAAAATTATCATCTTGACAAGCTGATTTTAGCGAACCAAAACGGGATAAAGCTCATCCAGATATTTGAAGATGAGTGGGCTTATAAGCGGGATATAGTGATAAACAAGCTTTTGTATGTTTTTAACAAGCATAAGGGCAAAAGGATAGGTGCGAGGGAATGTGAAGTCAGAGAAATAAGCAATATGCAGGCGAGCTTGTTCCTAAACAAATACCATATACAAGGCCAAGATATTGCATCTATTAATTTAGGTTCATATTACGGCGATATTTTAGTAGGCGTAATGACATTCAAAAAAAATAAAGATAGTTGGAAATTAAACAGGTATTCTACAAATTTTGACTATATTGTAGCAGGCTTAGGATCTAAAATGCTAAAGCATTTCATAAAGATACATAAGCCCATCAGGATTGAAACTTTTGCAGATAAACGGTGGACATTATCAAACGATAACTTATACACGAAAATAGGGTTTGCAAAAGAATATGACACTAAGCCTAATTATTTTTATTTTTTGCCAAGCGAAAGAATACGCCATAGCAGGGAAAAATTCATGAAGCACAAGATATTAAAAAAATTCCCCCAATATAAGGAAAGGGGCTTGACAGAAAAAGAGATGATGGTTGATCTGGGGCATGACAGGATATGGGATTGCGGGCATTATAAATTTGTTTATGAACTGATTAGCCACACTGCATAACGAATGAGTTTTACATTTCATTATCAAAAAATAAAATATTATGTCGTTAAAAATATTGCCTTCATATAAAATTTTTTCTCAATTAACCGATTTAGATGGAAATCTATGGTATGTAAAATCAGATAGAGTGTGCAAATTCGACAATAAGATTTCATCCGAATATTTAAAATGGTTTTTAAAAGATAGGGATATTGTATCGTTGTATGAGCGCTATACAAAATTTGAAGTGTGGAGTAGAAAAATCTCAAAAAGGGAAATAAAATATGCTTTGAATATACACTTTATGATCCAGCCAACAATAAAAAATACAAATCTAAACTATGACAAAGATAATTACGCCGCCGATAAAAAGCCAAGGGATAAAAACCAAGTTAGTTACTTGGATAAATGAAATATTGCCTAACAAAAATGGCAAATGGATTGAGCCATTTTTAGGGACAGGCGTTGTCGCATTCAACATGGGATTCAAAAATGCTTTGTTAAATGACACCAACCCTCATATAATAAAGCTGTATCAAGAAATACAGGACGGGGCGATTACGCCTCAAATCATCAAATGCTATCTTGAGAAAGAGGGCGAAACCCTCAAAAGTTCAGCAGATAATGGCTACAGCCATTATAAGCTTATCAGAAGCAGGTTCAATAACTCCCCTAATTCGCTAGATTTCATATTTCTTTCAAGAGCAGGTTTTAATGGAATCATGCGGTTTAATAAAAAAGGCGAATGGAATATCCCGTTTTGTAAAAAACCTAATAGGTTTGCACAAGCCTATATCACTAAGATTACAAACCAAGCTGCAAACGTTTCAAACGTTATTAAGCCGGGATGGGAGTTTACTAACCGTCAGTTCTCAGCAATCATCCCACTGGCAAACAAAGGCGATATCATCTATTGCGATCCGCCTTATTATGGGCGGCATTCCGATTTTTATAACGGATGGGCAGAAGAAGATGAATATTTGTTGTTTAACCAATTAAAAGAAACAGAAGCAGACTTTATTTTATCTACTTGGCATCACAACGATTATAGAAAAAATGAAATGATCTCTAAATATTGGGATCGGTTCAACATTATCACACGAAATCATTTTTATCATTCAGGCGGTAAAATAGAAAATAGAAGAAGTGTCGTAGAAGCATTGGTATGCAATTTCAACATCGACGAAAGAGTTGCAAAACATACTTAAGCATTAACATACTAACAAGACATTTTTTTTTATTTCTCAAAACTACATGGTGTAAGGAAAATCATCGCTTGCCTATATTATTTTAAATATTTATAATAAATAAGCTTAAAAAATGAATGAATCCATATTACATAGGCATTTGCAGAAGATTTCTAGCGATTTTGGTTTGTTTTTAGACAGGTATATCAAAGGCGAAATGGATCACAATTATAAAATGGCCACAGTTATTAAAAAGCTGATGTTAAATTCAAATTTTTCTTATGTAGGGCTATTTCAAAATTTTATAAATATTGCAGACGAATTAAAGCAAAACGGGCTAGTAATAGGGGATATTGACAACTCTAATAATTGGGGGTTAAAAAATGGCGCACTTGCTATCTTTGACATAGGGTTTGGCCAAGACTGGACACACTTGAATGATATTGATGTCATCAGCGAAAATGGGCAAAGAGATGAGGATCCTGCCATATCAGATAGGATGAAAAGCATTGCGAAAAAAATAGGGCACGAAATTATAAAATACTTAGGTGGACAAAACTATGGATATGCATATGAAGTAAGCGGCGGCAAGGTTTTAAAAATAACTACCGATCCGACTGAGGCAAAAAATTCACTAAAGATTGTTAATAAGCAAATGAAATATATTGCAAACACATATAAAGTTTATAAATATATGATACATTGGGATATTTATTATATAATTTTATTAGAAAAGCTAGATACTAATGGAATACAGCAAGCAATTGAAGGTTATAATAAAATAGACGATTTTATTTTTAATTTATGGAAGCTTGTAGATAAAAATAAATATAATTAATTTTTATTATGAAAATATTTTTGACGGAATTTGATACATTGAAAGCAACAAAAATAGGGTCAGGTTTAGAAGCAATCGTGTTTGAAGTAGGCAATTAGGTTGTTATAGTCTTTCTCCCCACATATAGAGTTAAGGGTTAAGGGTTTTGAATAAAGGCTGATTTCTTAAGATACAACCCTTTTTATCAAAACTCAATTTGATGGGAGATTCACTATAACAAGGAGACGAAAATTGGGCAGGGCAAACGGCATTTGATGAAAATGGTTGTGTAGGTTGTCCTTGGTATGACCTTGAATTATGGAAGGCTAAATTTATAGAAGCAACAGGAAAAAATGTTTAACCAACTTGCATGCTATAGTATTCTTTTGTAGTTTTGTAGCAAATTAATTTGGATGAGAGAAATTGTAACATTTGGTAGTGTGTGTTCGGGGATTGAAGCCGCACAATTGGCGTTCAATCCATTTGGACTAAAACAAGTATGGAGTTCAGAAATTGCTGAGTTTCCAAGCAAGGTTTTAGACTATCATTATCCACATATTCCAAATGTTGGTGATATGACTGAATTGCCTAGTTTAATACTAGACAAAAAGTATTCTGCACCTGATGTTTTTTGTGGCGGTACTCCATGCCAAGCATTTTCACTAGCAGGTTGGAAAAACGGACTATCAGATGAACGTGGACAGCTTACAATGACATTTATAGAAATTGCAAATGCAATTGATAAAATCAGAGAAACCGAAAACAAAAAACCTTCAATTGTTCTATGGGAAAATGTTGAAGGTGTTCTAAATGACAAAACAAATGCATTTGGCAACTTCATTGCAGGTTTAGCAGGTTATGACGAAGAATTGAAAATTAGTAAGTGGTCTAAATCGGGTTTTGTCCTTGGAAAAACTAGAAATGTTGCTTGGCGTGTAATAGATGCAAAATACTTTGGACTTCCTCAACAACGCAAACGACTTTACGTTTTGGCAGGTGGCAAGGATTTCAGACCTGACCAATTATTATTTGAATTTGACAATAAGAATGTTGAACTCCTTTTCAAAAACAATTCATCAAAACGAAAAAACGGCTCATCAACACTTTTTGATGACGACATTGAATTATCAGAAAACGAAGAACAAATAATTTTTAAAGACAATACAAAATTTGAGTTTTTTAGAAAATATACAGACTGCCTTTACTCTGCATACGGTACAAAATGGAATGGTAACGCAGCAGCTTACAATGGCTCTCTATACGTTGCACAAAACGACAGAATAAGACGATATACACCATTAGAATGTGAACGGCTTATGGGTTTCCCTGACAATTACACTCTTGTAAACGGAAACAGCGATACAAATAGGTATCAGGCTGTTGGCAATTCTTGGGCTGTTCCTGTGGTAAAATGGATTGGTCAACAAATAGCTAATTATTTTACAGACGGACACACCGAAAATATAGAATGGGTAAAATATGTGCGAAAACATAAAAACAACTTACAAGCAAAATTATTTTTACTTGACGGTGTACAAGCATTGAGCAATGGACAATATTTGAATGCTTCTGCATTTCCAAATAACCCAATAGTAGGTAATCTTGCGGACATTGTTCAAACAGACGAAGTGCCTGAAAAATTCTATTTAAGTCCTCAAGCATGTAAAGGAATACTCAGACGAAAATTTGAGAGAGGCATTAAAATGAATTCGGAACTTCAAAGATTGATGTCAAATTATGATATACACGCCGAAAACATTATGAAGGATAAACAGGGAGTATGAAAAATTATAGATATGTAAAAGTTTTTTTTGTTTTGAAAGAAAAATATTTATATACAAAACATGGCTAGATTATTAGTAAATAGGATAAGCAGTCAAATGTCGTCGCTCAATCTACTATCAGAAAGCCGCGATCAGTCTAGGTTTGCGACATATAGCGGGGCTGTACAATATGCAAGAAGCAAGGCTGAATTAGAAGGCTATGAGATAGACGAGGACGATTGGTATCGAGAAATTACGGTGGGGCCGGGCAAGCCGGGAGGAGACATGCCTATAACTTCTGATGTTACCCCAAGTGTCAGGCACAACATTTCTTTGTTTAGAAATGGAAAGAAGTCTCGGAAAGACTTGCATATTGTAATATCCTATTTAGAAAAAGGGAATTATCCATATGAATTGGTTTCTTACATCTTGTGATGTTTGTTATTATAGGCAATACCATTATTTATGTTTAAAATATCAAACATTTTTAACGTTTGTTTGTAAAATGTTCAATAAAGATATATTTTGTGCTATGAAATTTACACATCTATTAATGCCATTTGTCTTTTCAACTTTGATATTCACAGGTTGTGGGCAAAACATTGAAGAAGCGCCTGAAGCCCCAATTCTTTTAGGTGACATGGACATTTACGAACGATCATATTCCGATAGTTCTGTGTTGATATTGATATTGGAAGATGACGATATCCAAATAGAAGGGGATACTTTAGAAGCCATCCAGTTGATGCTTGCAGAATTAGCAAAAGCACGAGAAAGAGAATCTATTTTATTGGAAGTTATTGAAAAATCTGTGGATTTTGCTAACAATGTCTCGGAAAAAAACAAAATTGGCGCTAACAAAATATTTTGGGAATCTTATGTTTCTGCATTAGAAAAAATAGGTTTTGAGATAGTATTTCATATTAATGTGGTGCCACCTTCTGAGAAGAAAATATGAAGCTAAACTTAAATATTTTAAATGAAGGTTAGCAATAACATTAATAGCAATGACCTCTCTTGACATCGAACCCTCTATATTTATATAAAATTGATATTTCATACATGGACAGGCATTTTCAACTCAAAAAACATATACATATAGCAATAAAAGAACATTGTTTACGCGAAGGATATATTTCCAAATTAAAAGACATCGGTTATGTAAACAACATATTGGACAGGTTAGACATAAAAGGTTACAAAATAGTGGATAGCGGACAGCACGGAATTATAGTCTCCCTGTCAGGTAGCGAAAAATGTTTAAAGCTTACTGAATCTAAAGCTGAAAAATCAATAGTCGAAAAAATTGGAAGGCAGGCATACGCAACATTGCCAACTATATATAAACAAGGGCAAATAGATACTATCTTTTGGTACGAAAGAGATTTTTTTACTCCGATCAGCGAAGCTTTAGCAGATGCGATAGACGAAAACATGGATGAAATATATGATTTTTTTGACGAGAGGAAAAATTGGGATGTGGAAAAATCTAATAGTAATTTGTCATATGAGTTTGACGGTAAATTTTTGTCATTCCTTTCACAATTAAAACGTGATTTGCATAAGATAGGGTTGTTGCCATTTAATTGGGATATTGATGGGCTTTCAACCAATACTTACAATAATAAAAACGGTTCTTCCTTCGTTTTAGCAGATTTTTAACAAGCTGCTAACCAAACTGTTTACGAAAGATGAAGCCGACAGGTTGTTAAAAATAGCCGATAAAACGAGATATGAAAAAAATATTTTGGGCGTTTGCTTGCAATATTCAAAATAATGCCTTATATTGCTGCTTTGTAAGGCAACGCTTTATTGTCGTCTAAAAAATAAAATTTTGGATACGATACCGTTATCAGGTACTTAGCGCAAATTTTTTACTAAACCTAACGATATGGAGACTAAGGTGATAATGTGGGTTCAAACAGACGATTCTTATAAAAAGCATTTGTGGGATTTGTGTGCCATTGCTGAAATCGGGGCAGGAGAATGGCTGATACCAGTAAAAAGGTTCTATAGGAGCAACGAAATCCCTCACAGTCAATATAATGTAGTTGTAGGGTCTGTAGACGAGTGTTCGTCTTATCTGGATCAAAATGGGTATGCTGTACCTCCGCCTATAGACATGATTGGGCTATCCTCCGTATCGGGGAGGCGGTTTAGGGTAGAGAGCAAGGATAATTTTTTAGAAAGGTATACTTCATACCCGTATTTTATAAAACCTTATGACATACATAAGGAGTTTCCTGCATTCGTAGCAAAAGACAAAGAGGATGTGTTATAAATAATTCCCCACAAATATAGGTTTTTTTAGAAAAACATTTAAAGTTTTTCTAAAATATTTTATCTTTATATAAAGAATTATTATGATGCAAAGATATAAAAAACTTTCTGAATATGCAAAAGAAAACGGCGTGGTTTACCGCACCGCATGGAATAGGTATAAGGATGGGAAGATTAAAGGGGCTTTTCAGGATGATAGCGGCAATATTTTAGTGCCAGTATTTCCGGCTAAAGAACATAAAGAAGCGGCCCTATATGCCAGAGTATCTAATAGCGGCCGGAAAGGCGATTTGGAACAACAGATGGACAGGATAAGCAATTTTGCCATAAACAACGGATATAGGATAAGCCATGTTGAAAAAGAGATTGCATCTGGAATGAACGATGCCCGGCCGCGCCTTGAAAAGCTTTTATTAAAAGACGATTGGGATATATTGATAGTAGAACATAAAGACAGGCTGGCTCGTTTCGGGTTTAACTACCTTAAGCTTTTGTTAAACAAAAGTGGAAAAGACATATTGGTAATAAACGAAGCCGAAGGCGACAAAGAAGACATACTGAAAGATATGGTTTCGATAATATATTCTTTTTCAGCAAGGCTTTATGGCTTAAGAAGAAAAAAAAGCAAAAAAGAAATTATAACGTTTTTAGAAAGCCAATGATATTAACGGAACGGCATATAATAAAAGAAGGGCATCAACCCTATAAAGAATGCGCAGAGCTATGCTTTAAAAGCAAGAATATATACAACTATTCTTTATATAACATCAGGCAATTTTTTTTTGAACATAAAAAATATATCGGAGTAAAGGCGCTATACCATATGGTAAAAGAATCGGATTGTTATGTTGCCCTCAAAAGAAAAGTGTCTAACCAGGCAATAAAGAAGGCAGATGCTTCTTTTAGGAGCTTTTTTGCTTTGTTAAAAAAGAAAAAGAAAGGAGAATACGAAAAGCCAATAAAGATTCCCGGCTATTTGGACAAAGAAAACGGCAAATATGTATGTACGTTTGAAAAACAGGCTATTAGCAGCCTTTTGTTTAAAAAGCAAAGGCTGCTTCATTTATCTGGGACAAACATCAAGGCCAAAACGAAAATAAAGGAGTGGGATAATATAAAAGAGGTAAGGATTGTGCCCAAACGCATAAGCTATGTTATCGAAGTAGTTTACTACAAGCCCATTTTTTCTTCTTATGAATGCAAAAAAGGAGCATGCGCAAGCATAGACCCCGGCTTAAACAACTTAGCTACCGTAGCTTTTAACGATAAAACGGCAACGCCGTTTTATATTAATGGCAGGCCCTTAAAATCAATCAACCAATATTATAATAAAAAACTTGCGGAGTATAAAAGCGAATTAGAAATAAGCGAGGGCAAGAAAACATCTAAAAGGATATTAAAGCTGACAGATAAAAGAAATAACAAGGTCAACGATTATTTGCACAAAGCAAGCCGTTATTTGGTGAACCAATTAGTTTCCAACAAAATCGAATGCCTAATATTAGGCAAAAACAAAGAAATGAAACAAGGCATCAATATCGGGAAAGCAAATAACCAGAATTTTGTTCAGACGCCAATTATGCGCTTTTTAAGCTTAATAAAATACAAAGCAGAATTAGAAGGCATAAATGTCGTGTTTCAGGAAGAAAGCTATACGTCTAAATGCTCGTTTTTAGACAACGAGCCAGTTAAGAAGCATGAAAAATATGCAGGGAGGCGGCCTAAAAGAGGGCTTTTCCGTTCGGCTAAAGGGCATTTTATTAATGCAGACTTAAACGGAGCGTATAATATTATGCGAAAAGCAATCCCCAACGCATTTGCTGAGGGGATAGAGGGCTTTGCAGTAAGCCCAGCATCGGCTAAGGCGGGTGTTAAGGGGTTCTATGGTTTTCTATAGAATTTCGTACTGTTGATTGAAGCACAAGACGGCTGGGCTATAGGCAATTATGGGCTGGAGCCATATGATTACGTTAAATTTGTGAAGGACAGGTGGCTGCAAATGATGGGCGTTTTATAAGAAACAAAAAAAAATGAAAATCAAACATCAAAATAAAAATTCGTTAACATACATAATAACCTATTATTTGGTTATATGTATGTTAGTGTTTTTACTAAGCAGTACATATATTTTTGGGCTTAACTTCTTAATGTCTAATGGAGATATATCGTTTTTCCATGAAAATGGAGGGATACTACCATTCTTGTGGGCTGCATTTAAGGTGTCTTTAGTAACCTTAGCCGGGATTGCCCTGATATATAGCCAACCAGAAAAATAATTTTTTTACTTAAGCTTATTAATATGCCTTGTTTACTAAAAGAATGCAACTGTTTGAATAATAATGTGGATGTTCCAACAATGACTCGATGCGGCAATTATTATGCTAAAATGGCGCAGAAAAAAAGAATGACAATAAAGGTATCAAGGAAACCTACAGAAGAAGAAATACGACAACAAGAAGAAGAAAAAAGAAAAGGGAGATAGCCCATATATTTTTCACCTTTAAAAAAGTAATAAGTGAAGTACTATGCAGGCATAGGGAGCAGGCAAACTCCGTTAGAATTCAAAGCTTTGATCAAAGAAATATCTTTTTTCTTGGAAAAAGAACAATATGTCTTAAATTCAGGCGGAGCAGACGGGGCTGATTCTTTTTTTGAAGAAGGGATAAAAAATAAACAAATATTTTTACCTTCTCAATACTGGAACGACAACCCTTCTATGTTATATCACATATCTCCAGATGCTTATAGCATAGCAAAAAAATTTCACCCGAATTGGCATGGGATAAGCGGGTTTGCTAAAAAACTGATGGGCAGAAACAGCTATCAGGTTTTAAACAGAGATTTAAATAGCCCAGTCGATTTTATAGTTTGTTGGACAGAGAATGGGGAAGTTAAGGGCGGAACTGCCCAAGCCTTAAGAATTGCAGCATTCTACGATATACCTGTATGCAATTTATTTTTTTATGACAGCTTTGATAAATTTTTAGATTTTTATGAAATTTTTAAAGCGGATCAAAAACACTAAATAATATGGCAAACAAATCGCACTTCAACGCAGGGCATATAGCAATGAACACGTTAAAAAAGAACGGAGTTGCTCACAGTAGCCATATTGAAACAAAAGCACCTGTAAAAACCTATCATGGTTTATTTACTCAGGATGCAGTTGAGTTTCTAAGAAAAATGCCTGATGCTTCTGTGCAATTAATACTAATTGACCCTCCATACAACATTGATTTAGCGCATTGGGACACTTTTGAAAATTACCTTGATTGGGCAAAGCAATGGTTAGATGAAATTTATCGCGTTCTTTCAGACATAGGTAATTGTGTAATCTTTGGTGGTTTCCAATATCAGGATTTGAAAAAAGGTGATTTATTGGAGATTATGCACTACACAAGGCATCATACTGACTTACGTTTTACAAATCTTGTAATTTGGTATTACAAAAACGGAATGAGCGCGCATCGTTTTTTTGCTAATAGACACGAAGAAGCGATTTGGCTTTCAAAAACCAAAAATTATTTCTTTGATTTAGATTCTGTTCGTGTTCCGTTTGATGAAAAAACAAAAAAACTGTATAAGCGAGATAGGCGATTAAACCCTGAAAGTGTTGAAAAAGGGAAAAATCCGACTAATGTTTGGGAGATTGGGAGATTAAATGGCAATTCGGTTGAACGTGTTGGGCACCCAACACAAAAACCACTTGAACTAATTAGGAGATTTGTTAAAGGACTGTCTTACCCAGGTTCGCTTGTCCTCGACTTCTTTGCAGGTTCGGGTACAACTGGTAGAGTTTGTATCGAAGAAAGCAGAAATTCAATCCTTGTTGACAATGACCCAAAAATGCTAGAATACTTCAAACAGCATACAAAAAATATGAACGGCAGTTTGTTTTCTGCCGAACATTGCATTGAGATAAACCCTGAATTACCACGTTTCTTGAATTTAGTAAGTAAAGATTGTGAAGTAAAGATTTAAAAAATTTTAATTTTCATAAACAAACAACAAAAAATGATTAAACATTTTAAATACAATTGTTTCATACTGTTGGCAATGCCATTTTTATTTTCATGCGAAAGATCATACAATATGGGAGATACTTTTCTTAATGAAAATAAAGATACGATAATGATTGTCGTATCATATCATTATTCGAATTCATATACCTATCGTATTTTAGAAAGAAACAAAAATAATATTGGGGGTAAAGAAAGAATAGCAGTAAAAGATGCCACTAGAAAGCATCTCGATAAATTTACTCCTATTTCGGCTACGTATTATATGCCTATATGGGGTATACTAGCGTTAGCCTCATACATTTTAGGATGTATAGGATATATGAATGATAGTACGTTGGACACTAAAAAGAATTTTTTAGCTTCATTAGCAAAAGCAATAGTATGGCCTATAGAATTAACGTACTTAACAGCCAAAGCCATTTTGGGCATGGTTGTAGATGTGTACTGTGCGTGGAGAGATTTACCTGATGAATAAACATTGTATTATACATTAAAAAACGGCAAGCATGAATTTTGAAGATGAACTGTGCAACATCATACTCAACAACGATGGCAATAGGGAGGATATTCTAAATGATGTCTTAAGGCATATTGAAAGCCAGAGAGCAACATCAAACGAAGAGAATATTTCCATGCATCCGTATGGGATCAATAGCCGTAGATATAAAATATGGCAATTATTAAACAAGTTTAAAAACGGCATTGAATTGTATCAACGTAACGCTATGTTTAATCAGGCCATACAAAAGATGGCAGATGGCGTGAGTATATTTGATGTATTAGAAGAATTAATATTGGCTTACGACAATATGCAGCATACATTCGAAAATTATGTGAAAACAGACGTAAGGCCACTATCTATCCAGATAAAACAGGAAGACGACAAATAACATAATTCAAATAAAAATTTTCAATCATGCCACTATTTAGCAGAAAAGAAATGTACGACAGCAAAGGATATTATGAAGAAAGGCAAGCGCTTCGCCGCCAATTTGAAAGCAAAGTTGGAGTGAGTTTAGCGGAATTACAGGAAAACCCTGCCATTGGTTATATCGAATGGTTGGAACGGCAAATACTAAACGTAAGCGAAAATATTGCCGACAACAATTCTACAGAAAATAAGCGTTAAGGAAATATTAGCTAGAAGGAGACTGTGGGCAACCAAGATTTATATTATCTTGATATAATACATTAACCTGTGCATCCTGTGTCATGCATTTTCAGTAAAAATTATTATGACAAAAACAACTATTTTATTTTTTTTCAATCTTATTGCATTATCCAGCTTATTTTCCCAAAAAAGCGGTAGGCTTTTTAATAACTCCGACTTAAGCGTAGATTATGGGTATAACATATACTATGAAAATGACACTACCATATTGGATGGGATAACATGGGGGGGGAGGCTTACTAGAATCTTTGCTTTAGGCGAATATGACGCTTTTCATGTGGGCGTAAAAGTTTCTTATCATTCCCGGAATGCTCACATACGGAATATAGGAAACGTTATAAAAAGAAATGGTGAAATAGGGGTATTTGTGGGATGGAACGACGTAGGAGATCAAGCATATATATCGGGGAGATATTCCTATTTGATGGGAGATGGAAATTTAATTGGCGCAGAGGTTAGAATAGAGCCGTTTAATAAAATTTTCAACCCTAATATAGAGTTAATGTTTTATTTATCGCCGCATGTGATAATACAAAAAAATGAAAAGGCGATGGCTGGCATAACATTAGGGTCGGGCATCACATATCATCTAAAAAAGAAATAAATCATAAAAATGTATCCAAAAAAATTTCCTGAGTCAAATGTTATTTTCGCAGAAGATCAGCCAGAATATCGCTCGATGCCTGCCTATAAAAGCGATGCCCCGCAAGGCGATGTTGTCACATGTTGGAAGCTTTCTTTAAAAGAAAGGATATTAGCTTTGATCAAAGGTGAAATATGGGTTCACACCATGAATTTTGACAAGCCCGTTTCTCCAATCTTCATCTCTGTGGAGAAAAAAGATATTTTCAAGGAAGATAAACAACAGAGAAAACTATAGTGGATAAAAGATAACATTGAATTTGACTATAATGCCATAGCCGGGAAAATTGATAATTTGACTTGCAATTTTGCGATTTAATAATCGTCATTGTCTTATAATGAAGATTGGGGACAAGCATAAAAGATTATTATTTAATTTAATTAAAAATTCAAATGCCTGAAAAAACAAAAATGTATCATGGGACAAATAAAGCAAACCTTCCCTTTTTAAGGTCGGGCACATGGATATCTGAATTAAAAGAAACTGCAAAAACTTTCGGTTCTATTGTATATACCTTATATGTTGATGATGATGATGTTGATTGGGAGTATCTGTCTCCAGAAGTATGTGATTGGGATACTGGTGAGCAAGGTGAATGGAGGGGCCAATTAAGAAAGGATTATAATTTAACTTAAAAATATGCGTTACAACGATTAGTGAACATTCAAACCAATGAATTAAAACACTATTTATTATTATGAGACAAACAATAAAAAATTTGATAGAAACCACAATAACTCAATTTTTAAATGAAAATAGGTATGTGGATGCGGCTTTAGAAAAAATCAAATCCGTGGGAGGGTTTGCTAACCTGCCAGATATAGATAAACTAGCCTTGCTATCTGATAGCGGCCATACCGATCAGTTAAAACAATTAGACTTAAAGAAAATTTTCAGAGAAAATGGGGGGACTTATGGCAGGTTAATGATTAAGATAAAAGTGAAGGATATAGGCGAACAACCAATCAAGCATAAGTTTAGCCAAGAATTTGCCGGAAAAGAAGGCTGGTTGTATCCATATATACATTATGATAATAAACTGCCTTATGTAACAGTAAGGTTTGACGAATTTGTGCCAGATCACACTATGAAAGGAGGAGGGACATATGAAGAACGCCCTATTTTTCTTGATAATATATATCCAATAGGATATAATGACATAAAATCTGCCTTCGTCAAGTATGACGACAAAGTAAAATTCGATAGGCAAGAATTTCTTGACAGGTTGGGGCTTTAGCTATCTTTAAAACGACAATATCATGGAAATAGATTATGATGAAGATTTTAAAAAAATAGCGAAAACCTTAAAAGACGATTTCGGATGGGATAATATTGGTATCTTGCCAGACAGTTTTAAAATTTTGTTAAACGATTGCATAAAAGCCGTTAAGGCTTGTACAATCCCACCTATAAGCAATAATTTATCATCACTGGATATAGCTGTTCTGATGAACAATTCGTTAGAAAAGAATAAGATATATCAGGGCGATTGTCTAGCGTTAATTGATTTATTAGCGGACAAAAGCATAGACTGTGTAGTAACATCCCCTCCTTATAACCTAAACAAAAAAGCGTCAGGGGGGGGGAATTCTAAACAATCCTATGAAGGGTGGTATGCTGACGACAAGCCAGAATTTTTGTATCAGTCGGAACAGAGGCTTTTGATTTCAAAGCTCTTACAGAAATGTAAAGGGTCTATTTTTTATAACCATAGAGTGAGATATGCTTGGCATTCTCGGAATGTGTTTAAAACACCGACAAACATATACCACCCTATGCAATGGCTATCCGACTTTCCAATCTGGTGCGAGGTTATTTGGTATCGGAAAGGTACTACAGGACATGCTAATGGCAGGTGCAGGCTGGCTGACGAAAGGATATATCAGATTGGGAAGCCTCATGTATTCCATGACATGGGGTACACTACCGTATGGGATATTTCCCCTACAAAAAATGTAGGCCATGTCTGCACTTTTCCAGAGGAATTAGTGGAGAGGTGTATTTTGATGTCTACTAACGAAGGAGATTTGGTGCTCGATCCTTACATGGGCAGCGGCACTACAAAACGAGTTTGCGAAAGGCTGGGTCGGCGTTACATCGGGTTTGAACTTGAAGAACGCTATGTGCAGCTTGCCTCCAAATGAATGAAAATACAATAGGCGTAAGCTATAAAGCCAATTATCACCATATTAACATTATATCACATGAAACTTAGTAGGATTAGAATTTTAGTTTGTATAGTGGCAAACTTGTTGGTAGTCTACGGATTTGCTTATGCTAACCCGCCGCTAGATGTTGTGGCTATCAGTGTAGGCGGCTTTGCCATCGGTTGGTCTGTCACCTCAAGTAGGTTTGGGCGATGCGAATGACATCACAACGTCTCATCCTGAGCTATTAAATAGGCAGGTTTATAGTCGTAAAACTTAATTTTAAAATATTTACAAACAGATGAAAAATACAGGCTATCCTAATTTATCCTCGCGCAGCTACAAAATAAAGGAGGCAAAAAAGAATACAATGCCTACTATTATTAAAATAATTATTGTAATTGCAGCCCTATTGTTAGGGTGCTTGCTAATATATATAGCATGATATATACCGACAAAATACACTTGGTTGCTACCTCTTTAAAAGAACTCCATTCTTTTGCGGAAAAAATAGGCATTAACCGATGTTATTACGAAGGTTATAAAAAAGGGCATCCGCATTATGATTTGATTAGAAAATGGATGTATGAGGCTGCGGTGAAAAAGGGGGCAGTGCTAGTTTCTTCTAAAGAAATCATATTGTTCTTTAAAAAAGGAACGATACAATCTTCTTATAAACAAAATTTTTAATCAGAAAATCCTGTCAACCTCTTTGATCTTCCATTATTTCTTTATAACTTTGCCTTGTTAATAATATTATCAACCTTAACAAAACTTTTTAACATGTACGGATTCCAACAAAAAACGATAGTGTGGGTTTCTGCCGCCATTTTGATTGGCATAACGATATTATCTTGTATTTACATGAAGATTTCTTATTCGAATGAAGAAATCCACAAATATGAAAGCATAAAAGCATCTCATGGAAATTTAAAAAATCATTTTGACAAAGTGTGGAAAGAAATCAGAGATGTAGCAAAGGTCTCAGACAATTATAAAAATGCTTTCGTATCTGCATATAAAGAGATGATAGAGAGCCGCAATTATGGGGGAGAGCAAATGAAGGTAATATTTGAGGACAATCCACAGTTTAGCGATCAAATGTGGAATACGCTTCAAAACGTAATTTCTCGCAACCGAGAGCAATATATGCGGGAGCAGGAGCGGTTCATCGCAAGGAAAGAGGATTACTACACCACGTTTCGAGTTTTCCCAGCAAGCTTATTTGTAAAAGAAAGGGATATAGATGTTTTCAATATCGTTTTGTCTACAAAGACGAATAAAACCTTTGAAAGCGGAGTTGATGATTCTGAAGCTTTTTAGGTAGTAGAGAAATACGAAGGGCAGGTATATTTTATTATTGTCAACCGCAATAAAAAGATAAATATGTTCGTTATATTTCAATTCATCCCTCTAGCAGCTATGTTAGTCGTGGTTTTCATAATGTTTAAACAGATAACGTTGTGGGAGCTATTAATAGGCATTGTGATTACGGGGGTGGTAACTTCTGTAGGCTATAAAATAGGTACTTATACTGTAGTTGCAGACACAGAGTTTTTCTCAAATTCCATCGAAAAATTGATTTATAATGAGGATTGGGAAACGTGGCAAAACCAGACTTGCACAGAAGAATATAAATGCAACTGTAGGGATGTCCCTACGTATAGCACAAATTCTGAAGGGGAAAGATATCAAAGCGGGACTAAGGAAGAATGCGATACCTGTACTAAAACATATGATTGTTCATATTGCGACGAACACCCAAGCTATTATGAGGTTGTATTGAATGATGGGAAAACCCGGCGTATTTCAGATACATATGGCAGAGAAATTGCGCACAAGTGGAAGCCTTCTGAACATTTTGTTGACAAAAACAGGACAATCTGGAAATGGGCAGGCTGTGGCAAAGATGGAGACGTATATTACTATTCTTGGGACGGCAGCGAGCAGGCGGCATACGCTTATTGTTCCGAACATAGGTACGAAAACAGGATACAAGCTTCAGAAAACCTATATCGAGATCATAGGCAAGTAAATAAAGATATTGCTTTAAATTATCCTGCTGTTTTAAAGGACGGCAAGCAATCCCACTTAGTTGGCTACAATAGCCCCAAGACAGAACAGTTTTTACAGTATGTCAACGGAAAACATGGCAAAAACAGGCAAATAAAATTTTTTGTGTACGTGTGGCCTGACACTGTTTCATACGATGTAGTCGAAAACCAAAAAGCCTATTGGCTAAGGTGCAATAAAAATGAATTTATACTTTGCCTATTTGCAGATACCGAAGGCAACATAACAAAAATTGACTTCATAACATGGTCAGAAGGAAATTACGTGCCTATCCTATCGTTTAAGGGCAGCGTAGACGAAGTTGTTAGGCTGACGTGGGGGTATTTAAATGAAAATTGGGTTAGGCTGGAGTTTGAAAAGTTCAAATTTTTATCAGTACGGCCAAGCAATACATGTTTTCTATTGACTTTATGCACAAACATTTGTATATTGTCTATTGTAATGTGGTTCTTTTTTTATAATCTTTATGAAAAAAATATTTATGGAAGCTCAAAAAATTCTTGAGCAGAATATATTGCTTGCTGATTTTATAGGGGGTGAGGTCAAAAACTTTAAAAGAGTTACATACGATTTTAAATCGTCCCCTTATTTCCTTTTAAAAAGAAAAGTGTATAATACGCTTCATTTTCATGAATCATGGGATTGGCTAATGCCAGTTATTATGAAGATTAAAGATAGCGTTTATAGACAAGAATTAGGATATTCTAACATGAACCCCCCATTTATGTTAGATTATTTTATAGACGTTATTGGTATAGACGGTATAGAAGGCCTATACCAAAAATGCTACAACTATATCAAAAATATTTCAACGACAAACATTTAATATGAAAGACAGTTTAGGCGATAGGATGAAAAAGTATTATGAAGACAGGGCAAAAACCTGTCTTCCTAGAAGGACATATACCCTTATCCGCATTGACGGCAAAGCCTTTCACAGTTACACTAGAGGGCTTGACACCCCTTTTGACATGGGGCTTGTGGATAGCATGGATTTCGCTGCAATACAAACATGCAAGCAAATACAGGGAGCAAAATTTGCTTATGTACAAAGCGACGAAGCTTCTATATTGACAACCGATTTTGAAAACCTTGCTTCTCAAGCTTGGTTCGACGGGAACGTTCAAAAGATAGTTTCGATATCTGCTTCTATTTTTACGGCTGAATTTAATAAATTCAGGCTTATGCTATATTTTGACGACCAATCATCAGGAAGGAATATATCTGAACAGTTTGATGCAGGAAGCGATTTAGAAACCATTAAAGAAGATATTGCAAGCTTCGCTAATTATTTTCCACTTGATTTGCCGACTGCAAAATTTGATAGCCGAACGTTTACTATCCCTCATCCAATCGAAGTACAAAATTACTTCATTTGGAGGCAAAAGGATTGTGTAAGAAATAGCATCTCTGCTGTAGCTCAATCGCTTTATTCTCACAAAGAATTGAGTGGAAAAAATACAAATCAAATGCAGGAGATGATTTTTCAAAAAGGGATTAACTGGAATAATATAGACGATAAGCTAAAAAGAGGCAGGCTTATCCTAAAAAACAAAGAAACGAATGAATGGGAAAGCATTGCTCCGCCTATCTTTACTCAAGATGAAGGCTTTTTAAAGAATTTAATACCTATCCATTATGATACAAGTGGTTAATAGGCATACGCATATACCGTCTCCTAACGATTTTTACATCGGAAGAGGCTCTCCATTAGGCAACCCCTATACATCTATACGCGATAGGGTTACAAAAGCACAGTTTGTTTGCGGCAGCAGAGACGAATCTGTTTCAAAATATGAACAATATATTCGAAATGAAATTTCTAATAGAAACCCCGTCATATGCAAGGAATTGAACAGGATATATTTAGCTGCAAAACAAGGCGCTATTGTTAATTTGGTATGTTTTTGTATGCCGAAAAAATGTCACGGCGAAACTATAAAAAGGATTATTGAAGAAAAACTAAACATACATACAAAATAAAATTCTAAACAATGTTTGGTTTATTTAATAACTCTGTGTATATTTATACGGTAATAGATTAAAGCAGAGTTATTATTAGATGGGAAATAACTAATATAAGCGGTGTTATCAAATGACGAACGTGTTGGCTGAGGTTGCAATCCGCCGTTTTTCCTTTAAAAGGAAAAAACATCCATCTACCAAAAACAAATAGCCTTTATAGATAATAAAGGCAGTTGACTATCCCCCCGGTTATAACTCGCTTTTTGTAAAAATCTAAAAAGAGGCTAAAATGAGAAGAACATTATTTTTTATTGTGACAAGCTACTTAGGTAGTTTAAGTTCATTATATGCGCAAGATTGCTATAAAACATCTCAATACGGGATTATTGTAGAAAAGTGTACATATCAAATGAGCAAAGGGGCTACCCTAGTGTTCGACAATAGCGAAGTATACATTTGCCAGATAGAAACGGCAGATGAAAATGGGCTTAAATGCGAGATAATGTACAAGAACGGAGTTGTAAATATAACTTCGAGTGGCATAATAAGGCCAATAGTCGAAGAAATACCTAGCGACAACGGGCCTACGCGAATTACATATAAATCTCACGCCTGGGATTTTTTGAATTTTAATGTATTAAAAATTATAGCGCATCAAGAAATAATAGTAGTTATTATAAAAAAAATTAATTAGGCATTTTTTTTTCAAAAAAGCGACATTCGCTAACATCCCATCGTCTGAATGCCAATGGGTTTTATGTTCAACCGTATAAATTATTTTCAGTGGGAAGAATATTCCGTTTTTTAACATTCACATCTTTAGCTAAGTTTTTAGGGCGCATTACCCTCTTAGAAATATCTTTCTGGGGGACGCCGGGGTTTTGCATACTCAGAGGAAAAGGCTTAAAAAGCTTATTTGCCGTATATTTCCTCAATGAAAGGATTTATTTTCAGTTACTATACCTTCCTGAGATTTCAATAAGAGTGAATAAAAAATATGCAATAGATATTATCAATGCGATAGGGTTTATCCCTATAGCTTACTATTTTGTCAAACACAAACAGAACGAAACCGTCAAATGTATTTTTTATGGCTATTTGACTTATATGGTTGTATTGTTCTTTTTTACGGATGTAAAAAAAACTACTGATGAAAAAAGAATAACAATCGAAATACCAGACGAAAAAAAATTAATAGAAAAGGGGAGTTAACTCCCCTTTTCTCAAAAAAAGCAATGACTGCCTATTAAGGCAAATATTAATTTATTTTTTTTGTACAAGCTTTTTCCTAAGATTTTTCCCTTCTTTTTCTGATTCGTGTTCGGCAAGCCTTTTAGTAGTACGGCTACCTATCACGCCTAACAGGAACAAACTTAAAAAGTTTACAATTTCTATCAGCCACTCTTCTTGGCAAAAAGAAAACATACAGTGTTCCACAAAAAAATATTGAACTCCAATCAACGCTGCCACTATCAGGCCGGCCAGCAGAGGGTTGCTCATTTTAAACCTGTCAAACAGCTTGGCGAGTTCAATCGCTACAGTTTCTAAATTGTTTTTTATAAATTCCCATATTAATCTCCACATGGCGTCGTTTTTTTAAAAGTTTTTACTTGTTTTTTATAAATATTTATAAAAAAAGGAAAAACAAAAATGTCTTATTATATAAGGTCATATTTCGACAAGGATAATGTCATTGTTAAAGATTCATCTATTAACTTAGGAAAAAATCCGGTTTCAGAGCTATTTTATGGCGGGACGTATGAAAATCCCATTTTTTCTAGGTACATTTTTCATTTCTCTGAAGAAAAATTAAAAAATTTATACGACAATTGCTATTTTGGCGATCTATCTAATGTACGGCACACTTTAAAAATTAAACCCTCTTGGTTTTTTGGAGACAACTTTCAAAGATGCTTGGCCTCGTCTTATAAATTATGCCTTTTCAAATTAACACAAGAATGGGATGAAGGGTGCGGTTATTCTTATGACTGTGAAGGAGGGTGTCAAAAACTTGCCCCATTAAAATGCAATGCGCAACATTCTGCATCTAACTGGCTATACGCCAAAAGCGATATCCAATGGGACACTGAAGGTGCCTTTTTAAATGAAAGCGGCGATACGGTAGCCTGCACTTATTCGTCTTGCAACATAGAAATAAGCGATTGCTTGGAGTTTGATGTTACTAGCGAAGTAAACAACATGCTGACGGGAGATACTGCCAACTATGGGTATGGCATTGCTTTAGCGCCAGAGTTTGAAAACTATCCGGAAAACGAAACTAAGTATGTTGGCTTTTATAGCAAAGACACAAACACTTATTTCCAGCCATTCGTAGAGACTGTTTATGATAAAAACATAAACGACAACCGTTATTCTTTTTATTTAAACAAAGCAAACAACTTATACCTTCATTTCTATTCAGGATCGGAACTGGCTTCTTTAGACGAAAACCCCATTGTAAGGATATATGATCAAGAAGAAAACTTGCTGCTGACAGTACAATCAAGCTGTGTGTCTAAAGGGATATATGAGGTTTCCTTCCTTTTAACAGGTGGAACTCAGGACTGCCACGGAATTTATGAAGATCATTGGGATAACTTAAAAATAGGCGGATTGGCTTTAGATAGCCATATAGACGAATTTGAAGTAAAAAATTACAACGAATATTTTAAAACATCTCAAGAAATACTAGAACAACCGAAAATAGGAATTAAAGCAAGAGGGATAAGGCATTCTGAAAAAATCAAAAAAGGAGAATTAAGAAAATTATTTGTAGATGTTTACGAAGGGTTTAATAATAAAAAGCAAAACGTTTTAGATAATATCTATTATCGCCTATATGTAAAACAGGGGGTAAATGAATTGAATATAATAAATTGGCAATTAATGGAAAAAAGCCTTTGTCAGAATTGGGTTTATTTAGATTCCTCTTGGATGATTGAACAGGAATATTGGTTAGATTTCAAAGTGGTAAAAAATAACACTGAAACAATATACGCTAATCAGCTACAATTTTTTATAATATGATAGATTATATTAAAATATATGAAGAAGTTCTGTTAGAAGCAACTAAAGAACAACTAGGAATACAATTTAAAGATGTTAAAGAAGATACATTCAATAAAATATTTGAAGCAGATCCATATAATGGGAAATATGCACAGTGGTTGTTGAAAATATATGAAATGGGAAACCTTCCTTTAGAGGATTTATATAAGGCGACAGAATATCTCACAATATACCATAAAATAAAAAATAAGCTTGATCCTAAATATAAAAATATTCACCAAACTATTAATAAAAAAATTGAATATATTGATACTTACGATAATCAAAAAAAATATAGGATAGAAAAAACCCCCACCATTAAAAGTTTACAAGAATTATTTCAAATCATAAAACCTTATAAGGAACAAGATGCAGGCTTATCAAAAAAAGACAAATTAAAAAAAGATAATTTAGTTTATGAGGACGAGAAATGGGAAGTATATATTCCTAAAACTTATGAAGCATCATGCCAATTAGGGTCGGATACTGAATGGTGTACTGCGACAGGTAAAACCAGAGAATATTACGATGATTATTCTAAAAAAGGCCAACTTTATATTTTGATAAACAAAAATAATCGTAAGAAAAAATATCAATTTCACTTTGAAGAACATCAATTTATGGATAAAGATGATTCACAGATAGGCCTTGAGGCATTTTTTATAAAAAATCCTGATATATTATTTAATTTTTTTGCTAAAAATGAAAACATTCTTAACGATCAAGTGGGTGATGTGACATACAGTATTTTATTTCAACACCCAAAATATATTGAACCATTAAAGAAGCATAATTCAATTTTATTTGAACGTTTTTTAAAAAGATTTATCATAAATTTTAGTTATAAGCAAGACTATTCAGAAAGAAGAATATCTCAGTATTTTAAAATGGTTCAATATTTTAAAGAAAAATTACCTCGTTTTTATAACGATAAATATTTTTTAGAAGATGGTATATACAATGCAAAAGATTATACTGTGTTCAATATTTTAGTCAATTATTTCAACAAAGATTGGGTTCTTCATACCAAATTACTGGCAGATAAATATGACAAAATAAATACTAAAGATTTATCATCTGTTTTTCATAAGAAAAATAACATATTTATTTTAGCACAACCTCATAATACCATTATAACAGAAAATCACACTCACTGTATTTTAATTTCAGGTGATGACGGTAATATGACATTTAAAGCAATTTATATAGATCCAGAAAACAAAAAAATAATACCTATAGATGATTATAAAAGCAATAAAAATTTCGCCAATTTATTACCATACACGAAAATAAAAAACACTACTGTATGAAATACTACATAAATGAAAGTATTTTTTTAGAAACAATAAAAAAAGTAGGCGACAAATGGGCAGTTTACCCTAAGTCTGGAGGTAAACGTTTAGGAATTCACGATAGCAAAAAAGGTGCAATAAAACAATTGCAAGCCATAGAGGCATCTAAAGCAGTGAACGAATCTAATAGTGAAAGCGGATATATATTCTATCATGGTACTCCAGATTTATCTTTAGAAGGCAAAAAAGGTATCCATGTGGGCACTTCTAAAGCCGCTAGGCAAGCTTTAGAAGCAAAGATAGGGGTTCCTGCTGAAGGCGAATGGGACGGAACTAGAGAGTACGGAAAAACGCTAATAGCAGGCAAAAATAGATTAAAAGAAAGGAGGCAGGAATATGGATATTTTTGTGACACAGGATACAATTGTGGCAAAGATGTTCCTGAAGAAGATTACTACCCAGTAGAACGAAAATATAGAGCAGCATATTCTGATGGTACGAAGATTTCATTCAACGTACATCCCACAATTATAAAGGTGAAAATAATTGGTGCAATGACAAATACTCCTGCCACCCCTATTTCTGATCAAAAAGCTAATTCTTCGATGAATAGCCTTTTAAAGAGAGGTAGAGCAAAAAGAGGATATTTTTATAAAAACGATGCAGAAGATTATGGTTCAATATCTGCGGTAGTTCCTGACAAATCGTTTTTAAAACTTTTAAAATGAAAATATACTTATTAGAAAATGAATATCATTATAATATATACATAAAATCGAAGGACATTGTAAACAGATATATCCATTTATATGGAATTAACTTAAAGAATAGCTATAATGAAAGCGATTTAGGGGGAAACGGGATTTATTATTCACCCGGATCTCAAATGATTACCACAATTATAAACGACAGCGCGAATCGTTTTAACATCCCTCTTATTAAAGAAATTCGCCATCCCATATATATCAGGTTTTTTTCAAGTTACAAAAATAAGGGGTCGTTTTATTATAATACCATTTCAATAGCAGCGCCTACTATTGATTTAATCAATTTAGAGGCCTATAAAGAAACACTAGAAAGCATAAAAAGCACCTTCATACATGAAGTGGCCCATTTATTAGAATATTATTTACATGAAAATTCTCCGTCAATGGTTTCTGTCGAAAAAGGAGGAAAATATATAAAAGGGCCACCTGACGATGCTGATATAAACGATCCTAAAATAGAAGAGCAATTAAAATCATATTTAGACCAACCTTCTGAGATTAATGCTCATATAGCACAAGCATTTGATGTAGTAGGCACTCGCTTAGAAACAGAGTTTAAGAGAATTTTAAAAAATGAATTAGATTATTTAGATTATTTTGTTAAGAACCATGCTCAAAATACAAATAAAAGCATATCGCAAGCATTAAAATTCATATTGGAACACGACTTTTCTATAGAAGCAAAAAAGTTTGTTGTGGATGTTGTACACGACATGAATGTTCGCAGGGCAAAAGCAGCAGGTTTTTTATTTGACTTAAAAAAACACAGTGTTTTTGATTTAACTGAAAGGCAAGAAAAGTATATTTATAAAAGAGCATATCCTTTATATATAGCAATATATAAAAAATATGAAGAGAAGATTATAAACATTTTAAAAAATAAAACGAATGAAAATTGATTATTTGAAAACTTATGAATTGCTGGTCGAAGAAAAGGAAGAAAAACTCGGCTTTTCTATTTCAAGAAACGGAGGGCTTCATTCATTCCTGTTGTTTGATCAAGAATTAAACGTATATGCTTCAGCAGGCACCCAACGGCAAGGGGAATATGAGGAAATACAATTCATACATGGAAGCAATAGCAGATATGAGAAGATTTTTTTACTGGCCCAGATGATTGCTTCTTTTGTTCACCCTAGAAAATTGATGCCTAATAGAGAGCATGTTGATATATTTGAATATAAAGCATTTATTAAGCTTGCTGCAAACTCCAATGTCGAAACTGAAGTACTCCCCAGAAATTTACAAAAGAAGTTCGACAAATCGTTAGGAGATTCTGCACAACATAAAAACTATTACCTGAACCTGTCATATCAGGGGATAGCTATAGATATTGCCCCGTATTTTAAAAATGGGCAGAAGTTTTTAAATAGGCATGGCATGAATCATGACGGCCTGATGGATAAAATTCTATTGCAAAGGTGGGAGTAGCTTTTTTCAAACATTGTACAACAATGCCGTACATACTTTTAAGAAAACAAACGATGCTTATGGATATTCATGGAGATGAAAACGATTTTTTATCAAATTTTTTATATTTAAAAACTCCAGAAGAATTTATTTCTAAGGTTTTAGAACGTTTTTTATATATACGTAAGGGGGTGGGCGAAGGCTAACGATACCTCCGCCTGATTGGGTTGTTTGCATGTCGCTTAGAGTGTAATTTTTTATGATTATTTATGATTTTTTAAAAAAAGACTATATTTATATAAAAGAAAAGAATGGTTCCTCAACAGATTAAATTAAGCGAATATGCAAAAAGGATGGGAGTAGGCTACCGAGCCGCTCAACAATGGTTTTATAAAGGGCAAATAGAAGGAGCATACAAAGACGGAAACGGTAGGATATATGTAAAGCTTGCCCCTTTTGAAACTAAAAATAATAGTTCTGTTGTAATATATGGGAGGGTTTCATCACATGGGCAAAAAGAAGACTTAGAAAGGCAAATGGAACGCCTTCGTTTATATTGCGCGTCTAAAGGATATAAAATATATAAAGAAGTTAAAGAAATTGCTTCAGGAATGAACGACAACAGAAAGCAGTTAAACGCAATATTAACTGACAAAAATACTGAAAAAATTGTAGTAGAACATAAAGACAGGCTAACCCGCTTTGGCTTTAACCACATGAAATTGCTTTTGAATAGGCTTAATATCCAAATAGAGGTAATAAACGAATCTGAAAATAAAAAAGAAGAATTGATAAACGATTTTGTTTCAATAATTACCTCATTTTGTGCCAAATTGTATGGC
>JAKQEK010000117.1 GCA_029558535.1 Bacteroidota bacterium | reverse complement strand
GGATATCATTATCCAAGAAGTGTTTCAACTGCATCCAAATCAGCAGAATATTTTCAAAGGTTTAGTAAGGAGTTTTCTTTTGCCATTAACTACTATTTCAAAAAAATCTATGCTCTTTCCAGTAAGTTTTCTTATACTAATGGAGAACAATTCAAAAAGTTTTGTAATGTTATTGATATTCCTTGCAGAGAAATTGATGCTGGTGAACATTTTAATAAGAGTATGGTTGATTCAGCTTTTGAAACGGAAGAATTTGCATTTGATGCTTTTAAAATTAGAGATTTCTATTTAAATGAGATAAGCAAAATAGATAATATTGAAATAAGCTATAACACAAAAATAGTTAGGCAAGAAACAAAAAGTAACTCTTATCTTTTAACATTAAACAATGGGCAGATATTGGAAACTCCATACATTATCAATACTACTTATGCAAGTATAAATCAAATACTGGAAATGTTTGGGTTTGAAAAATTCAGAATTAAATATGAAATTTGTGAGATAGCTCTTTGTAAACCTAATAAAGCTTTATCCAATATTGGATTGACGATTATGGATGGGCCTTTCTTTTCGATTATGCCTTTTGGACTTAAGGGTTTATTTTCATTAACTTCCGTTATGTTTACTCCCCATTTAACTTCTTATAATCTGCTACCTACTTTTAAATGCCAGGAAATTAATAATAATTGTTCACCATACTTTTTGGATAACTGTAATACTTGTAAAGCTCGTCCTAAAACAGCTTGGAGTTTTATGTCTCAATTGGCAAAGAATTATTTAAAAGATGAATATAAATTTACATATAGCAGTTCATTATTTGCTATTAAACCAATACTTATGGCTTCAGAACTGGATGATTCAAGACCAACAGTTATTAGAGAATTTAATAAAAATCCGAGGTTTATTTCAGTTTTATCTGGTAAAATTAACACAATTTATGACTTAGATGAGTTTATTATATGAAAGAAAAAACCTTCATTTCAACAGTAGTATATGTTTTCAACTCCGAAAACATTATTGCTTCTTTTTTACAAGAACTTGATTCATATTTGTTTGATCACTTTGAAATTTACGAAATTATTTTGGTTAATGATTGCAGCACCGATAATACTAAAAGGGAAATAGAGAAAACTTCACATCTTATTAAGGGAACTTTAACAATAATAAATCTTGCCTGGAGGCATAAAAAAGAATTAGCAATGCTTGCGGGAACAGATTTGGCAATTGGAGATTTTGTATTTGAGATAGAATCCACACATAATAATTTTAACATTGATTTACTGGGAAAATTGTATGAAAAATCTATTAGTGGATATGACATTGTTTCAGCTTTTCCTAATAAAGGAACGAAAAAAAAGTCAAAACTATTTTATTGGTTTTTAAACAGAATATCTTACCTTAATATTGAAGAACAAACAGAAACTGCTAAAATTGTTTCTCGGAAGGCATTAAATAGAATTCTTTTAGAAAGAAATCAGGTTAGATATAGAAAAATATTATATAAACACTCTGGCTTCCCAACAACCAGTTTATATTATAGTCCTGTTAAAAAGTTACATAAACAGGAAGATTTAACTTTTATGCAAAAACTTTCTCTTGCTTCTGATGTGATTATTGTGTTTTCCAATATTGGCTTACATATTGCAATCCTTTTTTCCAGCATTTTTGCCTTTATTTCTATTTTTATAGGAATATATGCATTAATTGCTCATTATATTGATAAGGCAGTTATTTCAGGTTGGACAACTACAATGCTGTTTTTATCTATTGGTTTTACAGGTATTTTTGTAACTTTGTCAATTATAGCAAAATATATTAGTACTATTTTATTAGAACAAAGACACAGTAATTTATATACTCCCGAATCATTAGAACGATTAAATAAATAATATAGGTTATGGTGATTAGTATGTATGAAAATAATCAAGGATATATAAGCCCTAAAGCCAAAATAGGAAAGAATGTATCAATAGGATTAGGTGCTATTATTAATGATAATGTAGTAATAGGGGATGATTGTTTTATTGGACCCTATTGCATTATAGGAGAACACACAACCCAATATTATAAGGGTAAGGATATTGAACAAAAAATAACATCTATTGGGGCAAAGTCATTAATTAGATCTCATACTATCATATATGAAGATGTATCTATAGGAGATCATTTCCAAAGTGGTCACTATTCAATGATAAGAGAAAATACTAAAATAGGTAGTCATTCAAGCATAGGTTCATATTCTGAAATATTTGGTAGTGTATCTATTGGTGACTTTGTCAGGATACATAGTAGAGTTGGTATCGGGGAGAATACTTTTATCGAAAATTATGTATGGATTTTCCCCTATGTTTTTATTACAAACGATAAATATCCTCCTCATGGAAATTTATTAACTTGCAATATTAAAGAATATGCACAAATATTTTCTCATGCAGTTATAATGCCAGGATTAACAATTGGCAAAAATTCTATTGTTGCGGCAGGTGCTTTAGTAACTAAGGATGTAGGAGATGAAAGATTAGTTATGGGAAACCCTGCAAAAGATATTAAATCAGTAAGAGAAATACGAAACGAAGATGGGCAACCAGTTTATCCTTGGAAAGAATATCTTGAGGAATTTAGAGGATATCCTTGGCAGCAACCTATTGAAGATAACTGAAATGATAAAATTCCTTGATATAGCTAAGATAAATCAGAAATATAAGATAGATTTTTTGAATATGGTTTCCAAAGTAATTGACAAAGGACAACTTATTCTTGGAGATGAAGTTCAAGCTTTTGAAAAAGAATATACTGAATATATTGGAACTAATTATTGTATTGGCGTTGGAAATGGTTTAGATGCCCTAAGATTAATTTTTCGTGCGTATCTTGAGCTCGGCGTTTTTAAACCAGACGATGAAATAATTGTACCTGCTAATACTTATATTGCCTCTATATTAGCCATATCTGATAATCATTTGAAACCAATTTTAGTAGAGCCGAATCTTGAAACATATAATATAAATCCTGATAATCTTGAAAAAGCAATAACATCTAAAACAAAAGCCATTTTAATTGTCCATTTATATGGACAAAATGCTCTTACAGACAAGATTTTTGAGATTGCTAAGAAGTACGATTTAAAAATAATTGAAGATAATGCCCAAGCACATGGTGCTATGTATAAAGGTAAAAGAACAGGTTCTTTAGGTGAGGCAGCAGGACATAGTTTTTATCCAGGAAAAATACTTGGTGCCTTAGGAGATGGAGGAGCAGTAACAACAAATAACAAATATCTTGCTGATGTTATAAGAACTCTTGGTAATTATGGATCTTCTCAAAAGTATGTACATAATTTTAAGGGGTTAAATTCTCGTTTAGATGAACTTCAAGCTGCATTTCTGAGAATTAAATTGCCTTATTTGGAAAGTGATAATAAAGTAAGAAGAAACATCGCGGCATATTATTCTGAACAACTTGATCCTGATAAATTTATTCTACCTAAACTCATTGATAATAGTCAATCAATTATAAATAACTTAAGCCATGTATGGCATTTATATGTGATTAGGCATCCTGAAAGAGATAGATTACAAAAGTACTTATTAGATAATGGAGTAGAAACTATAATACATTATCCTATACCACCTCATAAACAGAAAGCTTATTCAGAATATTCATATCTTTCTTTACCAATAACTGAAAAGATACACAACGAAGTCCTATCGTTACCAATTAGTCAAGTACAAACTATTGATGATACAAAAAAGATTGTAGGGATTCTTAATAAATTTATCTAATATGAATATACAAAGTATATACAATAAATATGCAAAAAACATAAATGAATTTATAAAGTTCTCTTTGGTCGGGGTTTTGGTTACAATTATTTCTCTTGTATTAATGTATATTTTTTTGGAATTTCTAAATACACCTTTAATTCTAACTTATATATTATTATATGGAAGTACTATTTTTTTATCATATTATCTCAATACAAGATATACTTTTAAAGCTAAGCAAGATAGACAAAGTATGCTTAAATATTACGGAATTTATCTATTCACATTAGCTTTGGGAAGTTTATGTATATATATTTTAAGAAAATTATTACCATTTAAGAACTGGGTAATTGCTTTTATGGTTGTTCCTTTTACAATGTTTATGAACTTTATTCTTTCTTCGCTTATATTTAAAAAAAATAGGTTATAAAATTATGGATTATTCCAAATGTCTTACAGTTGTAGTTAACTATAACAATGGTAATAAATTAGCCAAAACTCTTGCTACAAAACCACCAGAATTTCCGATGAATATTTTAATAATTGACGATGGATCAACAGAC
>JAKQEK010000115.1 GCA_029558535.1 Bacteroidota bacterium | reverse complement strand
GCGGTGTGCTTTCGAAAAAATTCGAACTGATTTCGCCCAAAATTTGTAGGGCGGGCGGAATTCCCCCCAGACCCCCCTTCCGCCCGCCCGCAGAAGCGACCCTTTCGGATTGGACGATTTCAAGTTTTTCGTTCCGCTTTTGGCGGAACTCCGAGCTTTGCTCGGTTTGGCGGCAAATTCTTTTAATTTTTAGGGAATTGCTGTGTAATTCTTTTCTTTAATATATTTACAAAACAATCAACTTCTGGCAATGATCTATCGGAATCAAAAGCTCTCTTTAACTCTAAAACATCATAAGATCGTATTTTATCTAATGAGAGATGGAAAATGTCTTTTTCATTCTTCCTTAGCATATTGTAAGTAAAATAATGCGTATGTTTTTCATTATCAAAATCGTTATTTGCTATATCAAATCTGTTTAACATGTTTTGAAATACAAAATCTTGCATTACCCAACAGACATTTTTGTCCCACTTTTCAGCTACCATTCCTTTTATCAGCATTTGCATAAAGGACAGCTTAATAGTGTTGTATGTGTTCATTCCAAAAGGATAAGAGCTTTCCAAATTGTTAGCCCCTTTTGTATACAAATCATTTAAATTTTTTACTAAAGCACCTGTCCCTGTAGTTGAATCGGATTGTATTTCTAAAATTATAAAATCCTCTATCTCGTATGACAATTTTTTGTGTTTAACCATTACAAAATCAAAACTTCCAACATTTTTTAGTTTAACTTCAGGCAACTTAATAACATTCTCATCGCTACCCCAAAATTTTATAGCTACATCTTTAAAAATTGTTTCATCTTGTAAAAATCTATTTGGGTCAATAATAACGGGCGTATCATTCCAATAGACAGAGTCGACTCCCATGGGGATTTTTAATAGGCGCGTTTGTTTCCCATTCTTTTTTTTAGTAAAAGGCGAGATAAAACCACCTTTTTCAATTTCTTTCATTAAATTCGGGTTGAGTTTGTAGTGCTCAATCGGATATCCAAATATTTCTGATGCAATTTTATGTTTCATATTATTTAGTTATTATTAAATTCTCTTCCGGAATAGGAACCTCGTGACCCGTGCTTCTTCTTTTTCTGTGTAATTCAATAAATGTTTTTTTAAAACCGATTTCCTTACTTATATCTTCTAATATTTCAGCAACAGGCACTAAAACACCTTGAATTGTTTGATCTCCAACAACTAATATTGCGGTACCACCTTTTACGAGTGTTAAGTAGTAATTTTGTAAACACTTATACATGTCCGAAAAGTACATCTGTACCATGAGCGGATAGTCAAAGCCCCAATTCTTACCACCTGTCTTTTTATAAATCTCCTTAGCTATTTTTTGAATACGTTTATTATTTAAAATTTCTGATGTTGGCTTATCACTATTATATATTAATTTCGTGCTTCCCTTTACCATAGTTCTTTTTATTTTTTGAACATCATCCATCTTTTCAGTAAAACCAAGTAGATACATTTCCAGTCTCGTTTGTCTTGTATATTCTAAATCATTCGGATATGGTGGCGATGTAATAATAAGGTCAACCTTATTAATGATTTTTTTGAAATCTTCAATATTTAGAGAAGAGGCGAGGTGTACTTCAGATTCAACTGCTTTATTTTTTTGATATTCCGAAGATAAATCCTCATACACATATCGTGCTAAATTACAAAATTCAGAAATAATATCCGGCTTCTGTCTAAACGGATAAAACGTTGTGCCGGGACAGAAGGCAACATAAGAAGATTTTATCGACGAACTAGCTAAAATCAACAAGAAAAGATCGCTATATTTTGGATTAACTTTATTTTTAATATACCAGTACAGTGCTGCTATTTCCTTTTGTTTTACTGGGCTAAGCCATTGATTAATTTCTTTCTTAGGCATTTTCCCCAATGGTGTTTTAGTTAAATAATTCCCATTTGCATTATTTTTTACAAACCAATCAATAATTTTTAGATATTCTTTTTCGAAAACGGCAATATCATAACTCCAATCCAACTTTTGCTTAGATATAAATGTCATAACTGGGTTTATGTCAAAACCTACCCCCTTTAAACCCAACATCTTTCCACTGATCAAGGTAGTACCACTACCTATAAATGGATCAAATAGATAATATTTATTATCAACCTTATATTTTTCAGAATATTTTTTTACAAAATCGCCTGGAAAATCCTCCAGATATTCATACCATCGATGATAAGGATTGTTAACAATATTAAATAAAGTATTTTTGATTGTTAATGCATAATTAGATTTGTCATATATTTTATGAATGTGTCTATCGCGATAGTGTCCATTTAATAGCTTTAAGGCCGTTTCGGTCAGTTTGTGCTTTTCATCCAAAAGACCCTTCGTAATAAGAGAGTTAATAGCGCTTGTAATAATCTTGCTATTTGCAGGATAACCACACAATTCAGCAATAGAAGTTACCTTATTCCCGTCATGGATAAATTCTAGTATTTCGTATTGAAGATATGGAACTTTTTTTACCATAATATTATTTCATTAAACTATCAATTGTAATACCAAGTCCGTTAGCAATTTTTACAACTGTCTGAATTGAAGGTTTTGTTATAACATTACTTTCGATTTTGGTAAGCGTTGTATAGGGAAGATCGGATTTTCTCGCCAATTCGTCCTGCGTCAATCCCTGCTTATTTCTAAGCTGTTTTATCTTATCTCCAATGGTTTCATTATTATTTTGACTTTTCATAGTTTCCTAAGTATGATAGTATTAGTATGGGTGCTTATTTAACCCTTCATAGATATGATAACAAATAAAATGAAAACAGTCCAATTAAAAATGAGGGAAGCCCGCTTTTGGCCCAAAATGAAGTTCGAGACGATATTTTTTCAGGTTCTTTGGCAGTTTTTCAATCCGAAAGGGTCGCTTCTGCGGGCGGGCGGAAGGGGGGTCTGGGGGGAATTCCGCCCGCCCTACAAATTTTGGGCGAAATCAGTTCGAATTTTTTCGAAAGCACACCGCCAATTAGGAAATGTCTTTGTTGGCTCGCCCTCTGCGAGGGCTCGCCAGCCGATTTTAAGCGCAAATTGGAATTTTTTATCTTTGCCCCGAAGGGGCTGGCCAAAAGCGGGCTTCCCGAATTTTCATTTTTAATTTTTAAGGAGTAATTATGAAATATTTTATTTACACTCGAAAATCAACGGACAGCGAAGAGAGACAAGTTTTAAGTATTGAAGCTCAGCTTGCTGAGCTAAAAGAATTTGCCGCCAAAGAAAAACTTGAAATCGTCGCCTCGCTTTGCGAGGCAAAAACTGCCAAAGAACCTGGCCGAACTGTGTTCGG
>JAKQEK010000075.1 GCA_029558535.1 Bacteroidota bacterium | reverse complement strand
GTCAAAGGTCGATTATTTGTTTGTCTGTTTATGGTTGATGTGTTGTCTAATAGGCTTGCTTACAACGTTTTGCGGCTTTGCGAAGGTGGCGATTTTCAGCACTAAACTTCAATCGAAGCACTAAATTTTGATTAACCACTTTACTGTCATACGAAGCACTGCACCGCCACTTTTGCAAAACCGCTGTTGGCAGCTGGTGTTCTGTCGTCCGTGCTTGTAAACCATTGTCAGTGTTGGGTTTGAGTGTCATTTTCTATTTTCTTTTATATCTGTGTCGGTTGTGTGTTGCGTTTTTTATTTTTTTGAAGGGTCGGGAAATTTTTTAAAAACAATTTTTCTTGCGTTGGCTTTGCAAGCTCTTTGACAAAGCTTCGGACTGTGCTTGGGCTTGTGCGGCTTTGGCAATGTGCTTGCAAAACGTTTGGCTCATATTGATGTTTTTTTCTCAAGCTTGTCTAATATTTTACAAATGTCCTTTAGTGGATTAACCATTCTCTGAAATGCGTATACATAAAAAACCTCGATATCTAGTTCTTTACACTTCTCCATTATTGATTGTGAAGGCATATATCGACTTACTAATAGTGATTTAGATATTAGACCACCATAAGTTTGCTTGATAACCTTCATTTTGTTTATGTCTTCTTGTTTTATATTGCCGGATTTACACTCAACAAAAATCAGTTTGTTACCTGTATTGATTAGGATGTCAATTTCATTTTTCAAGGCTTTATTATCAGTCTTAAAAGGTAGCTCGCAATGAAGAATTATTTCTTTTGCTTTAGCCCATTTACCAATTTCTGATGCTACAATTAGTTCCCACCAATTTGCATTAAAGAAAAGGTCACGAACGTTATTGCCTTTAAAACAAGCAATAGGTTTGTTGTTACTATGGATTTCTACGATGTTAGCATCCCAATTGATGACTGCATTACCTGTCGTTGTCTCTTTCCCTTTTTCTGGTAAGACTCTATATTTCTTTCTTAGGAAATCTGTAACCTTAGAATATATTTTATTTGACGCAGCAAAAGATTCTATCTGTCTGGAAACCCTTAAATCATTCTCTGTAAAGTCGCTTAGCGTTTTTGCTGAAAATATTTTATGACCACTTAACCCAAAAAAATCTTTAATTGATAATTCCGAAGTTATTTGTTTTTTATCATATGAAGGGACTTCTATTAAACTATAGTCTTGATTTACGTAAAAACCATTGAGATTACTTTCAGAAATAATCGATTGTGCTGCAAGAAGCATTATTTTAGTGCCACCAGTTAAATTAATCAATACATCGTCTTGTGCATCTAATTTTTCAATGATACTTCGAATTCGTTTTTTGATGGAATAAAAATCAAAAGGGTCACAAATAAATTCACTAACTATAATATCTGGAAAAATGTCTTTCAATATTTTAATTCCTTCTTTTGATTCATCCGAAGCAATAAAATGAATTTTGGCGGGCATAAACTCTTTTATTCCGATGTATATCGGAAGTAATTGACCACCAAGAAAACTAATTTGATGCTTCATTTTAAAAATATTTCTGGTTGATTCTTGAATGGATTGTATACAACATTAAGTATTTCTGAACCAGGCATAGGCTTTCGTAAATCTTTGATGTAATCCGAAAAGTCAACGTAAACTATTCTACATCCATAATCTTTTCCAAAAATGGATGCCGATGCAACCATTGACTTTTTACCTCCAGTTATATCAACTGTAATTTGTGGGTCAGGATTTAATACTAATTGTTCTTTCATTGCTTTATACATTGATTCAAAGCTTTCATCATTTAGGTATATAATTTCATAATTAGAATCAAGAAAATTTTCTAAATAGCTATTATCTACTTTTTGATTATTTGTCGTGAAAATAATGTGAGTTTCGGGCTGAATTGCTTTTGCAGTTAGAATTATTGGTTCGGGCGAAAAACCTAAAACTGAGAACAATGTGCCACCTGATGGTAATGTGTTACTATATTCATTACAGAAATTATTTATAACTGCCTCAAAAAGTTTTTCAAAATATAACTCTTGAGCACGTTCAAATTTGCCTGAACTGGCTAAATCAAGCCACTCTTGCAGGTATGGTATTTTATTTTTCATTGATTATTGCTGATTTTAAGTTCAAAAAATTTAAGAACATATTTTTCAAGATCAAATCTTGGTTTTACTGATTCTATAATTTGAATGACGTTGTCCTTTATTCTACACTTTAAGTATGAATTTCCGATAACTAGGAACTCGCTGTCTTTCGATTTTCCATAAAAGATTATGTTGCTTTTTAACTCTTCTAAATTTACATTATGAGATTTATTAAATGAAAGGATCAAGTTCTGGGGAAATACCGGTGCATTTAGGCCCTTAATCATTTCATATGCAATATATGTTTGAAATAATTCATTTCTTGTGGGCTTGCTGTCATAAACGTAGAATGATGTTTCAATTAGTTTCTTGTGAAAATCCAGAAATTCAATGCGTTGATTTTCATTAAGAATATATCCAACCTCAAAGCCATTGGTTAATCCGTGATTCCCGTCAATATTCGCTGTGAATATTAAACCCGTTTTTTCATTTATAACACCTTTTGAATGGTTGTAAACATCAGCATATACTTTGCACCCAATCTCAACAAGCTCAGAAACACCGCTTAGGTGATCATTCCTATAATTCATCCCTCTACAAAATAATGAAACAGGTACATTTCTCCCTATTGCATTTTTTAATGACTGAATTAAATTTGGTAGAGAGTTTAAACCAACAACACTGTATGCAGACAAATAAATGTAATCACTCGCTTCGTCAATTACTTTTATAATCTCATTAAGCAGGTTGTTTTCATAAGATTCGCAGGTATATCTCAATTTTGATTGACTTGGTACTGGAAGCAAATCACTATTTATTGTGGCTTCAGTTTGCACTACAAGCATTTTGCCTTTTTTTCTAGTGCCTAAAAATTGTTTGAAGGTTGTACCTTGAAGAAAAATAACATCAAAAAGCCTATCTAACTGTTTACTACTGTTTTCATCGAGATACACACCTGATTCAGTATTAAAAGTTAATGATGGTGTTGTAAAGTTAGCACTAGTAATAAATCCATTAGTTCTGTCTGACACGATAAATTTAGAATGTGCGGAAAGAGAAGCTCTTACGTGAATACCATTATCATAAAGTTTCCGTATAAATTTAATGTGAATTTGTGCGGGATTTTCTTTTATCTCTTCTTCTGTAATGAAATCAATTAAAGATAAATCGTTTTTTAATTTATCTTGATCTAGTTGAGTTAAAACGAAAATAGCAATTTGACTTTCTTTTGATTTGTTTAAAATCGCATTGAATATTTCTTTATCTGTAATGATAAAAGAACATATTTTAAGAACAGAAGTTGCTTCATTAATTATGCGTAGTATTTCATTTTTTAAGGATGAATTTCCTTCTTGCGTAAGAAACAACGCATTGTAGTGGTTTAACGGATGAAAGTCTTTCCTGTCATTATTAATAACAAAAACTCCAGTATTTAAAAAATCGGTATTTCGAATTATTGTTTCCATCACATTAAATCAATCATATGGTTTTCAATATCATATTTCTCCAGTAAGTCAAATTCACCTGCTAATAAGAGAAAGCGTCTAATGTTGTTTGCGAATTTTGGATGACTTTCAATAAAGCGGGAAAATGGGAATCGCTGATATTCTCTAATTAATTCAATAAACTCAATTAACTCTTTAACTACTGGGTCATCTGTACTATAATTGATGAAAAATAAGAACACATTTCTTTCAAGGCTATTGTTGAAAATCTTATAGTCACGCTTTCTAATTAAGTCACTAAGCAGTTTCTGTCTGTTTATACTTTTTAAAAGATGATTCACCCTTATATTAATCATTAGGTTGTCCTCATCGTTTATAATATTCGTAGCTTCTATTTCCTTGATGCCAAAGCCAAATGGCATATCCGCTTTTAAGAAATTGATTAAGTCCTCACTGCTAAAATTATAACACTTATTGGTTGAGTCTTTGTATCTATCTATCTCAGGCCAATTTGTTGTTAAATAAGGAAAAGTTTTTTCATTACTATCTTTCTTCTGAAAGGGAACCATTAATTTGAATTCTATATTTTGAATTCTATCGTTTAATTGTTGCTCAAAGAAAATTACATTTTCTCTAAGTGTTTGATAGTAAGATAACTCATCTCGTAAAGAAAAGATAGCGTAACCATCTATAAGCTCTTTAATTAATTCTTTATTTGATTTACTTACTGAAACAAGTACTTGAAAGCTCATTTTGGTAAACGAGATTTCGTCAATGCCTTGTAATCCGATAGGAATTCCAAATGCTTCTCGCTCCTCTCTTTCTATAGCAAAAATCTGATCTGCTATTAAACTTTTTTCAGGTGGGGTATGAACGATGTCTGGAGCAAAAGGGCGTGCTATTTTAGTTTCACCTCTTTGGTTCGTATAGAGGTAGGAATAATTCTCACTTATGAGTTTGCTTTTATAGTAGTTATAAAAAATACGTGGTAATGGCTTTAATGTAATACCATCGATGAAGAAATCATATGATTGTTTGTGAAGTCTTACTTGTGTTTTTGTTTCAAACACAGAAATTCCATATTCTGTTAGTTGATGATTATTTCCTTGTTTAGTTAACAAATCATCACTTATGAGTTTTTCAATTCTTAGTTCTATTAAGCTTTTGGAAGTGCCTATGATACTGCCAATTTGGAACGAATTAAAATCAGGTTTTACTTTAATAAAATCAACAATTACTTTATCTAGGTTGTCAAGAGGGTCTGGTGTCGAATCTGAAATCTCAGAATGAATACAAAAAATTGGATATTGAAGACAAAAGATACCTTTTAGCTGTCTTCCCATTCCTGACAATTCTTCGTAAAATTTTTCTATGTCAATACTGAAATTGCTCATTTAATATGAAAATGATATTTGTTTTTTTTCTAAATCAATTTTAATAATTCTGACTTCCATAGGTTCATTAACTTCCGGCACTTTTCCTCTACCTATATTATTTTTGTGAAGTAAACCTTCAAAGCCAGTATCAATTTTAAGGAAGTATCCAAAGTTTACTTCTTTGGTAATAATTCCTTTTACTTTGTCTCCTTTCTTGTACTTTCTTATAGTGTTTTCCCAACACTTATTTTTATTTTTTGCAGTGCCTTTCTTTCTATTGTTTAAGTTCAAAGTAATCCGTTTGTTTTCAACATCAATCGAATAGATTGAAACATCCATTTCAGTACCTGCTTGTAAGTTTTCAGCACTTTCTTTGAGATCCTTGGACATCATAGAATACGGTATTAGACCATCAACACCATCGACAGTAACGAATAACCCAAAAATTCCCTTTGGAGATTTCCCAATGGATTTAAATTTTCCAACTGCATTATCTCCCTGTTTGTATTTCTCTAAGAACAACTCAAAGGGAGATTTGAAATCATATAAATCAGCGACATTAACAAAATTCCCAATATCTTCTTTGTTGCTAAGTTTAACAAGAGTTCTAAAAAGGTTAGTATAGTTAAATATTTTATCAAAGTGAGACCTAGAATCAGTCAAGGTTTTAGAATTTCCGATAAGAATTAGCTTTTTCTTGGCACGGCTAAATGCAACATTTAACCTTCTTGCATCATCAAGAAATCCAACTTTACTATATTTTCGTTTCCCATTTTCAAAAGGAGCGTTATTGTGGTCGGATGAACGTGTAAAACTGAAAACGATTATATCATATTCCTTTCCTTGAAAAGAGTCAAGGGTTGAAACATCAATGTTTTTGAATTTACAGGATTCAGATTTGTTTATTTGATTTTTAATATTTGCTACTTGAGATTTATAAGGGGCTATTATGGCAATACTGGATTGATTAATGTTGCTTTCAAATAATTTTGGCAATATTATTTCTGAAATTGTTTCTGATTCTGTATTGTTTTTTGCAGAGAAACCATCATTCTGTTCAAAAGGATTTTTTGAATTTGAGGTGTCAAAAAATACAACCTCCTTATTAAACGGACTTGGCATTTCAATTCTGTTCAAATGGGTTCTAATACCCATTTTTACCTTACCATCATAAAAAGATTCAGAAACAAACTGCCCAATATTGGGATGCATTCTATGTTGATAGTTTAACATTTCCATATTGTCTTTTGGAAATTGTTCAGCATTTATGCGGTTAACAATAAATTCAAAAAAAGATGATTTAAGAGCGTGTAAAATTTCTTCTTCTAAAAATTCTGAACCATAAACAGAATTAGGAAAGCTTTGATTATCTGCTTTATCAATCAAGGAGCTATCCATATAAGGCGGAAGTTGCTTTTGGTCACCAACCAATATAACTTTTTGTCCAAGTTCGATGGCTACTAAAGATTCTGCAATGTTTGCCTTTCCAGCTTCATCAATAATGACAGTATCAAACTTAAAATTCTTTTCTTTAAATACCTCATCTGATTTAATACCTATGCAAGTTGCAAAAACGACATCAATAGAATTATATATGAGTGGCTTTAATAAAATTTCATACTCATTGTTAGATTCGTCAAACCATTTTCTTAGTAGTTCTGTTGTTTCATTTAACTCCGTTTTGGATAAGCCTGTGAGTCCGTCAAGAAGTATAAAATGGCGTTGCTTGTACACATCTTTCATTACTCCATATTGATTTACAAGTGAATTAATGAATTGATTTAATTGGGTTCTAAACTCATTTTTATCATAACCTAGTTCTTTACATCTAGTATATTCTTCAGTTATTGAAAGCTGATTTAAAATAAATTTTTTGAAATCAATTTTGTAATCCTCTACTAGATTTTCAATTGTATATTTTAATAACTGCTTATCAATCCTGTCAGGGTTTCCAACTCTTAAGAGATTTAGCTTCGGAAATTGCGAAAGTTTCTCCAACACGTTATCTACTGCTACGTGGTTTTGACCTGATACCAGAATCTTTTCACCCTTCTCAACTAACTGTTGGATAATCTCAGCTATTACTGTTGTTTTACCCGTACCTGGAGGACCTTGTATTAAAAAAATGTTTTGATTACCTACTGCTTTTTTGACTGCATTGACTTGATTATTTGTGGGGTCTTCTTTTTCCGTCCTTGATAAATCTTCATTTTTAAACTGAATAGGTTTTAAAATTGGAGTTTTCACCCTATCTGGTTTTACGAGTAGGGCTTCTATGTGGTCAATTTTAATTTTCTTGTCAAGGAAATCTTGAATAATTTCTCTTTGTATTTGGAATTGCTTTTTAGAAATCTTTTTGTCTATATAGAATCCCTTGTCTAGTAGTTCAAGCTTTATGGGTTTGTGAAAAGTAATAGTGTAAACATCATTAAAATAAGAAAGTATACCGTCTGAGAGCTTTATTAGTTTATCATCTTCTTTTAATCTGATATTTACAACAGTATCTTCATCAGTTTCAAGACTATCTCCGGTGCTTCTTGAAATCTTAATTGCTACACCCTGATTAGCTGCTGGTACTCTGTCATATTTTTCTACAAAAACAGCATTTTCTTTTTCTTTATCAATTAAACTAATTTGATACTCTAGAAATTTATCAATGATTGATAGCGTTCTCCCTTCCTGTCTTAGAATTTCACCTGCTTCTGTTTTTAAATGATTTACTGTTTCAAAGCATTGAGTTTTAAGTAAAGCATAGTCGAGAAATAATTGTTGTGAATTAACAAAAGGAAGTGTACCGTAAGGTGAGATTATTTTTAATTTGTTACTAAACAGAAATGATCCATACTTTGAATTTCTTTTTTTGGCTTCACTTGAGGTATACTGGGAATGACCAAAAGAGAAATTCTTTATGATAAATTTGATTTCTTTCTTATCCTTACCGATAATTACATCACCAAAGAAATTTACATCCTCATTATAAAGTGAAAAATCTATTTTGTCGCTGTTTCCTCTTGCATTGATTTTAAACCAATAGTGCTGTTGATTTGAAAGTAGCTCTAAAAGTTTATTTTCATTTTCTAATGAAACTACGGTGTCATTAAGAAAATAGGGGATAGCATTTTGTTTAAAAGTAGTTTCATAGCTCGCATTACCTAATTCAAATTGGATGTAAAGTGGGAAATTGGTTTTAAATTCCTTCGAAAATATTCTATCATCTTGTTCAAACCCCTTTTTAATTATTGATAATTGTTCATTTGTGGCATAGACACCCAGAATCGAATTTTTAAAATTGTAGAAGGAGAGTAGTTCATTATCAATAAAGTTGATTTCGGGGTCAACATATTCATCTGCTTGGTCAATTTCAACATCTAAGGAAGCGGGAACAAAAGAGAATAAATCACTGTAGTCAAGTTTTGAATTTACTTTTACTCTAATTCTATCCGAGGAGCCATTAATGAAGTTGTTACTTATAATACCATATAAATTTTCTTTGGTCTTTACTAAAGTGGTATTGTTATAAGATTCAACAACCTCAACATTAAATTCATCCCCTCTTTCTATTCTTTCCCAAGTTAATGTATCGCTTATTGGTTTTGTAAGATGTTTTTGGCTGAGAATTACCTGTCTGTTTTGAAAATCAATATCTAATACAACACATTGAATTCGGTCACCAACTTTAAATTTCTTGAATTCTGCTTCTCCTGAAGGGAGGCACCAAGACAAATTTAAAATTGATAAACGACCTATAAAGTCTTCATAAAAGTCTGTTATAATTTGAGAGGGTTTCACAATATCTGTTATTGTGGTTTCAATAACAGATCCCCTTCCGAATTTTTCGGTGAATTCTAATTCAAATCCGGATATTTCTGTATTAGGTCTCAATCTAATTGTAATTTTTCTGCTTTATACAAGTATAACACATTGTCACGAAGTGTGCGTTGGCAAAAAATGGCTCTTTTGGTTTTGCGAAGGGTCGCCTTGTGTGTCGGGCAAAACCAAATGTGCCATTTGTGAGGCAGGCTAAAATTGTTTTTAAAAAATGTGTGGTGGGAAAAAAATAAAAAACATAGGGTTGGTCAGCGTGTCGGTTTAGTAGCTGTCCGTTTATAATATCGTTTCTATGTCTTTGGTCACCTGTCAAAATGGTTTACTTTTTTCTTGTTTATCTCTGTAGTTTTGTTGTTGTCGGGTCGTCCTTTACACTTGCTGCCAACGTTTGGCAGCTTGCCGAAGGTGGCGATATTCAGCACAATCTTTCATACGAAGAACTGAAGTTTACATGTCCACAAAACTGTCCTACAAAGCACGAAACCGCCACTTTTGGCAAGGTGCTGTTACCACCAGTGGTTCAGTCGTCCGCCTGTTTAATAATTTACTTTCGTGCATTATTAATCTTTTTCGTTTTTTTCTTAAAGTCTCTAAGGTGTCCGAAGCCGTATAGAATTAGAATTTTTTTGTCAGGACT
>JAKQEK010000074.1 GCA_029558535.1 Bacteroidota bacterium | reverse complement strand
ACATATTCCTACGGATGATTAAGGTAGCATAATTTTTGATTTTATTTCCTTATTTTTATGACATCCAATTTAAGGAAATGAAGTTAAAAAGACATGAGCTGAAGGAGTTTCTTGATGAAAAGGTTGAATTATATAACCAGCCTTCCTTCATTAAATGTGATCCAATTAGTATTCCACATCAATTTACGGAGAAGCATGATATTGAAATAGCGGGTTTTCTTGCAGCCACTATCGCCTGGGGGAACAGAAAGATGATTCTCAGAAATGCAAACCGAATTCTGGAATTGCTCGATCATTCACCTTACGAATTCATAATGAATTCAAGTGATGATGAATTACAGGAAATTGGAAATTTTGTACATAGAACATTTAATTCCACAGATCTGGTTTATTTCTTAAAAGCACTGCGACATATTTACAAGAACAAAGGTGGACTTGAAGCTATTTTCTGCACTTATCAAGCGACTGATTCTCTTCAACCTGCTATACATGAATTACACAAGATTTTTTTTGAATTTCCACATGAAAAGAGAACGGAAAGGCATGTATCTGATCCATATAAAGGATCATCGGCAAAGAAATTAAATATGTATTTGAGGTGGATGATCCGGAAAGACAACAAAGGTGTGGATTTTGGCATATGGGACACAATATCTCCATCAATCTTATCATGTCCGCTCGATGTTCATTCGGGAAAGGTGGCCAGGAAACTAGGCTTATTAAGGCGAAAACAAAACAATGCAAAGGCAGTTGAAGAACTTGACGAAGTTTTAAGAAGTTTCGACTCAGAAGATCCTGTTAAGTATGATTTTGCATTATTTGGATTAGGAGTCTATGAAAAGTTTTGTGCAACATAATCCTTTAAATTTTATTGGTGACCACTTATATTCAATCCTAAAAAACAATTTTTAAGATCAATGAAATTTTTATATAAGTGCTATATCTAACCATTAGAATATGAACAATATGAGAATTATCAATACCATCAGTCAAAATACATAAAGTTTTATAGAACTTACTTATTTGATATTTTTATAAGGAAATTTGAAATAAAGCTTTAAAGTAATTATATTTGACCGAGATACAGTAATAGTCAATTATGTCAAAAATTGATGTTAAAGAACTGATTATTAATTCAGCAACAAAGTATTTTTCAAAATTTGGATTCCATAAAACTACAATGGATGAGATTGCCAAGCACATCCATAAGGCGAAAGGGGTATTATATTACTATTTTAAGGGTAAAGAAGAGTTATTTAACGAGGTCTTAAAACAGGAGTTAAATGCAGTTAAAATTGAACTAAAGAAGATTGTTGATGCAGATAATGATTCGCTTATTACACTCAAAGAATACACTCTTACAAGGTTAAAGTTGCTGCATAGAGCCGTAAACTATCACGAAACGCTTAAAGCTGATTTCTTTGAAAAATATCTGTTTGTAAAAGATGTACGGGAAGATTTTGCTTTATTTGAAAGAGACCAATTGAAAATAATACTTGAGAGAGGGAAAAAAGAAGGTTTTCTTGATTTTACAAATATTAATTCAACCATAAATATTTTCATGATGGTCATCAACGGGATTGAAATACCATTGTTTCTTCAGGAAAAGTATGCAGAATACGAGAGTACAATTGATGAACTATCATCGATGATTGTCAACAGTTTAAGAACACAAAAAAGATAAACATTATTTTTTTAATTAAATTTTGAATTAAAAACACTTTTGGTTAAAATCTGTTTATAATTTTGAACTGACCACAAAACTGTAATAGTCAATATTTAATACATGGAACAATTTACCCGGAAAATCCTCAAAAACAGATGGATAATTATCGCAACCGTAATAGTACTTACATTATTTTTCGGTTACCAGACCAGATTTATAAGTATAAATTCTGATATAGTCAGTTCCCTGCCTGATGATGACCCGGCTGCTTTATTATTTAAGAACATAGGCAACCAGTTTGGCGGAAATGAAATGGGCATGATTGTTCTCGAATCTGATAATGTATTCAAAAATGATTTGCTCAGGCATGTAAAACAAATTACTGACAGTCTGAAAATTACACATGGTGTCTCTACCGTGACAAGCCTGACAAATATTCTTGACATAAAAAGCACGGAAGAAGGGATTGAAATCGGAAAACTTATTGACGAGTATAACCTTCCGGATAAGCAATCACAGTTAGACAGCCTTAAAACCTATGTTTTCTCAAAAGAGATGTATAAAGGGGCGATAGTTTCAGAAGATGGAACAGCAACAGTCATAATGTTCACATTATCCCCTGATGCTGATAAACAGGCTGTTGCGAAGGAAATCAAGGAAAAGGTAGAAGCAAATCATTTTCCCGAAATAATTTATTTCGGTGGGCTTCCCTTTATGGTAAATGATGTTTCTGATTTAATAATATCAGATATAGTGTGGCTTCTACCGATAGTTTTCATAGTAATTGCCCTTATTTTATACATCAGTTTTAAATCTTTCAGAGGCGTAATAATGCCACTCCTTACCGCAGGAATTGCGGTTATATGGACTGTTGGGATTATGGTTACTGCCGGACATAAACTCACTATTATTCTGAACATTGTTCCAATCATATTGCTGGCAGTTGGAAGCGCATACACAATTCATGTAATAAACAGCTTTAATGTTTCTAAAACCACAGACATCAATCAGACCATAATTAAGGCACTTGGATATATTATAATCCCGGTTGTTCTTGCGGCAGTAACCACTGCCATCGGTTTTGTGTCATTTGTCCTTGGAGCATACCTTACGATGATTAGAGATTTTGGCATTTTTACAGCCATCGGAGTGACAGTCTCACTGATTCTCGCAATCTTTTTCGTTCCTGCGCTTACTTCCGTGTTTTCGAAAAACAAAAGCAATTTGACAGCAGAATTACCGGAAAAGAAAACTATTTTATCGCATGTAATCCTTCAACCACTATCCAATCTGCTTTTTAAACACCCGAAATATATTTTTTCCATCTGGGGTATTTTACTGGTCATAAGTATTGTCGGCATGTTCCTTATTAAAACAAGTACAAACATGGCTGACTATTTTAAGAAAGATAATCCGACAAGAATTTCAGAGGATTTGATGCAAAAAAAATTCGGTGGTTCATTTCCGGTTTTTGTTGTTT
>JAKQEK010000488.1 GCA_029558535.1 Bacteroidota bacterium | reverse complement strand
GAGAGGTATTGAATAAGATGCCAAAATCGAAAAATATTTAGTAAATTAATTCTGTTTTTTGTTTTTTTCCTTTGTTTATGAATTAATCAGGCTAACTGTCTGGCAAAATAAAAACATTGATGAATTTATACAAGAATGTATAGAGATTCATGATACTAAAGAATATTTTCTTAGGGAAATAGAAAAATCTGATAATTTGGAATCACTCCATTTCTTAACCGGTTTGTTAGCTATACAATATGGATATTTCCCATATAATGAACATCAATTAATTATAAAAAAGTTCCAAGAACAAATCGAAAAGAAAAATAATTCAAACTGATCACTTTCCCTATAATGGGAATCCTATCAAATAATGTGAAATAAGACTTTTATCGATGATTCAATTACTAGACACGCAATTATTCACATTTTTTAATGTTTTCATCGAAATAGTAGACAGGCCATGATATGGTACAAAATAATGAAGCTCGTCAGAAATTATACTCGAAAACACGAGAAGATCTTTTTGCGCGACAGATGTCAAACTCTGAAAACTATGACAAGGCAATTTTGACTTTATCAACCGGAATTCTTGGAATATCAATGGCTTTCATCAAGGACGTTGTTCCTTATGAAAGCACAAGGCATATAGAATTAATTGTTCTTTCTTGGATATTTCTCGGCCTGGCGATAATGTTTACTCTATCGTCGTTTATCATAAGCCAGAAAGGTATTAAGAAACAATTGTTTTTTGCAGAGCAATACTATCTAAATAAAAGAGAGGAGTTTTGTAATAAAAAAAATTGTTTCGCAATTGCCACAGATATAATCAACTTTGTTTCTGGAATATTTTTTCTATTTGCCATAATTTTATCAATTTATTTCATTTCAATTAACATGATGGAGGAAACAAAAATGTCCGAAAAGAATAAGATAGTTAGGGTTCCAGGAGGTATGACAATTCCCAATTTGCAGGTTATTGATAATGATGAGGTTGAAAAGAAAGGTGCACCAATTCCTAATCTGCAGCCTATTGTTAATACGGGAGAAACCCAAGAGAATAATGATGATATTTCTAGCAGCAATTTATCGAGCAATTCTGCTGAAAGTATTGACGAGGAATAATCATGCAGTTACTTAGACAGCTTTGCGTGGCCAAAGATTTTTATCAGTACTTTTTCAGTGCTGTCCTGCAGGCAAATGCAGCAATTTTATCTATTTTGGGTTTATTTGCTATTTTTAAGATTCAAAATCTGCAAGCTTCTAGTGCAAATATCAGAAATTTCCTAATATCAGAAGGAGGACGTTTTCTACAACTTGGTGCAATTATCGAATTTGATATTAAATCAACGGTTGATAAAAAGAAATACCTGGAAAGTTCAAATAACCTTAATTCCAGTAGGGTTCAATTACTACGGGAATGGATTAGGAATGATGAGCAAATAAGAAATATTTCAAAAAGTATAAAATTACCTATATTTTTATTAATCATAGGAATAATTTTGCCAATGTTTTATCTAGTTCTGGGAGATTATTTATACATATACTCGAATATTAATATTATTTGTTTTGTAGCTCCTTTTCTACTGCTAGCCTGATTAATTCATAAACAAAGGAAAAAAACAAAAAACAGAATTAATTTACTAAATATTTTTCGATTTTGGCATCTTATTCAATACCTCTCTCTGCTATAAAGACAAAATCTACTTTTTGAACAGTTTCGCATTTTGGTTCGGGCGTATGTTTCCGCATGGTTTTCAGAAAGTTTCAAAGTTGTCTACAACACCGAGCACGAACGAGCCTCACATCAGGGTGATGAACAAGAGAGATAGACTTTATAGAACAATGATTTTTCCGGATAGCCGGTCGCCAGATGTATTTTGATTCTTGTCTTCAAATCGATAATCCGGGCACCGACT
>JAKQEK010000069.1 GCA_029558535.1 Bacteroidota bacterium | reverse complement strand
TCTTCTTTTGGTAGTGGGTGTTTTTGCACCCATTCTACCAATGTTTCATATGTCCAAGGCATTTAGATTTCGCCTCCGAGTATTTCTTTTCTTTTTGATTTTAGTACGCTTATTGCGTTGTCTATTTTTTGACATGCTGGAGCTAGTTCGTCAAAGTTCACATAGACTTTGATTACTCCTGTTTTTGAGTTCCCAATTTCTATTGAGTCTTGGTTTTGTAGTTCTCGCATTAATTCTATAATTTCTTTTTTTAGTTTTTCATCCATTTTGCATCACTCCACGAACCTTAGGATTTTTGATATTCCTGAGTATTGTTCTGGTGTATTGGCTTTGCTAGTTTTTACTGACACTCTCAAAACTTTATTTGCTAAATACTTGTTTAGAAATTCTACAACTTTTGCAGCTGAGAATTTTGGGCCTACTTCTTCTTTGAACTTATCTTTTAAATTTAAATCTACAAGCAAGTCATACAACTTTGAATTGCTGTATATTTTGCCTTGTTTGTTTGTAGAACCTTTTGAGATTTTTGGTTGTAGGAAGTGTGTTAGTTCTACACTTTTTTCTTTAATGTCGAACATTAAGGCTAGTTTTTCTATCTTTTTTGTTTTGTCGTTAAAGTCTGGTAGTTCTACAACTTCTATTGTTTTTAGGTTAGCGTTGTAGCTGTCTTCTGGGATGAATACTTTTTTAAAATTAGTTTCGTTTTTGGTTTGTTCTTCCCAGTTTGCTTCGTATTCTTTTACTTCTACTTTATTTTCTGTTTGCATAATAGCATCCCCTCCAAGAGATTTTTTTGAAAGAGGGCGTTTTAGCCCTCGTACTTGTTGTTACAAAACAAGTTACTAATACAATAACCTAACTCTTATATAAATGTTTGTTAAGTAAATTGCCGTTGTGTTGTGGTTACTGATTGGTAACTGTTGTGGTTACTGATTAGTAACTGTTTTGGTTACTGATTAGTAACTAAATACATCATTTCTTGGACAACACTATATAAAGTATAGTTAGTATATTTTTTATAGTTAATTATACATAACGATAGATAGGTTTATAAAACAATAGCTCGGCGGATGCACTAATCAAACCAAAAACTTATGTCAAAAAAACTTGTTAAAAGATTAGCATACCTTCACAACCAATAAAATACCTTTTTTATTGCAATAGTTACTATTCAGTAACTAATCAGTAACTATATATATAAATCTAATCAAACCTTTACTTTAACCATAACATTATTAAACACAAAACAACATAATAACTACATGCCTAAGATAAACAGCATCTTCGCAACCAAACACAACGGAGTAATCAACGACTTCTCCAACATACCCACTTTTCAAGAAGCCAGAAAAAAAGTATTAACCAGCAAAACAGCCAGACGTTGGCATCAACCAGCATTTGCAGTATTACTAATCACTGGATGTAGAATATCAGAACTAGTAGCATTAAGAAAGAAAGATATTACATGGTGTGACACTCGAGGAGAACCAGTAATGCCTAACGAAACAATAGACAATGTTAAACTTGTTTACTTTAACTTAATCACATTAAAAAGAAGAGGCCTAAACAAACCAATGAGAAGATTCCCTGTCCTAAATGATATCAGGTATAACGAGTTGCTTAAAATAATTAGCAGGTATTGGTTAGCTTGTCCTGATGATGACACTATCCTATTCGAAAAAAAATCTCCTTTCACAGTATGGAAAGCATTAAAAGTTTACTTAGATAAGGATTATTACCCTCACTTATTTAGACACATATCAGCAACCTATTATGCTCAGAATGGAGTGATTGGTGCTGGGTTAAAAAAACGTTTTGGCTGGGCTAAAGAGACAAGTGCTGAACCTTACGTTAATTTGAATGATAGTTATTTGTTAGAGAAAGAATACGAAATTAGTGCTAGAGAAAGTAGCGTTACCCCTAACCTAATCGTTGAAGATAAGGTTAAAGAAAAGCCTGTTGATGTAGAACTTAAAAAGATTACTGAGAATAAGTTCAAACAAGTACAAAATTTACACAAGGAATTAGTTTTATAAAAATTGGAGTGTGATTGAAAATGGTAAAGTTTTTTAAAAGAGAAGACAAGAAGTGTACAATGTGTGGTAACCCTTTCACAGAAGACAATCCATGCAAACAACACTTAAGGGGTCCATTAATTGGTAAACAATATATTTGTAAAAATTGTTTTGAAGATATTTATGCTAAAGTTGAACCACAAGTAATGCAAGATGTTTTGAATGCAAAAAAAGTAGGGCAAACAATAAACTTAGATCATACAAGAAAACTAAGTGATGAAATAACAAAAAGGATTTTAAACAAGTGATTGGAATTGGATTTTAATAATTTTTTTGGTTTAAAACCTGAAACAGATATTATTTGGCATTTTGTTGAGTTAGTAACAATTTTTGGTTTAGGTTTTTATATTGGATTGTGTTTTTAATCCATCCAACTTTTTTGTCTACTTGATGCTTTTTTTTTCTTTGGAGCTTCTTCTAAATCAAGTCCTTCAAGTAAAGCCTTTGCTTGGTTAGTGGATACGCTATAACCTTTTTGGGCTAAGAATAACATGGTTTTTGATTTGTTAAAGTAACCTTCTTGGTCTTTGCATTCGTGTAAATTATCTTGAACAAGTTTAGCACAAGCAAGTGGATGGAATTTGTTTAGCTTGGTTTCGTTTACTTTGTTTAGTTTGTCTTCAACGTTTTTGCCTTCAATTTTTTCCATTAACTCCATTTCTTTTTCATAAAAGGTATTCATGTCTCCTAGTACCTTGTCTTTGATTTTTTTGTAAGGTTTTGCGATATCGTTACTCATTGGTCTGAGCATATAGTCTGTTATTTTGTAGTCAAAACCGTCTTCTCCTTTATAAGATTGAGTTTTTCTGTAAACTTTTTTACCTTTCCTGTCTCTTTGTAACCAATTAATTTTCATGTAGGCAAAATTCTCGTCTCTATCGTATACATCAAATGTTGCGTGTAATAATCTTCTTGTAGCTAAAGCTACTGACTCTTCATCAGGGACAGTCAAAAAAAGTATTAAATTTTGGGCCCTGAAAGATTGCATTACATGTTTGATTAGAATTGATTTTTTGTCCCACCACCTAGTGTTATCGTTTCCGATTCCTGCTTCGTCCCAAACGATAGCTGAACCTTTAGGTAGTTTTGATTTAACGAGTCTAATTAAGTCTGTTGCTGAGAAAATTACTCTACAATCTGGTGTGGGTGTACCGTCTTTTTCGCAATTAACTATAAAATTGTTTTTGTATTCTCCTTGGCCTAGGGGTGTAACATCAAGCATGTTGGCTATGTTGACTGCTGACCATGATTTTCCTGCTCCTGTTTCTCCTACAAAGATGATTAGAACGTTTTTGTCTTCGTAGTGTACTCTTTTGAATAGGCTCCATAGTAGGGGGTCTCTTATAATGTGTTTTGGTAATTCGTTTTTTTTGATTTTGTGTCTTGACCAGAGTCTTTTTTGTTTGATTTGTGAGTCTGGTTTTAGGATTTCTTGTTCTAGTTCGAATGCTTCTTTTTCTTGTTCTGGTGTGGGGTCTAGGAAGTTATGGTTCGAGGTCGGCTTCATCATTTTCGTCAGCTCCTAAGTATGCTCCTTCTCCTGCAATGAAACTTGTTCTTTTGGTTTTTTTCATTGAGTTAAGGAATGGGTTTATTTCTTTTAACCAATCGTCTATCATTAATTGTAGTTTTAGTTGTTGAAACACGTCTCCATACACATAAACCCTTATAGTGTCCATGTTTTCTTTCATTTTTTGGAAAATTAGTGGTTTTTTTACCCAGTAATCTTTAACTTTTTGACTTGTTTTTTTTTCTGGGTTTAAATCATCCCAGCACATCATTTCAATCCTAGAAACAGCACTAATTTGATTCAATAATTTACCAGAAACAGCTTTAGAATCATCAAAAACCATTGTAGAAATAAAATTAACCCTATTCATTTGAAGAAAATTAAGGTAATCCCACAATTTAGAGTCTTTTATAACATCTGTTGGAGCGTAAGCTTTAACTGGACTCTCGGCTTCGAAACTCTTAGCCATAAAATTCATTCTCCTAAAACTTTTTTAATGCCTTTACGAACAGTTTCGTTAAATTTTTTTGCTTGTTGTCTTGTACAATAATCAATAATCTCCCCATATGTAGACACGTCTTGTTTAACAAAAGTGTCTATCATATCGGTTAAAGTATTTTTTGGGGAGAAAATAAGTTTTTTATCAAGCATTGAATCAAGAGTTTTTTTTAAACTATTTTTTGGCGAACCGTAACAAAAGGTTAGTAATTTATAATTGCTTCCTAGGTATTGTCTTACTGTTTCTAGTTCTTTTACTTTCAGGTCTTTGTCTGGATAGACTTTCAAAACTATTATTTGGTATCTTGCTCCACTATTCATTCAGAAAACTCCTTTTCAATAAATTTTAATTCTCTTTTATAGTTTTTGTAAGAAAAGAAAGAATATACTATTAATAATATACTACCAAGTAAAGGAAATCCACCAATCATTGAATCTAACCCTAGGTAAAAAGGATACCATGCGAGTGTACAAACCCCTATAATTATTTGACAAACCAACATGAAGAAGGCTTTAAAGTAACTAATTTTTTTAGCTAAATCGTCTCCTTCATTTATTTGACTTTCTGTTAAATATTTTTTAGGATTCTTTATTTTATCAAACTTTTCCCCCAAGCCACTCATTTGCAAAACCTCTCATACCACTCTGATTTAAACCTATTCAAATTAGACCAAAAAAGGATTAATGTAATAGAAGAAAAAATGAATAAAGGAAAAAAACTTGATAGTAAACTAGAAACCATACAAAAAAAACCTGTCATAAAAGCAACAAGCTTGACTAGTTGAGTCATAGATTTACCTTCTTTTTTCAATTCTTCTCTAGAATACTTTTTAGTTTCTTCATACCAAATCATATTCAAGCACCTCCAATAATGCCCAAGTTACGCATAATCAAAAACAAGCCAATACCAGTAACAATCAAGTTAATTAAAGCAAGAATAAAAGTCCATTTAGCAAAATCCATTCCAGTCTTAGCTAACAACATTCCTCTTTTGTAACCATTATCATCAGCAAGAATCAATTCATCTTCACTATTCCCAAAATTCTTAGCCACTTGAACAATATGTTCTTGTTCTTCATCAAACTTAATAGGATAACTACAACCCTCCAAAAAAGTATACAATTTTTGGCCAGTAAAATCATCAGTGTCAGGTTTGCCTTCTAAATAATAAGGAATACTAGTTTTTTTTAGTTTGAAGCTAGTGACATGGTTAGGAATTGGTTTAATTAACCTAAAACCGTTTTTTAATCTAATCTCTGCAATAAAATCTTTTTTCTTTGCAGGTAAAAATTTTTGTTTTATTAAATAAATTATTTTGCTCCATGACATTCCATACCACCCATTACAAAAACACTTTTTTTTACTAAACTTTTATTTTTTTCTAGACACGAAAGGGTCTTCTTCTTCATCGATTTCATAATCTACTTCTTCAGCTACTGGTTCTTCTTTAGGTTTAGATTTAAC
>JAKQEK010000065.1 GCA_029558535.1 Bacteroidota bacterium | reverse complement strand
AAAATTTTTGAAGGCGATATTCTCCGAGATGAAAATGGAAACACCGGTTTTGTTGTTTTCAAAGATGGTTCATTTGAAATAGAACAAATCACAGGAATACAATCAGACTGGTACAATTCATTCTATGACCCAGATGGTCGTCGTTTTTCATGGGATGAACTTGAAATAATCGGAAATATACACGACAAAAAGGATTAAATCAAATGGAAGAAATTAAACAAGAACATCCATCACAGATACAGGTATCTTTTTCAAGATGCCAATCTTCACATCCAGTTTCATTTTATGGTTCAGATATTGGCTGTAACTCTTACATAATTCTGGAAATCAAAACCAGTGTTAAAACAAGAAGATTATCAAACGACTATTATTTTTCCGACAAAATCATTCTTCGTGCAAGATTGTCACCAAATCAGTTTGCAGAAATGCTTACAACCATGAATACATGTGGTGGAGTTCCGGCCACACTCGAATATTTCTTTTCTAGTGGATTACAAGAAGGTAGAATCCCAGAACCAATCCATGAAGATAAAGTTGAAATATTCAAAAAGGAAATCGACCTTGATGTTCAACAGGTCTTTGTGTCAATAAATGACTTGACAAAAGAGATAAATGATCTTAAAATAAGCAATAAACAAAAGGATAATCTTGTTAAGAAGATTAGTGGCCTGAAATCACTTTTCACCAGCACCCTTCCTTTTGTCATTGAACAGGCTAAAGAACAGGTTGATAAAATTGTGACCGCTGGTAAAAGCGCGATTGATTCCTTTTATACAGGGGTCATAAATAGACTTGGAATCGAAGCATTGAAAGATGCTATTAAGGTAAAGATGATAACTAAGGGGGATTCGGTAGATGATAATAATTAAAAAGAGTCCTACCGCAGATTCAAGATGCTGCGATGCCAAGAATGTAAGCAAGGAAACTTTAATTGAATCAACCAGATTACACATACGAGATGTTTACCGTTCAATGGATTTTTTAGGTCAACTAGTCGAAAATGCTGGGTTTGAACACGATAGACATAAACTTGAAACGATGGATGCTTTTCACAAAGCATTTACCGGTGGTTTCATTGATGAAACATGGTGGAACGAACACAAGAAAGAGCGACACCATTTACCAGAAAATCTTGAAGATGTAAATCTGGTTGATGTTCTGGAACATATTTGCGACTGTGTAACGGCAGGAATGGCCAGAACCGGAAAGGTTCGACCTCTGACAATCAGTAATGAAAAACTACAGAAAGCATTTAAGAATACTGTTAATTTGCTAATCAGAAACATTAAAGTCGAGGACTAAAGGTGGCAAAACAATCTGTATATAAAACAAATTCAATAAAATGTAATGAATGTGGAATTCATTTTGTATTAAAAAAACAAATGAATATAGACATAATTAGAATATCTCGGCGTTGTTATGTTGTAAAATTTATGGGGCTTTTTACATCAGGAAAAACCAAGGAATTTGCCTTAGATGAACTTGGTTCATTGTTTCATGATATCTATAATTTGTACAAAATAACAAAAGAATCGGATGTTACTGAAAATCATTGGAAAGAAATTCAGTTGTTTTTGGGTAATATTATGGCGACATATTCAACATCTAATTTTGGTGTTATAGAATCAAGTGGTCAGATGTATGCATAATATTAAGGAGTATTAAATATGGTAGCACCAATATTTCCAATGGTAAAAACAGAAAATATTAAAACAGTCTGGCCAAATGAATGTGGTGGGCTTGATTTGGCAAACAATGTATGTAGACTGGCAAATCCATTTACAGATTTTACACCACTAACTAAAAGAAGAATTCGCTGTGAACATTGTGGCGCAACAGAGCGATTAATAAGCGGCGAATGTGCTTATTGTAGACAGTATTGAAAGGATAAATTGACATGAATGAAATGATTAAAACATTTACATTATCAGCAATCGCTGGCATTTTGCTTGGATGTGCTGTCCATATCGGACAAATCGCAGCAGAACTAAAAGAACTGAACACGATACTGAAATCATGGGAAATCAGAATAGAGCAGATACATAAACCATAAAGTAATATAAAAACTATGATATACAACTCAAAACATCTGACTGATAAAATTCTTGATCTGCTTAACGATGCGAAAGACTCGGACTTAACGTTCATTGATACATTTGGAGCATTAACTGTTGCTAGAATGGTTCATGAACGAACATTTAACAAATTACAAGACAGTCGTATAAAAGTCAATAAATGTGTTATTAAAAATAAAAGGAAAATCAGAATAGAACAGATACATAAACCATAACATTTTATAACAAAATGTAATAAAGGCTTGCAATTGCAAGCCTTTTGTGTTAAGATAATCTTATACAAATGAAAGGGAAATTCTAATGATCATTGATGTGGCCATATGCACCAAATCACACAAATGTCAATTTCTTACTTTAGTTGAAGGTAAAAAATATGATGTTTCTAAATGTGAAGATGGTGGACTTTTGATATTCATCAAAGATGGGTGGTTTAAACTGATAGAGTGGTCAGAGAATTTAACCATTCTTGAGGATTAGTTAATGTTTTACCAAACCAGAAAGGCTTAAAAATAAATGTCAAAAACAGAATCAATTAACTGTGATAACTGTGGTAAAGAGTTGATCTGTGATACACAATATCCTCATGTGTATGCACTTGAGTTAAAAGCAATTGATGTCAACAAACGATCTAGTGGTGGTATTTATGCTGTTGTTGTAAGACCACCACTAGATGGAACTAAACATTTCTGTAATAAGAAATGTTTGCGGGAGTTTTTGGATGGATTTTAAAATCATAATAATCTTAACAATTCTCATCTTCATAACTGCCTGTGAAAAGAAAGGTAATTATGTTGATGTTGGGCCTGCACTTGTCGATGAAAATCTCTTACCAAAAAGCAAATGATCAAATTAAATAAATGGAAGATCGGGATTTCCGCACGCAATAGGAAAGAATGTTTTGTAGGAATGTCATATGTAGAAAACTGGTTGTGTTAAAAATAACCGAATCTTAAAAGGAGCAAATAAAATGGATAGACAAATTATATTCCGAGGGAAACGTATCGGCGATGGCAAGTGGATTGAAGGATACTTAGTCGAAAGATTGCCACCAAAACACTGCGTGACGCCTAAAGATTACGAACCGGAGCCGAGCGAATGGTATATCGTAGAAACTGGATTCGCAGACTGGGACATGCCGCGTCCATTAAATATTACAAAGGTGGATGGGAACACGGTTGGACAATTCACTGGATTAGTAGACCGGAACGGAACAAAGATTTTTGAAGGCGATCTTCTTGAGCGGAAATACCGATCAATGAATATAAGAGGGCAAATGTCAGACCATTGCGACCGAGAGGTTGTTAGCTTTGGCAGATGCGAGCTTACGATTGACGATATTGATCTTGTTACTTACTGTTGGATGCTTGGGAATGAGCCTCTTGAAGATGATGATCTCGCCCTATGCACTTCTGAACCCTTATGGTGGCTAGCGTCGGGTAGTCTGCAATATACTGTCTGCGGGAACATTCACGACAACCCGGACTTAGTTGATGAAAATCTTCTAACAAAGGATAAATTAAAATGATCGAATTAAATTATTTATATATTGATCAATTTGGTAACACTTATTATGTTAAAGGAAACATAGACAGACCACCGGGCGTTGTCAGATACAATAAAATATTAAACCAGTGGGTGTGTGAATCTAATGATTCATATAAATTAAGATCACCACACACAAAAGAAATGGAAGATGATTTGAAAAAGTGTTATTTGTGTCTTGGACAAAACAAATGAAAAGTAAAAAATGGTCAAGACGGAGATCAAAGAGCAAATACAGAAATTTGTTTGGTAAAATACCAAAATTAAATAAAATTTTCCCTCAATTAATTGCTTATGAAATTTGTTCAATTCAACCATTATCACAAGAAGATTTCTTTAACAAAATGGAAGAACGAAAAGCATATTATGCAAAATGGAGACTCGTGCGGCAGATGCACTGATAAATGCATTGGAAAAACCATCATGAAACAGACACTTATTTTGTTAATTTTATTGATTTTCATAACAAGCTGTACAAAAACAGATATTCCAAGTTATGTAAATGTTGGGCCTGTTGTTGTAGATGAACAGTTATTACCAGAAGCTACAAAGGACAAATAAAATGATTAAGTTAATGAAAGGCGATTGCCTTGTACGAATGAAAGAAATTCCAGATGGTTCTGTTGATGCAATTATTACAGACCCACCTTATGGAACTACTGCATGTAAATGGGATTCTGTTATACCATTCGCGCCGATGTGGGAACAGTTGAAGCGTATTATTAAGCCGAATGGGGCGATTGTACTTTTCGGCTCCGAGCCGTTTTCTAGCCTGCTTCGGTGCAGCAATTTGAAAATGTATAAATACGATTGGATTTGGAAGAAATCCAAGGCGACAAACTTTTTTAATGCTAATCGGCAACCGCTGAAAAAACATGAAATTATATCTGTTTTTTCAGACGGGAAAACAATTTACCACCCACAGAAAGAGCAGAGGGATTATGTTTATATAGACAAGCGAACAGGAAAAAGCAAGTGCTGCAAGCAGTATCATGACACTTTGTCTACCGCGCAGAATAACGGAGGGTTATTCCACCCGACAAGCATTATCGAGTATGCGCAAGACGATACTGGCCTACACCCCACACAAAAGCCCGTCGCACTGCTTGAATACCTGATAAAAACCTACACCAACGCAGGCGAAACCGTTCTTGACTTTACAATGGGGAGTGGAAGTACAGGAATTGCTTGTTTAAATACCAATAGAAACTTTATAGGTATTGAAAAAGATGAAAAATATTTCCAGATTGCTAAAGAACGAATTGTAAAACATCATAATTCTTTAAAAAACAAAGGACAAATAAAATGATCGACGTATTTGAATATTGGAGGTTAAGAAATGATTGAGCATTGGCAGTTAAAACAAAGACAAAGCTTACCACTTGAAGGCAAGATTTTATTTTCACAAAAACGAATTAAAGAATTTTATGAAAAGCTTGAAGGTAATGTTTATGTGAGCTTTTCTGGCGGCAAAGATTCAACCGTTTTGCTTCATTTGGTAAGGTCTTTATTTCCAAGCGTTCCGGCTGTTTTTGTTGACACTGGACTTGAGTATCCCGAAATACGAGATTTTGTGAAGACTATTGATAATGTGGTATGGTTGCGGCCAAAGATGCCATTTAATCAAGTAATAGAAAAATATGGCTACCCGGTTATATCCAAAGATCAATCCCGCGCTATAGCTAGATATCGCAATACAAAAAATCCTCAGCAAAAATGGCGCAGATTAAACGGTTGGCCGAATGGCAAAAAAGGCATGATTAGTAAAAAATGGCAGTTTTTGATTAATGCTCCATTTAAAATTAGCGATGAATGCTGTAATAGGTTGAAAAAAGAGCCATTAGATAGATACGCGAATCAAAATAATCTATGCCCAATAATGGGCACAATGGCAAATGAAAGCGATGGAAGAAAAAGACAATATTTAAGGACGGGCTGTAATGTTTTTAACGAAAATAAATCCAAATCTATGCCGTTGTCAATTTGGACTGAATCCGACGTTTGGGCGTATATAAAAAAGTTTAATTTATCATATTCGTCTATATACGACAAGGGCGCAAAAAGAACCGGGTGTATGTTTTGCTTGTTTGGGGCGCAATTTAAAGACGATAATCGCTTTGAGATTTTAAAAATTAATCACCCGAAAATATATGATTATTGTATGAATAAATTAGGTTTAAGGGCGGTTATTGATTATATTAAAAATAAAGGTATTAAAAAACAACAAATAAATATATTTGATGATGTTGTGTTATTGCCAGATGATACAAATATAAAAGGAGATTTA
>JAKQEK010000057.1 GCA_029558535.1 Bacteroidota bacterium | reverse complement strand
GAAATAGCATCTTCTGGATAGTCAAAAAAAGAAATCACTTTTTTCGATTGTCCAAGCGTCCCGTTTTTTCCAAACGAGGTTTCGGCATAGATATCTGTTCCCTCAATAAGTTCTGGTGATGTTAAATCATTCTCGTTCTTTGAAAAATAAGGATTTTTTTTTCCTCTAAGATTAAGGATGTCTTCAAACCTATCTTTATGCCGTGTTGCCATAATTGAGCAAACCTTGGGTAGCATGTCCTTCCAGAATTTGACTTCATATTTTTTACCATCAAATTCAAATATCTTTGGACCGGATGACGTAATTTTGGGAATTATTTTGTCAGAATATTTATAAATGTCATCAATTTCATTTATGACAATCTTCTTCTCCACATCTTTTTGGAATAAACCTATGTATTTGATTATATCATTTAAGTATAAATTACATATAGGCTTTTCATTTGAATCTTTATATAATATAATAATTGAGTTGTCTGTTTTCTTAAATGAAATTTTGCCCGAACACTCAATGTCTTTTAATAAAGTTTTCACGATATAATAGCCTTCTAATTCTATATTAGTCGGGTTAAGGTTCTTATTAGTTTTGTCTGAAATATATTCATCAATAACATCTATTATAAGTGAAGTGTATTCTTTAACTACACTTTCACCTACAAATGAGACTCCAACTTGTTTTGCCATAAATTTTACAAAATCCTTTGGCGGATCTTCTAATAACTCTTCGATCTTATTCCTGAGATCCTTCCGTTTTTTTAGCTCCTCTGCTATCTGACGCGCGTTATTTATATCCTCCGACTTATTAAAATAACTTAATATTTTAATATCAGAATCATTTATGTTTAATAAGTTAAATTCGAAAAACGGTTTACTATCTAAAATATTTTCATCTTGAATATCTGTATAAAATTGGTACTGGATGCCATTAGTCAAAATGCCAAATTTTGATTTAGCTCCTTTAATACCAGGATAGTACGTTTTTAATTGATTGAGGTATTTTTTATCTAAAATGTCGGCACATTTTTTGCATTCAATCAAAATTATTGGCGCACCATCTTTAAAAATAGCATAGTCGATTTTAAAACTCCCATAATCAGTATTGACCTCGGATTTGACTTCATTTAGATTTGCGGTGTTATAGCCCAAAACATTATTTATAAAAGGTTGAATCACAGCAATTTTTGTATCTTCTTCTTTAGGCTCAGGATCCATTTCGATGAGCTTAATTTGCTCTCTGGCATGAGATTGCCAATCACTGATTTTATCAACGAAGTCCATTTTATATCACCGCAAGTAGATCTGTAAGCCCTAAATAAAAGACTTAAGAGAAATACCTTTGCATTTATTACCATTATGAACATGATATTATAGATTTGAATAATAAAAATAGGAAAGGGTATTTGGTTCAATAATAATATATAAAAAATTAATTTAATGTTATGCTGTCCCGATAATTAGCAAGAAAAACCAAACGTATCTTGTAAAAATACTTCTAATTTGTCTTTGCCTTAAATGCCGCGACGCTACGATCCAGCCGTTTGCCCAGCCATATAGAACCCACCGAAATAAGGTGCGTTGAGATATGGCTGGGCAGAAGCCTTAAGTAGAACTGGACAGTTTTATTCCGCCATAATTGGACAGTTTTATCCCGGCGTTGACAACACATTCTTCTACGGTTAAAAAGTACTCCAGTTCAGTTATCGACGTTGATTGCGGTCTGAATTCTTAATGATTCCGCGAGCAGGGCTGAATAGTTACTATTTAGATGTACGATGATTGGTTAACTTTATAAGATATTTGATAACAGTTTTTGTGATACTGTCTTGCAAAAATAGAAGATGATGAAGTGGGGAGGTGTTGTAACTTGCTTCAATTCGTCTTTTTCTCAATATGTAAGGTCTCCAGTAATAACGCAACGTCTTTATCTTGATCAAGATGTTGAGTATGCACTTGCACAAAGGTGTTTGAATCCAATGCGTATGATACTACACACATATGCGGTTTATTCGG
>JAKQEK010000051.1 GCA_029558535.1 Bacteroidota bacterium | reverse complement strand
CCGGTTCCGCCTTTATCTGATATGAGCAAAATTTCTTTCATTGCTCTAAATAAGATTTAGTTTTAATAGTAATTCCTGGCGTAATGGACATTTTTCAGGCTATTTTTTAGACGTTTTGTTCTAATAGACATTTTTCAGGCTTTTTTACGAACTAATTCACTACGAAAACGGCTGATAGTGCTATGATCGGGAATGGGTTGATTTAGTTCTAAATCTAAAAAAATTCGTGCACTTACACTGTCTTTTACAAAATCTTCGCATTCTACATCGCTCATATCATACCACATTTCTATTAATAGCATTTTAAGGCATAATGGACAAAATTCAGGCTATTTTTTAGACGTTTTGTTCTAATAGACATTTTTCAGGCTTTTTATTTTTCAGATTTTTCGTTCCCATTTTAATTGTTTTGTATATTTGTGCGTCAGGTAAGCGGAAACAGGCTCTGCTGGGGAGCAACCTGCTAGGAATACCCTGACCAACTGGAATGGTCATAAAGGCTGGCATTTGTCAGCCTTTATTCATTGATCATTCCAGAGCAGATGCCTTAAAAAACCCATTTATAAATTTTTCTTTTCTGCTATTGCTTAATCCATTGTGGTTTCTTAACTTATTTTTCAAATCAGTAAAAGTTCCTTCGAGCTGATTATTGGTATTAGGAAGGCCTAATTCCATATTATCGTACCACGTAAACAGGTACTGCTTGTTACGCTCAAGACTTTTGTATGCACTTCTCAATCTTTTGTGTACATATCTGCTTTTCCCTGTCTTGGGATTAACAGCCCTTGTATTTATATATTCTCCCCACTTGTTATACCATTGATCAAGGGCTCCAAAAAAGCTTTCCTTATCGGTTTGAGAAAGTAAAGCAACAATGTCTTTCAGTTCTTTTGCGGCCTGAATTTTGGGTTTTCTTGTTATATAGCGATTAACAATGGCTACTTGATGATACTGACACATTTGAATAGGATAATGTTTTAGCGATTTAAATAAACCTCTCCTTCCGTCACACACAATACCTTTTATTTTGACACCTTGCAATTCTATGTATCTAATACCTGAAACATACTCTGCAATGGTCTCATATTTTACAAATTTCCAATACAAATAATGTCCATCAGTGTCCTTAAATACCATAACTCCAAGGTTGCGACCAAAATAAGTTGTATCCATTAAAACAACGCATGAATCGGGTTTGTAAAATTGTTGATTTACCGATATTTTATCAAGTCTGCGTTGTATCGTTTTAATGGATACCCCATACTTCAATGATAATTGGCTATAGGTTTGTTTCCCCTCAATATACTCTTGCCAAAGAGCATTATTGTCTAACCGTTTTACACTTAAAAATTGACGATGACAATCGTTACACTTATAAATTTGGACACCATTCTTTAGCCCATTTTTCTTAGTACTTTTCGAACCGCAGTAAAAGCATTTTTTTTATTCATAACATTCAAATTCACCAAAGTTCGATATTTATTGACTTTTATCCACATGACAGCCTGAAAAATGTCCATTAAGCCAAATTTTTGATCTTATTGGTAAATCAAAGGGAGTTTATACCCTCAACTCAAAATCAACTATACAAACGTTGCTTTTAGAAGATTACAACAACGGCATTTACTTTATACAATTAAAAGCAAATGGTAAAGTCGTGGGTACAGAAAAAATTATAGTTAAACATTAACTGTTCCTTTTTGAAATTAGTTATAACTTATTATC
>JAKQEK010000034.1 GCA_029558535.1 Bacteroidota bacterium | reverse complement strand
ATCTTATCAATCGCATCTTTCATTTCTGATGCATCCTCAATGAAGTGTATATTCTTTCCATGTTCCAGATCAACCGGCATTTTGTTTATCAGGGGTGTCGAAATTATGGCTTTACCCAATGCAAAATATTCACCCAGTTTCCATCCATGACAATTGAATACTGTAGGAGTATTGAAAACAACTGAAGACTTTTTAGTCATACTGATGTACGATGGGAAAGAAATAAACTTTGAATATACCAGATGTTTATATTTATTATATTCCCTATTTGATGGCCTGGCATATAAACCTCCTTCAAAGTTTAATCCCGCATTTTTACATTCTTCTATAAAAGCAGCTCGAAGAATATTGGTGCTCCTAATGCAATTATCATGATTCCAGAGTGTTGATACAAAAAAAACATATTTGCCATCAGTCGGACTATGAGTAAAGTCTGATATTGGAAGTCTTTTTGTCTGCCAATAATAACCATAGAAAAAAGGATAATAATCTATATCTGAATACCTGTATGATTTGATAAAATTAGACATGGCATTAAGGATTGTCGCAAAATTTCCCATGATCCTGATACCAAATCCCGGTCCAATATTTATTATCTTTTTATAATCGAGTAAGTCAGTATATTTGGGGTTCAGATTGACCTTCCCATATACATCACACCAGTCGTAAATTTCATAGTTTATAGTATAGTTATCCTTATAGTCAATAACAATCTTAATTCTTTGTCCATTTCTGATAATAATAAATGCAAAGAATTCATCAAAGGCAAGATTGTCATATTTCTTCACCAACAGTTTAAAAGGGGAGATCCGGAAACAAACCTTCTGCGCTCCAAACAAATCAACAATCCCCTGAATGTAATATGAAGCATAGACTATTCTTGCCCGTGGGTCAACAATCACCTGGCAGTAGTCACTGTTATTACTCACCTTGTTTTATGAAATATTTATAATCGTTTGATATACTGGTTTAACCTTGTTGTAGGTTTTTTTCGGATCTATAATAATCCATGTCTTTCTTCTGTGTCAATTAATTCAATATTAAGTCCGTACCGTGCAAGTAAAAATGCTATTTCATGGTTATTAAATGCTTCCCCGGGCTGGGGTGGGACTAACACCAATAGACCTTTGTCAGATAACTCGTTAAGTTTTTCATTTACATCCGAACATTTGAAACATATGTGATGAAA
>JAKQEK010000016.1 GCA_029558535.1 Bacteroidota bacterium | reverse complement strand
TTCTTATTCCGTCTTTTTTCGTCCTTTTAGAACCACAGTAATAGCAAATTTTTTATTCATAGCTTTCAAATGCTCAAAGGTATTGTTATTACTAATACTCAACTACTTGTCAGCCTGAAATTTGTCCATTAAGCCTAAAATATACTTTTTTGCTTGTGTTAATAATCTAATTTTACCATATCATTTTTTTTAACTTATTTCGTTTTTTATAAAACATGTATTTTGAAAAGACTTTTATTTACATACACAGCCATTCTAATTTGGACGATTTGCAATTGTCAGGTTGATAGTGTAATGTTGATAAAATATGATTTCAGTTTTTATTATAAAGAAGGTGTTTATCTTGATTTTACATCATTTAGGAATAATGCACCTATTCCTATAGAATCAATAATTTACCCACAAAGTGATGATGAATATTTTTTTGAGAGAATTGATACTGCAGAAACTATTGTATATATTGACAAATACGGTATGAATGTATCATTAAAAAAAGATAAGATCTGGGGGTATTCAAAAAATGGTAAACCATTTATTTATTGGGCCGACAAATTTAATCTAATCCCTTTTATAGGTTCTGTGTGCCATTTTATAACTACAGTAACTGTAAAATATACAACATATCGCGATCCATTTTATGATCCCTATTATTACAATCCGGCATCCAGAACCTATCAAACCGAAGAGTTACGTCAATTTCTTATAGATACTCAAACCGGTAAAGTAATTGAGTATAACATTTCAAATGTAGAAGTGATACTAAAAAGAGAACCGGAATTATATAACGAATTTTCGAAACTCAGCAAAAGAAAGAAAAATAAACAATTGTTTTATTATGTTAAGTTATATAATGAAAGAATTGATTATTTGATACCTGAATACATATTTTTAAAATAATTAAAATGAAAAAAACAACATTTGTACTTTTAATAATTATTACTTCAATTCAAGCCTTTTCACAGCTAAAAATACCAGTCGGGACAAGGTCAGACATAAATAAATTCATGACGACAACCACATATTTCGTTTTAAAAAATGATTTATTGTCCGATTTTAATGATGCATTAAAAGAAGCTGCGGAAAAGCATTGGACTATAACGCCCTATGAATTTATTTATTTGTCAGACTTTGAAAAATATAAAAAAGATTCCGACAAATCATTTTTAATGATAAATCAGGTGTATTTTGAAAAAGATAAATCACAAACCCTTTTTGATTTTTTAATCCTCACAATTGGAGGAAATTACAAAACTGTAAACGATATGCCTACACTGTGTGCAGTTCCGCTTTGTTACAATGGAGCTTTGGAATCGGAATATGATTATAAAACAGGATTAATGATAAAGTTTATACAAAATCATATATTAATATGTAAACAAAATCCAGATTTGAACGAAAATAATATTGCAGATTATTACATGAGTAAAACCGATAGTCTGAAAGGCAAAACACTTTATTTACTTAAAGAAGAAGTCGCTCCGGATATACGAACAAAGAATTCATTTGCTTCTGCTTATCCATATAACTTTGATTATACGACCAAAGAAAACATCAGAAACCTAATTAATAACAACTCAAAAGACGGTTTGATACTCCATGTTTTGGGACCTCAAATAAAAAGCACTTTATCCTACTGTATAAAGATAATAATTGATACTGAAAATGGATTGGTATATTATTATGATATGCATAAAATAAATAATAAAAATCCTGCCCATCTTCTCCAAAGTGATTTAAAAAAACTTACAAAAAAAGAATGAATTACGAAGAAGTAATAAAATTCATGTTTAATTCGCTACCTATGTATCAACGCATAGGAAAGGCTGCATATAAAGCCAATTTAGACAACACATTAGCTTTAGACAAACACTTTTTGAATCCTCACAAAAATTTCAAAACGATACATATTGCCGGAACCAATGGTAAGGGGTCAGTATCACATACCATAGCGTCCATACTTCAAGAAGCAGGTTACAAAACAGGACTCTACACTTCTCCACATCTTGTTGATTACAGAGAACGTATTAGAGTAAACGGACAAATGATATCAAAACAATATGTGCAAGATTTCATTAATAATAATATAGGTATAATAAAAGATATTGAACCTTCATTTTTTGAAATGTCTGTTGCTTTGGCTTTTGACTATTTTAAAGCTTGCAAAGTTGATATAGCAGTTGTAGAGACCGGTATGGGTGGCAGACTTGATTCAACGAATATTATAAGTCCTATACTTACGATAATAACAAATATTGGCTATGACCATACTCAATTTCTTGGAAAAGAGCTTTGTGAGATTGCCTCTGAAAAGGCAGGAATAATTAAACCTTATATTCCTTGTATCATTGGTGAAACTAATAAAGAAACGAAAAATGTTTTTATACGGAAAGCAAACGAAATGCATGCCCCGATAATTTTTGCTGATCAATATTATTCGACAAGTTTAACCTCTGTAAATGATAAAGTAGGAATTTATAATATAGAAACAAAATCTAAAACATACAGATTAGAATTTGAATTAGCCGGAAGTTATCAGCAAAGAAATCTGGCCACAATATTACAATCGGTTGAAATGCTAAATAATTTAGGTATAAATATTACTGCAGAGAGTTTAAATAATGGATTGATGCGAATAAAACAAAACACAGGTTTGAGGGGTAGGTGGGAAGTAATAGGTAATAACCCTTTAACAATTTGCGATACAGGTCACAATAAAGAAGGCCTCAATTATGTAATAACACAGTTACTGTCTCAGCACTTCAAGAAACTGCATATAGTTTTAGGTTTTGTCAGTGATAAAAATATTGCGACAATTTTAAGCCTATTCCCTCAACATGCTGAGTATTATTTTACTCAAGCATCTGTTCCAAGAGCCATGCCTGCAATAGAACTTCAAAAAGAAGCCTTAAAGCATAATCTAATTGGCAAACATTATGAAAATGTTATTACTGCTTTTAATTCGGCTAAAGATAATTCAGACAAGGATGATATGATTTTTATTGGAGGAAGCACATTCGTAGTGGGAGATTTACTCGCAAGTAACTAATATACAAATTATTAAAAATATATTTTAAATTTTATTAAAAAACATTTTGCAGATATAAAAAACAAATCTATATTTGCAGTCCCAAAACGGGAGCTTAGCTCAGTTGGTTCAGAGCATCTGCCTTACAAGCAGAGGGTCGCTGGTTCGAATCCAGCAGTTCCCACAAAGCCTCACAAAAACGTGAGGCTTTTTTTGATATTTTAAATAAATTTTGCTCGGAACACCATTACAACCGGTTGGTAGATTTATTAGGATCAATTGATAAAGAGTTTATCTAACATCCTTAAGGAAATTAAGCATTTCTTACATTAGAAATTATTGCGATTTTTTAGGTTTTAAGTTATTATAGAAAATGTTAATAAAACATCACCAAAAACATATTTAGATAACGAATTTTTCAATATCTTTACATTAATTAAATTATAATTAATTATTACAGATTTTGGCACATATTTTGTTTATTTACTGCCGTTAAATTAAAAAATAATTTTAAAAAGTTAAATCATGAAAGCAAAAATTACGATGTTGTTAATCACAGGAGCAATATTCTTCATGTCAAATGTATTAAATGCACAGGAAGTATTAACTGCTACTAAAGTTGTTAAATCTAGAGGCGTTTCTGAGTATGTGATTCCGGAAGGTGACACTTTCCTTGAAAAACCTATTTTATCTAGAGGAGGTTGTACAGTAAAATTCGACAATTGGACAGGATTTTATGTAGATCTATGGGTAGATAAAGTATATAAAGGAAGATTAAACCCATGGGAAGACTCACAACTCATTTTACCTCAAGGATACACAGAGGTTTATTGCAGAACAATGGGTGAAACTTACCAATGGCAATCTGTAGGAGAATGCAACGAACAGTTCGTTTTGAAACTTGAAACCGAAGATTTAGAGGAAGTAAACACTCAAAAGACCGATGACAATCAAGATTTTTAATTAAAATTTAAAAAAATGAGTACACAGAAGTGTACTCATTTTTTATTAATATTACAATTATGAAAAAAATAATATTTTTTACAATTGTCATGTTCTCTTTATCAATTATCAGAGCTGAAAAATACGCACTGATAATAGCTATCGGGGAATATAATCAAAGTCTTACCGGCTGGTATCCTATTAGTGCAGGCAATGATGTCCCGCTAATTGAAAAAGCACTAAACGAATTAGGTTTTGAAAAACAAAATATAATGTATTTAAGAGATGATCAGGCAACAAAAGAAGGTATTGAAAATGCTTTAAATAGCTTGTATTCAAAAGTGGGTGCCGGCGATCATATTGTAATCCATTATAGTGGGCATGGACATCAGATTTTTGACGATAATCAAGATGAAATAGATGGACTTGATGAAGCTTTGGTAAGTTTTGATGCTCCTATGAAAATGAAAGATGGCTATGATGGGAGTAAACACTTTAGAGATGATGAACTTGGTGAATGGATAACGAAATTCAGATTAAAACTTGGACCCAACGGTCACGTTTTATTATTTCTCGATTCATGCCATTCGGGAACGGGAACCCGTGGATCTGCAAAAGTTAGAGGTGGAGCACCCCCACTAGTACCCGAAAATTGGTCACCTCAAGCAAAAAAAGATGATAAAGTAGGCTTCGGTATGGGCAATCCTTCGAGTCGAGGTGCAAACACAAATCAGATGGCAAAATTTGTAGTATTTTCAGGAGCAAGTGCAAACGAATTGAATTACGAAACTTATGATGATGAGGAAAATGCTGTTGGATCCTTATCATATTGCATTTATAAGTCTTTTTCCCAAATGAAAGAAGGAGACACTTACCGTCAGGTTTTTGCAAGAATTATGGCCGAAATGGCAACTAAAGCTCCATTCCAGAATCCGGCAATTGAAGGCGATATTGATTTCGCAGTTTTTGGCGGTGACTATGAAATTCAAACAGAGTATTTTAATTTAACCTCGGTCAAATCTGACTCAATAGTAGAAATAAATGCCGGAAGACTTGCAGGAATAAACCCGGGAACAATTGTTGCTTTTGCAGAACCCGGAACGGCAAAAATTACAGAAGGAGTATTACTATTAAATACCGGTAAAGTAATTAGCTCAACAAATTTCACTTCGATGGTAGTGCTTGAAAACAAAATGAAATTTAAAAATACTCAAAGTGCGTGGGTATTTGTTCAAGCCCGAACATTTACCGATCAAAAAGTTAAAGTAGCTATTGACCCCAAAATGGATCCGGAAATCAAAGAATCTCTTAAAGAAGAAATTAGTAAATCTAGTTTTGCCGAAGTGAATAATGAAAATCCTGAAATAACATTGAATTATTCTAAAACTCGTGGCGCACAAACCATTTCTGTAAACAATTCGATTTATAATCAGGAGTTACACAAAATTTCAAATACGGATTCGAAAAAATTGAATAGCGATGTTATTTCTACTCTAAATAATTATGCACAGGGTAAAATAATAAAAGACCTTGACTATTATAATGAAAGATACGATGTCGTAATGGAACTGATTCCTGTTAAGGCTAAAATAAATGATGACGGCAGTTTCGACATTTTGGAGTACCTCGATCCAAATTCTGTATTGGTACATGATATTCCGGTATTTAGTCCCGGGGTTATGGCTTTAATAAAGGTAACTAATTACGGAACAAAAAAATCATATTTCAATATTATTGATATACAGCCGGACGGTTTCATAAATCCTGTCATTCCAACTGTTCATGATATTGACGGACGCGAATATGTGCTCGAGGCAGGTGAGTCAGCTGTTCTCAAAAATACCCTTGTAATGTTTGGTCCTCCATACGGTAATGAAATTTTCAAACTTATTGCGACAGATAAACCATTTAATTTATCTGCAACAATTCTTCAGCATGGGAATTCGACACGTGGAGATGCTTCAAACATTTTTGAATCAGCTTTGCAAGTAGGTAAAACAGGTACAAATACTAGAGGGGCTTCAACTGTAAGTTCTAAAAACAATGATGATAGAATTTGTACTTTCGAATACACTTTCAAAATTCAAGAATAAATTATTATCCCCCGAATGGGGGATTTTTTTTGTCATATCAAATCTATTCTCTTAAAATGATTATTTTTACATTTTAATTGTACAATTTAATATTTTTACATTGAAACCACTAGCAGAGAGATTACGTCCTGAATCATTTGACACTTATACGGGTCAGGAGAATCTTACTAGTAAAGACTCTGTATTGAGACGAGTAATTGAAGCTGGAAATATTCCTTCGATGATACTTTGGGGACCTCCAGGTGTAGGAAAAACAACCTTGGTGCATGTTATTTCGAAATTAACCGACAGATCTTTTTTCACATTAAGTGCCGTAAATTCTGGTGTAAAAGATGTACGCGATGTAATTGATAAAGCAAAAAAAAATAATCTGTTTTCTAAAACAAACCCAATATTATTTATTGATGAAATTCATAGGTTCAGCAAATCACAGCAAGATTCATTGCTGGGAGCAGTTGAAAATGGAACAATTACATTAATAGGGGCAACAACGGAGAATCCTTCATTTGAAGTAATTTCTCCTCTTTTATCGAGATGTCAAGTATATATCTTAAAAAATTTGGAAGAAAAAGACCTCGATATCCTTATAAATCGTGCTATAAACGAGGATGTAATATTAAAAAAACTAGAAATTAAAATTGAAGAAAAGGAAGCTTTATATCGTTATTCAGGAGGAGATGCAAGAAAGCTGTACAATTTATTAGAAATAGTTTGCAACACAAATACAGATTCGAAAGTAATTATAAATAATCAAACTGTTACAGACAGTTTACAGGCAAATCTCGCATTTTATGATAAAAATGGAGAACAACATTATGATATTATTTCTGCATTTATAAAATCTTTGAGAGGTTCTGACCCTGATGCTGCAGTTTACTGGCTTGCTAGAATGCTCGAAGCTGGTGAAGACATCAAATTCATTGCCAGACGAATGCTAATTTTAGCTGCTGAAGATATAGGTCTTGCCAACCCAAACTCATTGCTTATTGCAAATGCTTGTTTCGATGCCATAAGTAAAATTGGTATGCCGGAAGGCAGAATTATTTTATCTGAAACCGCCATTTATCTTGCAACCAGTCCTAAAAGCAACTCGGCTTATATTGCAATTGAAAGTGCGATAGCAAAAGTAAAGGAAACAGGAGATTTGCCGGTACCCTTACATCTAAGAAATGCTCCCACTTCTTTAATGAAAAATCTGAACTACGGGAAAAATTATAAATATTCTCATGCTTATGAAAATAATTTTATTGAGCAACAATACTTACCAGATAAGATTGATGATTCTTTCTTTTATACTCCCGGAAATAATTCAAAAGAGAACAACATAAAGATTTTTTTGGAATCTTTGAAAAACAAAAAAGCCACTTAGAAAAACTAAATGGCTTAAAATAAGTTAACAGTAATTTACTTTGCAGGAGCAATTGATAAGATGACTTCCAAAAGGCTTTCTTCCCATTTATCGTATGCATCTGCAGTTCCGAAGAATACTAAAGTAAATAAGTTAGTATCGTCAGGCATCAAAATCATAACAGTAGTTGACATTTTGTCTTTTGAACCATCTTCGTTTACATAGTAACCATAACCATCATTTGCTACAAAACTAATTCCGTTGTTCTCAAAATCAGAAATATCTTCTGCCCATACAATATCCACCAACAAAGCCTCAACAACATCAAAAGCTTCATTAATAATATCATCCATTGCAGTTTCTGAGTAAGGATCTGAGGCAGCCCAAATCATGGTAATTAGTCTTGACGTTTCGCCTGAATCGTTTGGTATTAAACTAAACAAACCGTCTTCGTTAGTCACGTTCCACTTGTCTGTGGGCACACTAATTTTCATCACTGCTGACCCCGCACTATTGTAAATCTTATGGGTTTTTTGTGCAAATACTAAAGTGGATAAACAAATAAAAAGTGCTGATAAAAATACTAGCTTTTTCATAATTGATAGTTTTTAATTAATAATTCCGTTCGCTTTTAATTTAACAATTTAACAAAGATAAATAAATTGATTTCGGAAAAACAAATATTATGCCGATAATTTTTATTTTTTTTTAACAGATTTTTTATCAAAAACACTTTTGCTATTCTTTTTATTTATAATCATTGTTGCAACCAAAAAACTTAAATATTAGTCTTTTGTATAAATTTATAAACAAAGACAAATAAATAGATATAATTTAAATATTTTTACTGAAATTTTTAACTTTTATAATATATGAAACATTTTTCAATTATTGTATGTGCATTAGTGCTTACTGCAAGTTCTTTTGCACAAAACTTCATTCCTCTGCAACATGAGAAAACAACTTCAGAAATTCTTCTTAACAATGATCAACAGCTTCGCTTTACAAATTCTTTAGAAGGATTTTATTTTGCTGAAAGAAAAACTACAGATGGTTATTATACTCAATTAATGGTACCTGAATATTATCCAGACAGAAAAACCGGATATCCCGAATTGCCTGTTATGACAAGGTTAATAGAAGTGCCACTCAACGCTGAATTTGAGATTAATATAATTAGTTACGATGAACAAATTATTTCTCTTAATGAATATGGGGCTATATTACCAATTGTTCCAAATCAACCCTCATTGTTCAAAAATCAGGATCCTAATTCTGTTCCATTTGAAAAATCAAAATCCATTTACAGAGATTTCGAATTTTACAACCCTGAATTAGTAAAGACTGAATTAATCAGTAAAATGAGAGGAGTTCAGATTGCACAGATTACTGTATGTCCTTTTTCATACGATATTGAGTCAAATACACTTTATATTAAAAATAATATAGTTGTAGAAATAACTTATAAAAATTCTGATTTCGTGGCATCTTCGAATTTAAAGGCAGACAAGTATTCTCCTGCATTTGCATCTGCTTACAATAAATTATGGAATTTTAAAGCCCCCTCTTCAAAAGATGCATTATCTAAATATCCTATAAAATATGTTGTTATTGCAGATAGGATGTTTGAAGAAACTTTACAACCATTTATTGAATGGAAAACTAAAAAAGGTTTTTACATGACGGTTGCTTATACGGATGTAATTGGCAACACTACTAGTGCAATAAAAGAATATATTCAGACATTATACAATGAAGGAACCACAGAAAACCCTGCCCCTACTTTTGTTTTATTTGTAGGTGATGTTGCTCAAATTCCGGCATTTCAATGTTCAGGTCACGTAAGTGATATGTATTATTGCGAATTTGATGGCAATAATGACTATATTCCTGAAATATATTTTGGAAGGTTTTCTGCAACTAACGTTTCACAGTTAACACCACAAATTGATAAAACTCTGATGTTTGAGGAGTACACATTTCCTGATCCTTCATTTTTAGCTGAAGTTGTTTTAGTAGCAGGTGACGATGGCACATTTGGTCCAACCCATGCAAACGGTCAAATAAATTATGCACACAACTATTACTTTAATGCAGAGCACGGAGTTACTGATTATACTTATTTATATCCTGCAGGAGGCTCGTCTGAAGCTGAAATAATAAGTCATTTAAGCGATGGGGTAGGATTAGTTAATTATACCGCACATTGTAGTCAAGATGGCTGGGGAGGTCCGGAATTTACAACTTCTGACATCCCGGGATTGGCAAACGATGATGAATATTTTTTCAGTATAGGCAATTGTTGTTTATCAAATAAATTCGAAGTTACAGAATGTTTTGGAGAGGCTTTACTTAGAGCGACAAAAAAAGGAGCTGTAATTCATATAGGGGGGTCAAATAGTACATTATGGGATGAAGACTTTTACTGGAGTTGTGGAGTTGCAAGCTCAATTTCAGCTTCTACAAGCTATGAACAAACCACTCAGGCTGCCTACGATCACCTATTCCATGAAAATGAAGAAGATCCTTATGTTACAGCTTATCAAATGGCCTATATAGGCAATATGTCTGTTACAGCAAGCTCATCTTCGCAAAAAAAGTATTATTGGGAAATATATCATGTTATGGGAGACCCATCATTAATGCCTTATGTCGGTGTTCCGGATGAAATAGAAGCCTCATACCTTGCCACTCTTCCTATTGGGATGTCTTCGCTAACAGTAACTACAGAACCTGATGCTTATGTTGCATTTAGCATAGACGGAGTTTTATTTGACGCAAAACTTGCCGATGGTTCAGGAATTGCTGTACTTGAATTTGAACCGCTAACTGATGTAGCTACAGGCCTAGTTGTCGTTACCAAACAATTCAGAGCTCCTCATATTGGTGAAGTAATGATAATTCCAAATGATAATGACTACGATGCAATGCTACAGATAATTAATGTCCCAACAACAATGGTTCATATAACAGAAGCAACACTAGCTCCATCATTTACAATTTTAAATTTAGGGCAAATTAATCTAACTTCTGTAACTGTTGGATATATCCTAAATGAGGGAGAGCCTGTAGAATTAGAATGGGAAGGAAATCTTGAATTATTAGAAAGCGACATAGTTACATTTCCCGAAATTACTATGCCTGCCGGACAAAATACAATAACTGCTTATGTTAGCGAGCCAAACGGAGAAACAGATGAATATCCAGCAAACAACCAACTAACAAAAAATGTACTTGTATATTCAGGACAGGTTAAAATCATTTCGGCAGAAACACCGGCACCAATATATTGCAATACCAATATGTTTGAGCCAAAAGTAACAATAAAGAATTTAGATACTTACCCTCTAACCTCTGCTGTAATTTCATATACTTGTGGAGCTGTGCACAACGAAATTATTTGGAGCGGAAACCTTGCACAAAATGAAACAGAACAGATTGTTTTCCCAACATGGTGGTTTAACGCAGGAAATCGCACAATCACTTATTACATTGAGAGTGTTAACGGCGGAAGCAATTTGGCAACAACAGGAACAAGTTTACAAATTGATTTTACAATAATTGATCACGGTCAATTGGTTGTTGTTGATGTATTAACTGATTGTTACCCAGAAGAAAACAGATGGGAGTTGGTAAATGATGCTACAAGTGAAATTATTTATTCAGCAGGTCCCTTTAGTACAGACAATGTACATGAAATAACAGAAATGTGCTTACCCGAAGGTTGTTTCACATTTACTATTTTTGACCAGTGGGGAGATGGTATGAGTGGATCTAGCTGGGGCAATCCTGCAGACGGTCATGTTACGATTACTAACACATCAACAGAACAAGTTTTGTACGATTTTAACGCAGGTACAAATTGGTCCACACAAAACTTCCAATTCTGTATTGCAATTTCTTCTGTCAATAATCTTCAAAATAATAACATTACATTATATCCAAATCCTACAAATGGATCTATAAACATTGACTTTGATCAAAATATTAATATTTCAGATATCGAATTTTATAATATACTCGGACAAAAACAAATTGATTTTTCATTGAGTAATAACAATATTGATATAAGAAATTTTGCTGAAGGAATTTACCTCATCAGAATACAAACCGAAGCGGGAATTTTTGAAAAGAAAATTGTTTTGGAAAAATAACAACTTGCATTCAGGAATATTAAAGACAGTAGAAATACTGTCTTTTTTAATTAATTATATCAAAGTCTTTTTAATTCGTTTGTTGTCGTTTTTAATTATATTTGTAAAAATTTCAAAAAAGTATGAAAAGAATATGTCCTGTTTGTAACTGTGAATTTGAAGGCAGAATTGATAAAAAATTTTGCTGTGATCAGTGCCGTAACACATATAATAACCGTCAAAATCAGGATATCAATAATTACAGCCGTAATATAAACAGAATTTTAAAAAATAACAGAAGAGTCCTTAATGATTTCTTTTGCAAAAAAACTTATAAAACCCATAGAGATAAACTGATAACTGCGGGCTTTAATTTTGATTATTTGACTAATATTTATCGGACAAAAACAGGTAAAGCCTATTATTTCTGTTACGATCTGGGATATATTATTCATGAAGACGGAAACTGCACCATTGTTGAAAAGAAAGAATATGTAGATTAATAGTATTAAACTCAAAAAAATAACATCTATGATAAGACTTACTGATAAATATGTAATTGATGAAAGTGTAGCTTATATAATTACTGATAAAAGCCAAGTTAATGATATCACACTAACAAAAGAAGAAATTTCTTATGCGAACAAAATGTTTGAAAATAAACAGGAGTTTATACATATTAATTCAATGTATAAGTCATCGTTTATAATATTTGTCAATTCTGACAAAGACAAAAATACAAGAACAGAAGAAATAAGAAATTATGCGTCAAAAACTTTCGCAATTATTTCTGAGACAAGAACAGAAAAATTAAACATAATAGACCTAAGTAAAGACCTTTATTCTTTGGCATTTGTTGAAGCTTTAATGTTGAGCAATTACAGTTTTAATAAATATTTTACCGATAATAAGGAAAAAGATTCTTCACTAAAAGAGATAAAAATTGTAAGCAATAAATTAACTAAAAACGATATTTCTGAGATTGAATCAGTTGTTGCCGGAGTAATTCATGCACGAGACATTGTAAATGAGCCTCTTTCGTATATGACTGCAAAAAAATTATCAGAAGAAATTGAAGTTTTAGGTAAGAAATACGGTTTTAAGACTGAAATACTTGATAAGGGAAAAATAGAAAGCTTAAAAATGGGCGGTCTTATCGCAGTAAATCGTGGGAGTGTAGATCCGCCAACATTCTCGATTCTGAAATGGGAACCGGAAAAAGCTGTTAACAAACAACCGATTGTTTTGGTAGGTAAAGGATTAGTATTTGATACAGGAGGCATAAATCTCAAACCAAGTGGTTCGCTTGAAACCATGAAATGTGATAAATCAGGCGGTGCAACAGTAGTAGGTGTTATATGTGCTTTAGCAAAAGCAAAAATTCCTCTACATGTAATAGGATTAGTTCCTGCAACAGACAATCGTCCAGGAAATAATGCTTATGTGCCTGAAGATATAATCACGATGTATGATGGAACAACTGTTGAAATCAGCAATACTGATGCTGAAGGGCGACTAATCCTTGCAGATGCCTTGTCATATGCAAAAAAATACAAACCTGAATTGGTAATTGATCTTGCCACACTAACTGGTGCAGCGGTTGTTGCAATAGGTGAGAGTGCAAGTGCAATTTTTGGCAATTCACCTGCTAACATTAGCGAACTAAAAGAATATGGGTTTGAATCTTGGGAGAGATTAGTTGAACTACCATTATGGGAAGATTATAAAGAACAACTAAAATCTCCAGTTGCAGATTTAAAAAATTGCGGATCAAGATGGGGAGGTGCAATAACAGCAGCGAAATTTCTTGAACACTTTACCGATTACAATTGGATACATCTTGACATTGCCGGTCCGGCATTCACAGAAAAGAAGGATAGCTATAGAGGACAAGGAGGCACGGGCGTTGGAGTAAGATTATTATTTAATTTTTTAAAAAACAAAACAAAATAAACATCAAAATATATGAGCAGATTAAGAATAGGAATTACCCAGGGGGATATTAATGGAATCAGTTATGAAATAATCCTTAAAACCTTATCAGATGCCAGGGTTATAAGCAATATAGCACCAATCATTTATGGTTCACCAAAAGTATTGTCATATTACAAAAAGGCATATAACAATAATATACAAACTGTTACCATATCATCGGCAGATGAAGCAAAACCAAGATTTATCAGTATAATTAACTGCAACTCTGATGATATTAAAGTTGAAATTGGAAAATCAACAGAAATGGCAGGTTTGGCTGCTTATCAGGCACTTGAAAAAGCTGTTGCTGATCTTAAAAATAATAAAATTGATGTACTAATTACAGCCCCAATCAATAAGAACAACATACAGGCTGCCGGTTTTAATTTTCCGGGGCATACAGAATATCTTGCAAAAGAATTCAGCAACGATGGACATTTGATGATATTAATGAATAATGTTCTAAAAATTGGAGTAGTAACAGGTCATATTCCTATTTCAAAAGTTTCTGAAGTAATTACCAAAGAACTGATTATAAAAAAACTGTTTATACTAAATGAAAGTCTGAAAAATGATTTCCTAATTAGAAAACCACGCATCGCAGTATTAAGTTTAAACCCACACTGCGGTGATGAAGGTGTTATAGGAGATGATGAAATAGAAAAAATAATACCAGCTATCAATGAAGCTAAACAAAACGATATATTAGCATTTGGACCATATTCGGTGGATGGATTTTTTGGCGCAATGGAATTTAAAAAATTTGATGGCGTACTTGCTATGTATCATGATCAGGGATTAGCTCCTTTTAAAGTAATTGCTTTTGAAGACGGCGTTAATTTCACTGCCGGCTTACCAATTGTTAGAACATCTCCTGCACATGGGACCGCTTACGACATTGCTGGTCAGGATATTGCAGATGAACAATCATTCCGTTCAGCATTATTTACTGCAATTGATATTTACAATAACAGAAATTTTCAATATGATATTGAAAAGAACAAATTGAACATGAAAGAAATTGAAAAAATAAGTGAAATTTTTAAATCGGAAGAATAATGGCTATATTTACAAAACAAGAAGCACTAAATTATCACAGTGTAGGAAGGAAGGGAAAAATTGAAGTTGTTACCACTAAGCCATTCGCAAACCAAAAAGACCTATCTTTAGCATATACTCCGGGAGTTGCAGAGCCTTGTCTTGAGATTAAAACCGACACAAACCGCGTATATGATTATACTGCAAAAGCTAACCTTGTTGCGGTTATTTCAAACGGAACTGCTGTCCTTGGTCTCGGGGATATAGGACCTGAAGCTTCAAAACCTGTTATGGAAGGGAAAGGATTATTATTTAAAGTTTTTGCAGATGTAGATGTGTTTGATATTGAGATAAACGAAAAAAATCCTCAAAAACTTATTGAAATAGTAAAATCACTTGAACCAACATTTGGTGGGATTAATCTGGAAGATATTAAGGCTCCTGAGTGTTTTGTGATTGAAGAGGAATTGAAGAAAACGATGAACATTCCTGTTTTTCATGATGATCAACATGGAACTGCAATAATATCCGGAGCTGCATTACTAAATGCTTTGAAAATATCCAACAAAAATATAGAAGATGTTAAAATAGTTTTTAACGGAGCCGGTGCTGCGGGAATAAGTTGTGCACGTTTATATGTTTCTCTTGGTGCAAAAAAAGAAAATATTGTTTTATGTGATTCAAAAGGCGTTGTACGTAAAGACAATGTTGGTAATAACATATACAAACAAGAATTTGCTACATCAATGAACATAAATACTCTAGCTGAAGCAATGATAGGAGCAGATGTGTTTACAGGAGTGTCGGCAGGTAATGTTGTAAGTAAAGATATGATTAAATCAATGGCTGCAAATCCTATTGTTTTTGCTATGGCAAATCCTGATCCTGAAATAAGTTACGAAGATGCTGTCGAGGCAAGACCTGATGTAATTATAGCAACAGGTCGTAGTGATTATCCAAATCAGGTTAATAATGTCCTGGGGTTTCCATTTATTTTTAGAGGTGCACTAGATGTCAGAGCAACAAAAATAAATGAAGAAATGAAGATTGCAGCAGCACATGCTTTATCAGAACTCGCACACCTACCTGTTCCTGAGTATGTTTGCAAGGCATACAATAAAGACCTGATAGAATTTGGTCGAGATTATATTATTCCAAAACCACTTGATTTACGAGTTATAGAATATGTGGCTGTGGCTGTGGCTAAAGCAGCTGTTTCGAGCGGTGTTGCACGAACAAACATTAGCGACTGGAATGAATATATAATTAAACTTAGAAACAGAGTTAAACGAGTCCATGATAATTATTCAAAAATTTATACTTAGAATTAATAACAACTAATTTTATCAAAAATCACTAATTATAAAAACCAGATATTATTATTATCATTAATTTTGAAAAAAAGAGAGAAATGAAAAATATTTTAATTATATCCGTTCTTTTAATCCTGGGAAGTTATGGAATATTAAAATCACAGGAGGTGTCAGAAAAATTTTTACGTGCTGAAAAACTAATTGACAATGGTTTGTACCTTGAAGCGTCGCAATTGCTACACGAACTATGTATTGAGGATGACAAAAACTTCGAATATTTTAAGGAATTAGGTTACGCCTACCTTAATATGTACAACTACGAAAACGCAATTATTAATTTTTCATCAGCTATTAATGTAAATCCAAATTGTATAAAATGTTATTCCCATATGGCAAGAGCATGGTATGAGTTAGGCGATTTTGTAACAGCCGAGACTATCGTGGAAAAAGGCTTTGTTCTAAGTGACACAACAGCACATCTGTACATGACAAGAGGGCTAATTTACATGCAAACCGGAAGAAATGAACAAGCTTTGCAGGATTTTAGTAAAGCAATAAAACTAAGTCCTGAAGATCCCGACTTATATATTATCAGAGCAAATTATTATCTGATGAATTCAGAAGCTTATAATGCATACAGTGATATAAGCTCTGCCATAAAACTTAGCCCAGAAAATGATGAATACTATTATTACAGAGCATATATTCTTACAAACTTGAATGTACACGATGAAGCGTTGATTGATATTGAAAAAGCCATTAATTTAAATAATCAATATGCGGATTATTATAATTTAAAGTTTACCATATATATGAATATGGGAAATTACGATTTGGCAGAACAAGCTGTGTTAAAATCGATTGATATAAGACCTGATGATCATTATGCCTATATAAGTTTAGGAGACTTATATTTTCAGACAAGCAATATGGATAGATTTTGCGAATGCTATAAAAAAGCAATTGAGTTACATCCTAATGATAATCCGGAGAATAAAACCAGTCTTATAAATTACCACAGTAGATATTGTGATAAAAACCGTATGCCTTACTATTTTGTCAGAACTTTAGGTCATTTTAACAATTCAAATTTCGGAGAATGTATATATTTGTGTGAGACAGGCCTTAGCCTTAGTGGAACCAGTGCAGTATTGTATAATGTAAAAGCATCATCACATCTATCACGCCTTGAATATGAACTTGCCGAAAATGATTTTAAAAAGTCTCTCGAAAATAGAAATTTATTAATATCTGAAGTTAAAGATTATTATAGTTACCCTCTGAATGATGCAGATGCGTCAAGAATTGCTCAATCCTATATTGTAAAATCACATTTCGGTATTGCTATGACAGAGCTTATTCAAAAAAACTATGATAATGCATTGGCGGATATAACAAAAGCAATTGATATGGCAGAATCAATAGAAGATTTTGACGGAAAAGAATTTCTATATGTTACAAAAGGCTTGATTTATATCGGCAAAAATGAACTTGACAATGCCCTTGATAATTTTATAATTGCAGATGAAAAAAATCCATACAACAGCATCGGTAAACTAAATATTGCTATGTTAAGCATTCTTAGGTCGGGTAAGTATAACACAAAAAAACTAGCATTTTGTTATGTCCCCGAAATTCTATGTCCAAGATTGATTTTACCAGCAATAAAACCAAATAAGACAATAAATGCTGACGATTTTAAAGATGCTATTGAAATCTGTGATAATGCAATTGCTTTAAATTCTGAAAATGCCTATGCATATTTATTAAAATCAAAATTACTTCAATTATCCGGCAATCCGGATTATTGTAAATATGCAGGTAATGCAAAAGATTTCGGGATATTTAACGCATTTGAAGAATTAAATATTGAGTGCAAATAACTATTAGAGTATTTTTAAAATATAAAACAATAATATGAAATCAGACTTTTCGGAAGCAATTAAATTCACAGGAGAAAACGCTTTTAAACGTTCCTGCGAGTATGCGTTAAAACAACTTGAAATTTTGAATACCGGCAAAGGGAAAGGCAATGATTTTTTGGGTTGGATAAATTTGCCCCAATCCTATGACACCGAAGATATAACAGATATAATTACCATTTCTGAAACATTTCGCAATTTGGACGCCGTGGTGATAATCGGCATAGGAGGTTCATATCTTGGAGCAAAAGCTGTAATTGAAGCTTTAAAACCTCACTTTTATAAGACCGAACCTGAAATAATTTTTGCAGGCCATAATCTTAATGGGAATTATCATTCTGAATTAATTGAGTATTTGCATGACAAACAATTTGGTATTGTGGTAATCTCAAAGTCAGGAACAACAACCGAACCTGCTGTTGCTTTCAGATTATTGTATAATGAGATGAAAAAACGTTTTGACAAAGAAACCATAAAAAAACGTATCATTGCAATAACAGATGCTGAGAAAGGAGCTTTAAGACAACTTGCTGACAAAGAAGGATTTACAGACTTCATTATTGCTGATAATGTTGGAGGACGGTTTTCGGTTTTATCTCCCGTTGGTCTTATTCCTATTGCTGTTGCGGGTTTTGATATTGATGAGTTTTTAAGGGGAGCCTCAATTGCTCAAGATATATGTTTGGAATTATCACAGGAGAACCCAGCAATAAAATATGCTGCAATAAGAAATTTGCTATATGCGTCAGGTCACAAAGTTGAACTTATGGTCAACTACAATATGCGTCTTAATTATTTTACCGAATGGTGGAAACAATTATATGGTGAAAGTGAAGGAAAAGAGAATAAGGGTATTTTTCCGGCATCAGTTTCATTTACTACAGATTTACACTCTCTTGGTCAATATATTCAGCAAGGCGAAAGACAAATCTTTGAAACAGTAATATTTGTAAATGACACTAGCGACGCACCTATTATTCCTGCTGATGAAGAAAATCTGGATAAGCTGAATTATATTGCCGGCAAGGACATGGAATTTGTAAATCGTAAAGCATTTGAAGGCACTCTAATGGCTCATGTTGATGGTCAGGTTCCCAATATATTATTTGAAATTGATAATCTTGATGAGTACAATCTCGGGTTTATGATGTACTTCTTCGAAATTGCCTGTGGAATAAGCGGATATATGTTAGGCGTTAACCCGTTTGACCAACCTGGGGTAGAAGATTATAAAAAGAATATGTTCAAATTATTAGGGAAATAATTACCCTAAGAATTATTTTTCAAAGTATGCCAAACAAAAGAATTGCTCTGGTAAACGAGCAGGATAATATCATAGGATTTGAATTAAAGGATATTGTTCATAAGCAAGGACTTCTTCATAGGGCATTTTCACTTTTTGTTTTTAATAACAAAAGCGAGTTACTTTTACAAAAAAGAGCTACATCGAAATATCATTCTCCCGGACTTTGGACTAACACTTGTTGTTCTCACTTAATTGAAAACTGTATTTTTGAAGATTATATACACGAAAGATTAATACACGAAATGGGTTTTGACTGTGATCTTGATTTTAAGTTTTCATTTCATTATAAAGTTAGCTTTGATAACGGACTTACAGAAAACGAAATTGATCATATATATTTCGGGAAATGGAATGGAACCCCCTCTCCTAATCCTACAGAAGCGGACGATTATAAATGGATGCCATGGGAAGACCTAATTGTTGAATTTGACAGCAATCCGGATAAATATACTTATTGGTTAAAAGAAGCTGTAAAAATAATTGTATCGAATAATCACTAACGTCTTGCCTTGACGCGATTGATCAGATTTTCACCTGCAGAAATAACATAACCTCTCGACATTGAAATAATACTATCATTAGCATCAACCATAATAATCCAGGGAAATTCCAGCCCTTGACCAATAGATTCGGGAGTAAGATTTGAATATAGTAATTGCAAGTCAAAATCATAATAAAACTCCATATCTTCGGGATACGCATAATCAGATGGATTAAAGTTCTTCTTTTTAACCATATAAACAACAGTGATTCCATTACTCTCAAGTTCCGATTTTACTGAATTAATATCTTTCACAATATGATTTGATGGTTCTTTACCCGGTTCAATCCAGCAAAATGCAGTATATTTGTTTTTAGCTGTAATTTTTGAAGAATTTATTTTTGAGTTTTTCTTATCCTTTATATTGATATGGCTAAAATTTCCGATTACTTCTTCCACATAATCTATAACAGGCAAATTCAGTTTTAATTTCAAACTCACATTTTCTTTTAACTCAAAGTACTTTCTTTTAATTAAAACACTTCCATCATTGTTCCTGACTGCTGTCAGCAACATATACTGACCTATTGGCAGATCAATTCCATCTTCAAAATCCGATAATGGAACTTCCCATCCTAAATCAACAGTTTTAAAAAATCCATTGTCAAGCCTTGCAATAGAAAAGTGTATCCTATATTTTACTTCGCGACCCGAACCTGAATAGCTTAAAAACAATTTTGATCTTTTTAACTCTCCTCTTTTCAGATTATTTGACAAAACAACATCATACCATTTATCATTATGATAATATTGAACTGTTTCGGAAGCCTTGTCAATACGTGCCGGAATTCCCAAACTTCTACAAAAAGCAACATAATAAATCATTAGGGATTGATCATCACAAAACTTTAATTTTTGAACACCGGCAGGCGAAATAGGAACATTATAAGCATTAAGTTCTTTTGCCGACATTGAGAAAAAACCAAATGAATGATTTGTTTTTATTTCTGACAAAACATTATTCTTAATTTTTGATGGATCTTCTCTAAAAGTATTTAACTGCAAACTGTCTATACTATTGAGAATTAATTCTCTATATGGTTTTAATATTTCATTAGAAATGCGAGGACATAAAACATAATTATTAAAAATATTTCGATCCAGACTTACATCTTTGAATTTTAGTGCATAAATAAGGTGTTCAGTCAATATATCTGCTTCGATATCTCTCAAATCTTTTTCCGAAATCAATGACAACAATGCCAATGCCTCAGCCTTTAAATTTTTATTCGCACAACTTATCAAAAATCCTTCTATTGCTTCATAATTCCCTCTGCTATTTATTAAAAATTGTTTTGCCTCCACAGGGTAACCAAAAACCTTAATAAAGTCTTTAGCTCTGGATTCATCATAAAAATCTTCTTCCCTGATTTTTCTTATGTTATTTTCCTCTTCCAGTCTTATTGCATTATCTTCCAGTTCCCAAGAACTTACTGTAGTAACCCTTCCTTCATCAGGTGGTATATATAGATTTTCTATAGGTGGATAAGTATTGGTTTTTCCCAGTTTGACAATAATTTTACCCTTCTGATCAGGGTTTACAGATATCATTGAAGATTTACCACCTTTACATACGGTCACATCAACCGAGCCAAAGCCTGTTTGAAAAACTGCCATCCCGCTGAAATTTGTAATGCATGAGTGAAGTGAATACATTTCCGCATAATTGTAAATTTGAAAATGCACTTCTGCTCCGGACACAGGCCTGTTAAACTCGTTTACTACGAAAACAAATATTTTTTTTACCGGAGCGTATGTTTCAAGGGTGTTTTTACACGAAAAGTTTTCTGTTTGCTGTAATACAATATCATCAATATAGTTATTTCTGCCGAACTCTTTTGTATGAACGAGCATTGCTCTTGTTGCCGGACCTGCGAACCAACCTGTGTTAAAAACCGGTGCGGGTTCACAGGCTCCCATGAATTTCCATTTTCCATCAACCCAGACTTCGACCCATGCATGATTATCGTCAGTATGAGCCCAACGTGGTGTATAAACCTGCCTTGCCGGAATTCCGGCTGCCCTTAATGCAGCAACAACAAACACAGACTCTTCTCCACATCGTCCAAAACCTGATTTTACAGCTCCCAGTGGCGATATTGTTCTTTCATCAGTACCTCGGTATGTCACTCTCTCGTGGCACCAGTGATTTACTTCTAAGGCAGCTTCTTCCATCCACAAATTCAATGGTATTAGCCTGTTTCTCAAGTCCTTATAAAACACTATTCTTGATGTATCCAGATTTTCGTTTCCTACACGCAAAGGTAATACATAATGCAAAAATATTTCCTCCGGAAGATCTGCTGTCCAACTATAAGTCGTTTTTGTAACAATAGCATAATCAACTTGTCTTGCATAAAATTCGAAATCGTAATCTGCAAAATCAGATAAGGGCATATATGTAAAAAGGTATTTCAAATAGTAATTCTTCACAGAATCAAAACCTGCAGATTCGAGCTTTTTAAAATAATCACAATTATATTTTTCAAGAATTTCTTTTTTATGTTTGTAATCTATATCCAGTTGAGTTTCTTTTACAACAGGAACCCGCTTTATGCAGGAACTTAGCGTAAAAACCAGCAACATTAAAAAAAACAAGTTTCTCATCCGGATAAGTTAAATTTGATAATTACCTATTACTATTTCATCCACATATTTTATATTAAATCCTTAATTTTCTTTAATCTCTTCAGTTGAACTAAAATCATCACTTGCATTGTTATCCCTATCAACTAGGTTTGACACATCTCTTTTAGTAAGCATTATACCTATCATCATTACAATAGTAGATATAACGATAACTTGTAATACAACAGATTTATTAACAATACCAATTTGCATCTCCGATGGAATTATAAGGAACAAAAGTATAGTTAACAAACCTCTCGGAGAAATAAAAACGAGAGGGAATAATTTTATTTTAAATAATTTTAATATCGCAATTCTAAAAATAAATACTAATGCCACAATGATTGAAGAAAGTAAAAAAGTAGAAACATTAAATAGCTCTGAAGTTTCAATAATAAATCCAAATATAAGGAAGAAGATGGCTCTAATAATAAAACCCGTTTCTTTGATAAGCTCATAAAATTTAGTTACTTCCTTGTCAATAATATCAGGTTTCAACTTCTCAATATACCTGAATTGTTGTAATCTATTAATATTCCCGATAAACAATCCAAAAACCAAAATAAAAACCAATGCAGGCAAGTGCAAAATTTCTGAGAGAGCATAAATCAAAATTAACAAAATAATAATTGGAGCAAATTTTACCCTATGTTCAATTTTACTCATTAATACAGATAACACAATTGTTGCAACAAAAGAAATGATTGCCAAAATAGCTAATTGTAATGTAAATTCCGCAACAGATAAAAAATCTACAATGGAATTATACATTAAAAAATTGAACAGGATTACTCCTATTATATCCGACAAACTACTCTCATAAATAATAAATTCATTCCTGTATTTTGATAGATGCTTTACACTAGGTATAGCAATAGCACTACTAATTACACAAAAAGGTAGCGCATTAATTAATCCATCCCGAAAATTTCCGGATTGAAAGAATTGAAACACAATTGCAATGCAAATGCTTAAAGCAATCAAAGAAATAAATGAAATAAGACTGGTTTTTTTTATCAGTTGGAATTTCGATCGGTCAAATTCAATTTCCAAAGCACCCTCTAAAACTATTAATATCAAGCCCAATACTCCAAATATCTGTAAAAAAACTTCTAAATCCGGAATATAAAAGTTCAACTGTTTCGATAATAACTTAACCGACCAACCCAAAAACAACAATAAAATAACCGATGGGATTCTTGTTTTCGTAGCAGTCAAATCAAAAATATAAGCCAACAACAGCAAGACACATATTATTATTATTATATTAAGAGTCATATAAGTTGTTTAAACATTCTTACACAGAAAACAAAGATACAAAACAATCGGAGAAACTCAAACTTGAAATTTAACATATGCAAATCGCTGATAAATTAACATTTCAATTCTAACACACTATTTTACAATGATATCAACTTCATCAATATATGTAGGATTGGTTTGTTTATAAAAACAAGATAGGATAACCCTATATTTGCCCGATTCATTTGAAATAAAAAAGGCTTTATATTCCGTTGAATCATTATTATCCACAACAAGACTAATTAATACATTGTTTTCAACCGGATCTGCTTCCCACATTATTTTTTTCAAGACTTTATCTTTATCAATTATTACAGCTTCGAGAAATACTGTATCCCCCACTTCTACCTCTAATGATGAAGCTTCAATCTTGCCATTGACTTTTTCGTGGTTGCATGTTCCACAATAAAACAGCGGTAGTATAAATATTAAATAAAATATTTTTTCCATTGTAATAGTTTTTAATATTAGACTCCATTAAAATAGTACAAAATAAACTAAATTGCTTAGTTTTAAACCAAATTTTATTATTTTTAGTTTTTAAACTTAAATTTAAAATGAAAACTTTTAACAAAACCCTTGCTTTTTTAACATTCATTACATTTTTTTCGATTTCATTATTCTCTCAAAACAAACATATAAAATACATTGGCGATATTTATTATGTTTCGATGAAAGGACATGAGGGCAAAACACCTGATGCCATTTATAAATGCGAAAAAGGGATACACAATTTAATTATTTTTAATGAAAAGAAAGCAATTTTTTACCAAGATAAACGTAGCGTTGCAGAATTTACAAATGACAGTCTTAACGAGTACAAATACTTATTTTATGATGTTGAGCTATTTGATAAAAAGAAAAAATCAAATAAAAGCATTAATATAACATATTATGTAGAATCAGACAGTGTAAAAATTGATAAAACAAGCGATAAAAAATGGACAAAAATTACACCGGATAAAAAGCCTAAGCTATCCGAAAAAACTATTGCGTGGTATGAATATCTTGAATCACAAGGAATTAGCACAGAATTTAATCCTCCTGAAATAATCTATACTGATGAAACCAGGCAAATCAAAGCTTATAATTGCAAAAAAGCTTTTGTTACTGAAGGACAACGTAAATATACTGTTTGGTTTACCGAAGATATTAAGTATAACTGGTGTTTCGAAGATTTCAGATATTTGATACCGGGAACAGTAATTCTGATAGAATATGAAGATAAAACATATATAGAATTTGAGAGTATTGAAGACCTCGACTATAACAAGCTTTCGCTCAACAAAAAAGTTCTTGATGCTGTTTTAAATAATTGGTAAAGATTATTAAGCCTATTTATTTTAGGTAAACTTGATAAATATTTTCCCGACTTGTCCCTTCGAATTTTAGCACAACCTTAAGTGCTTGAATATCTGCAATATACAAATTAAAACATATGTTTTTGCCGCACTAAGGCAGTTCTAGAAAAATATTTCAATTAAATAATAGCTGGTCAGCAGCTAACAAAATTCGCTTCATTTATTTATATCAAACTTTTTTTCTATTATATAACTAATTAATTTTCAAGCAATATTTTTTAGTTTTTCAAGTCGTTTTTCAAGGTTTACAATTTGTCTTTG
>JAKQEK010000014.1 GCA_029558535.1 Bacteroidota bacterium | reverse complement strand
TTCTTATTCCGTCTTTTTTCGTCCTTTTAGAACCACAGTAATAGCAAATTTTTTATTCATAGCTTTCAAATGCTCAAAGGTATTGTTATTACTAATACTCAACTACTTGTCAGCCTGAAATTTGTCCATTAAGCCTAAAATTATCCATAGATAAAACTATTGTTTTAAACTTATCAGCAAATGCAATATGTGAAGTGAAAATCATCTGCGAGGCTGTTAAATCAATAAAATAAAGATAACGGTGATAATAATTTGTCTCAGGATCAGGGTGGGTTATATAGGTATGCTCAATTTCTGTACGCATTAGCTCCTTGCCGTCTGCATTGTATTTGCAAATTATATAATGAGTAGTGTACATATCTTCCATAAACATAATAACATCATTTTTATACGGGAGAATATAAATATAATACTCATGAACTTCGGGCAGTGGGTTTTCTACAGGTAATTTTATTGTATTAATGAGTTTTGTCCCATCAAAAATATTGAGATTATATATTCCTTTGTTTTTATTTTTTTCAATTTTAAAAATTCTTCCGTTTAAATAAACAGAATCGGCAATAATGCTTTTAAACCTATGAGCATATTTTGAACAATTCTTAAAGTTTGTAGAAGGAATTCCATCAATTAATAATGCATTGTTATTATCCAGATCAATGTAATACCCCTGAAATGGATACAAATTGCTGCATTCTACTGTGTCGGTTAATATTTCATTGTTTGGAGAAATCTTTGATGTCTGTGGAGAATGGCAAGAAAACAAACTTATGAGTGCGAAAAATAGTATTATGTTCATAGTTTTTAAATTATTGAATTTATTTGTGGTTATACTTTTCAAAATAACTAACTTTTACAAAAATATTTTATTCGTTAATAAAGAATAAAGATATGCATTATTAATTTGCAGAGAAAAAAATTGCTCATCTCTATACAAAAATAAAACATAATAGTCGCTCTAGATTAAAATTTAAATAAAAATCCACAAATGTTAATTGAATTTATGATAGATTAATAATTAACAGGTTATAGCATATTTCCTAGCCTAGCATTTATATGAATCACTGTCCAAGTTTAATAATTCCGGAATCAGTATCGTTTTCCACATTTTTTTGTGTTTTATTTTGTTGATACGAGTTGAAATTATATGTTAGCCCTATCCAAAATATACGTGATTCTTTTTTGCTGTAATTGTTGAGTTTATAAATTATATTATCTGACTGTATTTCCCAATTACGAGTATTGAAAATATCTGTAAGGCTTAGACTGACTGAAAATCTATTGTTAAAAAATGTTCTTTTAACTGCGATATCTGCATAATATATTTCGCATAAATTAAACTGTGGCAACTCGATTGGAGAATTATAATTCAACAATATCTGAAATTCGGTGTTTTTATCGGGTTTTACTATTGCTTTTAAATTGCCTGTCCATGCAAGGTTGTTAGTATTTAATTCTAATTCATTGTATTGATCAATTGTTTTTAAGTAGAAAATAGAAAATCCCGAATTTATAGAAAAGTACTTGTTGAATTTATAAGTTAAATCAAAATCTCCACCGGATTTACTTTGTTTGTCAACATTTATATATGTAATTATCAATTTGTCAGGCTCGGAGAATATTGATACTTGTGCGATATAATCTTTTGTCTTACTACAATAAATGTTGGATTTAAACACAAATTTCTTCAAAAATAATGAGTAATTCAATTCAATTTTATCAATAATTTCCGGTTGTAGTTCTTTATTCCCTGTTTCATAAGTCATTTGGTCAATTACATTGATGAAAGGATTTAATTGTGGATAACTGGGACGAGTAATCCTTCTGTTTATACTTAGTGCAATACTGTTATGTTCATTTAAATCATGTTTAATCAGCAAATAAGGAAAAGGTAATAAATATTCTTTGTAAACTCTGTCATTAATTGATTTTTGAATTAATTCTGATGTATTATATTCTATGCGAGAACCAACCTTAAAATATATTGTTTTAAATAAACTGTCTGAATACATCAGATAAGATGAATAGATGTATTCATGATGCTCCAAATCGTTGCTAAATAATGTATTTAAATTCCATTTGTTTAAAATTGTATCCAAATCATAAAACTCATAGTTAAAACTGTTCCATCTTGAGAATCCTTTTATACCATATTCAATTTTGCCACCACTAAATATTGATTTGAAATAATCAGCCTGAAAAGTCATATTAGTTGGAGCACCTCCACCTAATGATTTTTGCAATAGTTCATGCTCAATATAGTATTCAGCAGGTCTCGAACCTTTTGTTCTGGAAAAAGAAGCATTAAAAGAAAATTCACTTTTATACCTTTCGAGTATTTTCTTATAAGAAAGACTACTTTCGATAGTCTTCCTGGAAAAGACTATATTATTTTCTCTATTAAAGAAAAAGTCAGGTATTGTATCATTAATTTGTCTGCCTGTAATAATCTGGATATTATTCAATTTAGGAGTAATGATTTTGGTGTTGAGAGATATAACATCTTTTTTACTAGGTTTTGCAGAAATTAGCAATGCTGCATTATGGGTCGGATTAATTTGTGTTGACTGAACGTCTTGTTCTAAAATAATATTCTGAGTATATAATTGTCGCGTTAAATTGCTTTGTATATCGTTTTTTTCATATTTGCCATTGTAATTGAAACCTAAATTCCAAATGCCTTTTGAATAATTAAAACTTAATCCTCCATTAGTTTTACTATTGAAGCCATAATTTAAGGATGTAGCACAACTAAGCCCGGAGAGATTTTGTCTTTTTGTGATTATATTAATAATTCCTCCGGTTCCTTCGGCATCATATTTTGCATCCGGATTTGTTATAACTTCGATATTATCAACACTTGATGCAGGTAACGAATTTAAAGTTGAAATTGTTGTTGGAATACCATCAATTAAGACAAGGATGTTTTTGTTCCCACGTAGATAAATATTTTCGTCCATGTCAATACTTATAAACGAAAGGCTTTTTAGTACCTCCGTTACATTACCTGTTACTGAAGAAATGCTTTGGGCAACATCAATTTTTATTTTTTCTATTGTGATTTGCTTATCATCACTTATAGCTGTAATTTGTACTTCATTTAGAAGTAATAAGGAATTTGTCAAATAAACCGGTTCTGCAAGATTAACAGAAGCATTATTAATTATTACATTCTTTGTTTTAGCTTGATATCCCACAAAGCTTGATATTAGTACATACTTACCGGACTCTAATTTGTTTAAGACAAATTCTCCTTTTGCATTTGTAATTGTCCCTGTTATTAATAATGTGTCAGGCATTTTGTATATAGCTACTGAAGCAAATTCGATAGGTTGTGAACTTGTAGAGTCCATTAAAACTCCTGATATTGAATAATGTCTGTTTTCCTGACCTGATGAAGTTTGATAAAACAGTGTAAATAAAATTAATGAGATTAGGAAGACGAAATATATTTGGATTTTTATCATAAATTTAATAATACAAAAATAGTAGTTTTGACTAGGTTTGATATTAATAGTTTAATTCTATAATCAATTTATATTGCAATGATTTCAAATTATGATAAAAAAGAGGAATGTTTAGCTTAAAAATAAGCTAAATAAATCATAATGAAATGTAATTTTATTATTTAATAAACAAGGACTTTTTTCTGAACGAGGTTATTATTCCATTTAATCCTAATAATATATGTTCCTGGAGCTAGGTCTCCTATATATATAGTTTTAATATCTTTTTCACTCTTTAATATTTGCCCAAGAATATCAACTAATTCTAATTCAAATTTATCTTCATCCGTTTTAATGTAAACTATTTCATTTACTGGATTGGGATAGAGAACAAATCTATTATTTAATTCTAAACTGCTTATATCTGTTATATCAGTTAACTTAAGCAGATAAAACTTGCCGGGACCTAAATCAAGGTCAAACAAAGACTCAGGTTTTGAATCCAGTTCATAATATCCGGTTGCAACTATTGACCCGTCAGATGTTTGAATGATATTCATAATGCCGTCATTGTTCACTGTTCCCGAGATAAATGACCAAATGCTGTCACCATTATAATCTAGCTTCATAACCCAGGGGCAATCAAAATCTCTAACTTCGGGTATTACAAATGATTGGCTATATCCTCCAACGAAATAATTACCGTCATCTTGTTGAAAAATCCCTCTGCCACCATCATAGGCATTTGGATTTCCATAAATTTTTGTCCAAATGGTATCAAGGTTCTCGTCAAGTTTAATTACCCAAAGATCGGGACAATAATTCTGAGCAACTGCATCAGTTGCGCCAATAATAACAGCCCCACCGTCAATTGTAGATTTAATAGTTTTTAAATTATTTTTTAATCCGGGACTGATACTATAAGTTGCTTCTAAATTTCCCATATTATCAATTAGCAGGTAATATGAATCTGACTTATAAAATCCCAAGTTACCTGCAACTGTATTACAATCTTCCACACAACTGTTTACCAAAATAATATATTTGTCATTTATTGGTAAAATATCCACTCCATTATCCTCACCACCAAAATCGTAAGTCACCGACCACACAGAATCAAGCTCATTATTTAGCTTAAGCAACCATACATCTTGACCTCCAAGTTGTGTCCCAAAAGTTTTGGTAAATCCCAGCATTAAATAACCGCCATCTTCAGTACAAATTATTTTTTCAGCAGCTTCATCATCATTACCACCAAAGTTCTTTTGTTGAATTAATGATCCGGTTTCATCTATCTCTATTAACCAAAATTGTTTTTTTAAATACCAGGGAGGTAGTGGTGAATATATGAAACGACTACCTGCGACTAAATAATTAATGCCCTTTGGAATAATAGAACTGAAGAAATCGTTTGTTCCATTCATACCAGTATATGTTTGTTCCCAAATTAGATTTCCGTTTATATCTACTCGCTTTATCTTGCCGTCAAGAGAATTGGTGGGATTGGGATTATTCATTGAAATTCCAATCATAATATACCCATTGTCGGGTGTTTCAATCACTTCGTAAGCAAATTCAGCTTTTCCTTCTGTGCCATAAGTCTTTTCGAAAACTTGTAATTGTCCATATATTGCAGCATTATTGATTAAGATATTGCATAACAATATTATTAAGTATTTAACAAAAGTTGTCATTTATCTTGTTTTTATATATTTTAAAAAATTATTCTCAACTTCAGCTATAAAACCCTTACAAATTTAGTAATAATTTTAATGTGGAATTATATTTTGATAAAAAATGAGTTGAAGATGTATTAGGTTTTTGCTTAAAGTTATAAATTTAAGTAGCTGAAACAGATACAAAAGTGATAACCCAATATTCCGGTTTCTATTTTAAGGAGATATATTTTTACATAAAAATGTGATTCCCTTTTTGGTTAATAAAATTTAATAAAATTTTGAAAATACTTCGTAATTAAATATTTATTTTGAATGTATGGATTTAAGGTATTTGGTAATAGAAGGCAATATTGGTGCAGGTAAGACTTCTTTGTGTAACAAAATAGCATCTGAAAGAAATGCGAAACTTATACTCGAGCAATTTGCCGATAATCCTTTTTTGCCAAAGTTTTACAAAAACCCCGAAAGATATTCTTTCCCGTTAGAGTTATCCTTTTTAGCTGACAGATATAATCAATTGAAAAAAAATCTTGAAAGTTTTGACTTGTTTAGCGAACTGATAGTATCAGATTATTTCTTTATGAAATCTTTGATTTTTTCTTCTTCAACCTTGCAGGAGGATGAATATAAATTGTACAGACAGTTGTTCGATATAATTTACAGTTCGTTGCCAAAACCCGATCTTTATGTTTATTTACATAAGTCTGTTGACAATCTCATTAGTAATATAAAGTTAAGAGGTCGCGAATATGAACAAGATATTAGTTTTGAATACCTGAAAAGTATAGAAAATGGATATTTTAACTTCTTTAAACAGCAAAACAGCCTAAAAATTCTCATAATTGATACAAATACTATTGATTTTGTTAACAATAAGCGTGATTATAAAATGCTTGTAAATACTATATTTGATGGAAATTATAAAGAAGGAATTAACAGAATTGTTTTTTAAATTATAAAAACAGATGTTTTTCTTTTTTTTATATCAAAATCATTATTATTTTTGCATAGTAAAATTCACTAGAATTAATTTAAATGTTAAATAATAAAAAAGAGTAAATTATGAAAAAGACCTTAATTTTCGTTCTTGCAGCTATTACAGTGATGATGTTCAGTAGTTGTAACGGTTTGAAAAAGATGATTGAAAATGCTGATGATATTAATTATTCAGTAAATCCCGAAATCCTTGAAGTTCACGGAGGAAAGGTAGCTGTTAGTATTAAAGGTAATTTTCCGGAAAAATACTTCAACAAAAAAGTTACTGCTACTATTACCCCAACTTTAGTATGGGAAGGTGGCGAAAAAGCTTTGACTCCTATTTATGTTGAAGGAGAAAAAATTAAAGGTAACGCAAAAGTTATCGAGTACAAAGCAGGCGGAGGATTTTCATATAATGAATCTTTCGAATATATACCTGCAATGAGAAGATCAACTCTCGAATTGAGAATTGTCGCTACCAAAGGCTCAAAAACAGGCGAATTTGATCCTGAAGTTATTGCTGAAGGTATTGTTGCAACCCCTGAACTAGTTAAATTTGTTGGACAGAGTTCTACTGCAAAAGATAAATTTGTAAAAGATCATCCGGACAGTAAAATAGGTCAAATTAATTATGATAAAAATCGTGCAGATTTGAAACCGGCTGAAATCAAAAGAGCAGAAATGGTTGCTTTAAAGGATTTTATCAACGAAGTTGCAAAGGATGAAAGAAAAAACTTTGTAAGTATAGAACTAACTTCTTATGCTTCTCCTGAAGGAACAATTGATAGAAATACTCAGGTTTCCGGTGACCGTGGAAAAACTATTGATAAATACGTTAAATCTGAATTTAAAAAAATAGATGAATTCAAAAATGAAAGTTTTTTTAAATATTTAATAACTGAAGAAGACTGGGAAGGTTTCAAGAAAGCAGTTTCTGAATCAAATCTTGCTGATAAGGATATGATTATCCGTGTTGTAAACATGAATACAGATCCAAACAAACGTGAAGAAGAAATTCGTAATATGACTGCTACTTTCCAAGAATTAGAAAAAGAAATTCACCCATTATTACGTCGTTCGGAAGTTAAGGTTAATATTATGCTCATTGGTAATACAGATGAAGAAATAGATGCACTCTTTGCTTCAGAACCTGGAAAACTTTCAGTTGAAGAACTATTGTATTTAGGTAAATTAACAGAAGATAATAATAAGAAAATCCAGATTTATACCAAAACAACTGAATTGTATCCAAAAGATTGGAGAGGTTTTAACAACTTATCAGCAGTTCAATACAATGCAGGTAATTATCCAGCAGCTAAAACCGCAGCTGAAAAAGCAAAATCTCTCGAAGCTAATGCAACTGTATTCAACAACTTAGGTAATGTTTATCTTACCGAAGGTAATATTGAAGAAGCTGAAACTAACTTTAAATCTGCTACTGGTGTTCCTGAAGCTAGTATTGGTCAAGGTGCAATTGCTATTAAAAATGCTAAGTACAAAACTGCTTCTGAGTTTTATGGAGAATATTGTTCATTCAATGCTGGTCTTGCAAAATTGTTAAACGGTGAATATGATGCTGCTGTTCGTGCTGCTGACTGTGGACAGGATAAGGACAATGCATATAACTACTATCTTAAAGCTATTGCAGGTGCTCGCAAAAATGACACTGAACTTTTATTTAACAATTTAAGAACAGCTTGTACAAAAGATCCTTCTTTAAAGGCATTTGCTGCTAAAGATATGGAGTTCTTTAAGTATTTCGATAATGACACATTTAAGACTATTATTAAATAATATATTCTTATAATAAACTAAAGAGCGGTTATTTTACCGCTCTTTTTGTTTTATACTATCGGCACTTGTGCATTCGGCTTTAATTTGTATTTTTGAAAAAATATTTACTTAATGATTGTTGTTGTTATATCTGGTGCTCCCGGAAGTGGAAAAACTACTCAGGCCGAGAAGCTGGTGAAAGAACTTGGGCTTTACCATGTTTCTACAGGGATTTTATTAAGGAATGAAATAAGTGCAGATACTCCGCTTGGTAGATTAGCTAAAGAACTTATATCTGATGGGAATTTTATTCCTGATGAGTTGGCATGTGAAATGGTTCTTAATGTAATTTTAGCTAATTCCGATTCGAAAGGTTTTGTTTTTGACGGTTTTCCACGAACTTTAGCTCAATGCAATGAATTTTATAAGATTTTAGCTGATTTTGATTCTGAAGTTGACAGTTTTATAGAATTAGAAGTTCCTGAATCCGAATTAGTCAGAAGACTTCAGAAAAGAAGTAAGGTTTCGGAAAGGTCGGATGATTCTGATATAAATATTATTAAGCACAGATTTACATTATATAATGACTTATCAGTTTCGATTAACGAATTGTTTATATTAAACGGAGTTTATGATAGAGCTAATGGAAATATGCCGATTGATGAAGTCTTTACTGAGGTAGTGTCAATTTTGGAAGATAAATTAAAATTTGAATATGGCAACATCTAATTTTATTGATTACGTAAAAATATATTGTCGTTCAGGATCGGGTGGAGCCGGAGCATCTCATTTTCATCGTGAAAAATTTGTCGAAAGAGGTGGCCCTGATGGGGGAAACGGTGGCAGAGGAGGTCATATAATTCTAAAAGCTACAACTAATCAATGGACTTTATTACATCTCAAATATAAAAGACACGTCTTTGCCGAAGATGGCGAAAATGGAAGTAGTGCTTTAAAAACGGGATCAAATGGTAAAGACGTTTATATTGAGGTACCTTTGGGCACAATTGCAAAGAATGCTGAAACAGGTGAGTTTATATGTGAAGTAACTCAAAATAATCAGGAAATTATAATTTTTGAAGGTGGAATGGGAGGACTGGGAAATGCTGAATTCAAGTCTTCAACAAACAGAGCTCCTAGATATGCACAACCCGGAATTCAGGGGATAGAGGCAACATTGATATTGGAATTGAAAATTCTGGCCGATGTGGGTTTAGTTGGATTTCCAAATGCCGGTAAATCAACTTTATTGTCTGTAGTCTCAGCAGCAAAGCCCGAAATAGCTGATTATCCATTTACGACTTTAGTCCCAAACCTGGGAATTGTTTCCTATAGAGAAGATAGGTCATTTGTAATGGCAGATATTCCGGGAATTATCGAAGGCGCTGCAGCAGGTAAAGGTTTAGGACACAGGTTCCTTAGGCATATCGAACGAAATTCAATATTGTTATTTATGATTCCTGCAGACTCGAAGGATATAAAAAAAGAATTTGAAATACTGTTAAATGAATTGAAATTGTATAATCCTGAACTTGTTGATAAGCAAAGAATACTTGCAATTACTAAATTAGACCTGATTGATGATGAATTAAAATATCTTATAATGGCTGATTTGCCTAAAGGGATAGAAACAGTTTTTATCTCGTCTGTGACAAATAAAAATATTGATAAACTTAAAGATTTAATTTGGCGGAAACTAAATCAGTGATGGATTTTATAGAAAATATTGATAGAATTATATTTTTATTCTTAAACGGATTAAACTCGTCTTGGATAGATCAGATGATGTTCTTTTTGTCATCGTTTTGGATATGGATTCCTATTATTGTTCTTTTTATTTACATGGCTGTAAAAGTCTTTAAAAAGAAGTTTTGGATACCAATGCTTTTTGTAATTGTTTGTTTTGCTTTTACCGATCAAGGATCCAATTTGTTAAAAAAAACAATTAAACGCAACAGACCAACACATAATACTGAAATATCTGAACAGGTACATACAGTAAATGCATATCGTGGCGGACAATACGGTTTCTTTTCAGGTCATGCTGCAAACAGTTTTGGACTGGCATTTCTGTCTTTGCTTTTTATTCGCAAAAAGTTCTACACGATAATTGTAATTATATGGGCGAGTCTTGTGTCTTATTCAAGAATTTATTTAGGAGTGCATTATCCGTCTGACATTATTGTCGGAATTATATATGGCTCTGCAATAGCGTATCTGTTATATTATGTCTGTAAGAGGATGTTGAACAAAAAGATAAGTCTTGTGCAATAATCTAATAACTTGTTGTCATATTATTATCAACGCATATTATATAATCAGCAATTCCTTTATTATCATCGTATAGCTTGTTGACGTAATTTTGGCTAACAGTACTGATTGTAATATATCTAAGTTTAGGTTTTTGCTTTTTCAGGTACCATAAAATCCCTTCATAATTGTCGGAATGAAATGCTCCGTTGAAATGTATGAAAATATGTCCTTCCTGATAATTTTTTAAAATGAAATATGCCATCGTTGCATCTTTGATTGCTTGAGCTTTAGGTAGGTTGGGAGAGGAGTGTCCCATCATCATACCTGTCATTTTTTTATAACAACCTAATTCTGGGTCATAAGCAATAGGTAAGGAAGCAATCCATCGTTTTTCTTCATCAGGTAAGCTGTCAAGTGCTTCAAACCCATTTTGATGAACCATTTTAGCATATTTACGGGGTATATTTGTTGCAATAAATTCAGAACCGATCTTTTTTGCAAGCAACACCAACTGTGAGTAGTCTGTTTCGTAATTAGGCCATAATCTTACAAGGCTGTCAAATGCAGGTTTGTCAATTTCTCCTCTAATATATCTTGTTAAATCATACTGATTATCAGATTCAAACATTTCAGCACCTAAAATTATTTTGTGTTTAGTACTTAAGTAATAACTTATTTCGTATTCAAACCAATGCGATATTGGATTATTGTGAAACTCTCCAAATAAGATTATATCAGCATTTTCGAGATCTTTTAACATTGTTTTTGTACTTACGAGCTTTCCTTTAGAATTAAATACAGAGTATGCCTCGATTTCTTGACTGAATACTAAGTTTGAAATAAGTAAAAAACTTATAATAGCAATTAGCAATTTGTTCATATTGATAATTTAAAGTTTAATGATTTTTTTTGCTTGAGTAAATCCTAATCCTGATATTTGATAGAAATATATACCAGAAGTCAGGTTATGTTCACAAATATCAATTTGATAAAAGCCTCCTCCGTAATAATTATTGATTATTTCTTTGATAAACACCCCTTTATCGTTGAAAATAGCAATTCTTAATTCACCACAATAATTGTCAGGTAGGGTAAAGTTTAGAGATGAATTACTTATAATAGGATTAGGAAAAACTGAGAAATCTATTTCAGGTGAATTAAATATTTGTTTTTCATTCAAGCCTGTATTTGGTAATTGTGACCAATTTTGCAGATACCAATTGTAATAATATATATGATCACAACTTTTTACATAAATTCGTTTGTAATCATCGTCAATATCAAAATGAGCACTTAAATCGGATAATTGTACTTTACCATCTATTCTACAAAGTCCGGTATTATAAAGTGGATACCACAGTTCTGCATAATAATTATAGACGAAAACGGCTGTATCTGAAATAACATACACACCACTTGGATTTAATGAATTGGCATCAAAGGCTGATATTTCATCAAGTTGAGCTTGTTCGTCGTGAAAAGTTAATCCGTTGTCGGGCAATTGTAACCACTGCTGATAATACCAACTGTATTCATAAACACCATGATCTGTAATGCCAAAAATACCACTATTGTTATTATAATTATTATCGTATGAGGATATGCGTTTAATAGTCTGTGAAATACTTACTATAACTATCAACTGTAAGCAAATTAATAAAATAGCTTTTTGCATATTAGTATTATTTGGCTTTAAAGATAGCAAAAGAAATTGAATATCCTTAATCGAACAATTTATTAATCACCGCAATAAGGTTATGTTTTTTAATGGGTTTTGTAATAAAATCGTTGCAACCTGCCGCAAATGCTTCTTCTCTATTTGAATCATCATAGTAAGCACTTTCTATAATTATTGGAATTTGTGTGTTGAACTTTCTGATTTTTTTTATTGCTTCCAAGCCATTTTCTTTAGGCATTTTGATATCCATAAGAATCAAATCTATATCAGTTTTGTTTTTGCAAATTTCTACGGCCTCTACACCTGTTTTAACTCTGATTATATTTATATTATTATCACTAAGAAATGTTTTTATTAATAGGAAATTTGAATCATCATCTTCTGCAATAAGTATATTTTTAATGTTCTTATTGATATCCATAGGGTCTTCAGATTTTTTTGAAGAAGTGGTAAGCTTTGGCTGGGGTTTAACTTTGTATGGAATGGTGAAAAAGAATGATGTTCCCACATTCGGTTCTGAATTTAGCCAAATTTTACCTCCTAAAAGTTCGATGTAAGCCCTTGAAATAGCTAAACCTAAACCCGAACCTCCATGTTGACGATCTGAAGAATATTCTATTTGTCGGAATCGTTTGAATACTTCATCATGCATATTTTTAGGTATACCTATTCCACTGTCTTTTACCGTGAAAACTAATTGGGTGTCTTCTAGTACATAGCTGACTTCAATAAATCCAATATCTGTAAATTTTAAAGAATTATTTATCAAATTTGAAATGATTTGAATTAACTTGGTTTTATCAGTTGATATAGTAGCTTCTCTGTCAGATAATGTTTTTGCAATTTTGAATTCCAGATTTTTTTCATCAGCTTTAATTTTAAATTGATCGTACATCAAATCCAGCATTTCGTTGAGATTATACTCACACTGATGGATTTTTTCTTGTCCGGCTTCGATTGTTGCTATACTTATAATGTCAGAAATAATTGATAATAAATGCTCACTACTCTGCATTATTGTATTTGTATATTCTTTGTGCTTATCTTTGTCAAGATCAGGTTCATTCAATAACTCGGAGAATCCAATTATAGCATTCATCGGAGTTCTAATCTCATGTGAAATATTATTTAGAAATGCAGTCTTAAGACGATCAGCTTCTTCAGCCTTTTCTTTGGCCTTTATTAATTCTTCTTCAAATTTCTTTTTTTCAGAAATATCCTGAATAAATGTAAAGAAATATTCAGTATTATTTGTAGAATTTTTGACTAAACTGGTTGAGATAATTGCCCATATAATATTTCCGCTTTTATGTACATATCTTTTTTCAAAATTTGTATTATTGATATTACCTTTTAAAATTTCGTTCAGAAAATACTTTGATTTATCAATATCACTTGGGTGAGTTATTGACATGAAGCTAGACTTCTCAAGTTCTGATTTGGAATAACCTGTAATTTTACATAGTGTTTCATTTACACTAATGAAATTTCCATTAACATCAACCATACAAACGCCAATAGTTGCATTTTCAAAAGCTGTACGGAACAGGGCTTCGCTTTTTAAAAGAGCATTTTGCGTTCTATTTAGTTCTATTTCTTTTTGTTTGTGTTCTAATACACTTTTTATTACATGGGGCAAGCTTCTAATGTGTTTCACCGATTTAATAACATAATCAGCAGCACCCATTTTCATTGCTTTAATAGCAACTTCTTCTGAGCCTGTACCGGTAACAATTATCACCGGTAATTCCGGATTAATTTTTCTAACAATTTCTAAAACCTGTAAACCATCGAAGCCAAGAATATTGAAATCACTCAAAACTACGTCAAATTCTTGTTCCGATATCAGCGATTCGAATTTTTCTCTTGTGTCAGCTTCAAATAATACAAATTCAGACGATTCCTGATGCAAAACATCTTTAACCAGACTACGGTCAAGAAAACTATCGTCAATGTGTAAAATATTTATCGTTTTTTTCATGGTATGTTTTTTTTCTTTCGTTAAAGTTTATCACTAATAATTTACTTCTCTGGAGCATTTATATTCAAACTAAACCAGTAATCATCAATTTTTCTAACTACATCAATAAAACCTTCAAAAGATACAGGTTTAATCAGATAACTATTCGCTCCAATGTCATAACTTAAAGCTCTGTCGCCTTCATCTTTTGAGGATGTTAATATCACAACAGGTATTCTTTTAAGTCCCTCCGTTGATTTTATACGGCTCAATACTTCGAATCCATCAATACCCGGCATTTTTAGATCCAGCAATATTAATGTCGGTATGGGAAACTCATCACGATTGGCGTATTTTCCTTCACCAAATAAATAATCCAGGGCTTCTTGTCCATTTCGTGCTACATTAATTTTATTTTGAAGTTTTGCTTCTCGAAATGCATCCAAGGTAAGAATGACATCCATTTGATTATCTTCTACCAACAAAATTTGAGCAATGGTTTCCATATATTATTTATTATTAAATTTTATAATAAAGGTGCTTCCTTCTCCGAAAATTGATTCTATATCTATTTCTCCGTTTAATAATCCTATTGATTTTTTTACTGTTGCTAAACCAATACCAGTCCCGGGATATTCTTCTTCGCTATGTAAACGCTGAAAAATGTTGAATATTTTCTCCCAGTATTCTTTCTTTATGCCGATTCCATTATCTGAAACCTTTATTATGTGATGCTTATTTGTTTCCTCGTAAGTTATTTTTATTACCAATTGTATCTCTGGTCGCCTGTATGTGATAGCATTTCCAATCAGGTTTAAGAATATTTGTCTGCAAAGCGATTTGTCGCCATTAATCACAGGTAAATTTTTTGCAATATATAACTCAGCTTTGATATCTTCTACCTGTTGTTTAAACTCCATCTGCATTTCGTATAAAATCTCATTTAAATCAACAGGATGCAATTCTATTGATTTTCTCCCCAATCTTGAAAAATTCAACAAATCATTTATTAGTTGTTCCATTCTAACACTTGCAGCAACCACATAATCAATATATTGCTTCCCTTCGGTGTTTAATGATTCTTTGTGACGTGTTGACAAAATTTGTGAAAATCCGTAAATAGCTCTTAAAGGTGCACGTAAGTCATGTGATATAGAATAGCTAAAAGATTCCAATTCTTTATTTATTGCTACCAATTGAGCTGTTCGCTGCGCAACACGTTCTTCGAGTTCAGCATTTAGAATTCTTAATTCGTTTGTTCTTTCTTGTACTTTGATTTCAAGCTCCCGATTCATTTTTTGTTTGTTACGATAACTTTTATATATTGCAAATATTAATGCAATTACCAATATTACAATTACAATCAACATATATAACAGATTCCGCTGTCGGTTAATGGTGATGTCCTGATTTTTGAGCGTAAGGTATTGGTCTTCAATTTGGATTTTCTTAAAATCTATCTCTTGTTGCTGATTTTTTAGTATCTTCTGTCTCTTTATTATTTCAGAATCCTGAATTTCAATTTTATTACTTAAAACTTCAAATTGATCTTGATTCTTCTGTATTTCCTTGTTTAGATGCTCGATTTTGTTTTCTCTTTGTTTTAAAAGTGCTAATTGCTTATCAAGAACTGATTGCTGATGGGAGATTTTTTCTACTAGGTTTTTTAAACTGTCCTGGTAAATATCTAATTTTTTCTGTACTTCATTTTGAATTTTGTATAGTTGCTCATTACTTTGTTCAAGGTTTTCAATTTGTTGTTGCAGACTATGTAAGCTTTGTTGACCTTCATAATATAAGGTAGTAACATCTATCTCAGTACCACCAAGCAATATTATATCAGGCATTATCATTATATTTTGTCCGATTATATTTGATTTGTTTATTTCAAATTTCAGTGATCCATCCTCTGATTCAATGAAGTTAATCATTATATCATTTTTATTGCTGCATCTGTCTGTAACAATAAGAATATTTTTACCTTCTACAGAATTGTATATTTCGCTTAATTTCTCCCTACTCTCATAGGTAATAAAGATAAGATGTAACCCGTCAGTATTATTTAATCCGGTTGAATTGGTTATTTTAATGGATTTATTCCTTAAGACTTTTGATTGAGACATTGTTTTCATCTCATTAATAATCTCTTTGTCATTACCTATTATATGAAAATGAAATTCGCTTATTTGTTCTTCATTTTGCCAGTAAACATTTTTTGCGAAATTGTATATGTAGGCACTTACAACTTTGCTTCGATCAACATTTTGTGCTATGTTTAATGTAGTAAATATTAGTTGAAATATAAAAACAAGTATTATGTATTTTACAGATTTCATTTATTGTTTTTAAATTTATAACCAACAGACAGTAAAATGGTTCTTTGGGGTTGCCTGTACCGGTCAGGCATTCTGTTTGATGTATGATAGTATTCTTGATTAAGTATGTTTTTTATGGAAAACTGAACCGTAAAACCGTTAAGTTCAACAATCGAAATACTTCCATGAAAAATCAGGTAAGGATCAATAAAAATGCTGTTTGTTGATTCTATTTCTTTCGGATTTTCTTTTTTGCCCGAATAGTTGGCTCTCAGGTTAATTTTAAAATGCTTATCAAAAGAATATGTTATACCTGCATTAGCACTGTGCTTTGCTATTTCAGGTATGGAAATTCCAATCTCATCGTAACTGTAGTTGTATGTGTAATTAACAAAAGATGATATTTTTTTATGGCAGAAACGCAGGAATAATTCTGCTCCGTCAGTATTTATTTCTCCTTTGTTTGTCCATCTGTCACCTGTTGGCAAGTATTCTTTTGTAATAGCGTTTTTAAGATTGTTTTTATATCCAATAATATCAACTATAAAGAATTTTGTTGTAAAAGAATACGCTCCTTCGACAGAATGCATCTCTTCAGGCAACAAATCGCTATTTCCTAATCCAAATGAATAATCCCATGGTTTTGGTGCCCTGTAAGCCTCAGAGTATGATAATCTGAAAGTATGTTTTTTTAAGTTGTACATTATGCCTGCTCTTGGCGTAACAATCTGATCATAAACACTGCTCTGGTCAAATCTTATACCTCCCGAAATATATAGCTTTTCAAACAATTTTAGTTGAGGTTCATAGAACATACTAACAAGATAATTATCAAGGATATTTGGTTTTTGGGGTTTAGGAGGCTTGATGGTTAATGAATCACTAAAAGAAGAAGAATTAATTTCCGAAAGCTTCTCATATTCAAAAATAAGACCGCCATTGAGAGTGAAAATATCATTCATTTTAAAACTTAAAATATTCTCTATACCGCTAAGATTGTTAGGTCGGTAATAACCTACCTGGGCAGTGTCTGTTACATAATAAATACTGTTTGCAAGTACTGTTGCATTGCGATTGTACAAAACCGACGAGAAATTAAGTTTATCGCCAAATGATTTGTTGTATTTAATATAATTGTTTACAAATTGAATATTCCATTCTGTTCCATAATCTTTATAGATAGTTCCAATTGATTTTATTATAGTGCTGTTTGAAGTTTGTTTATAAATGTAATTGGAGCCAAATGTAAAATCTTTGTATTCTGCTTTAATGTCAAAAGTGTAATCGTTTTCAAAATTTTCCATAAGGTCTGTCCAGTTATTATCACCAGCCTCTCCTTTCAAATCTGCTTTGTCTGACTTTTTTATCATTCCGGCAGCAGAAATGCCAAAATCTTCATTTTTACTTACATAACAATAATTTACTGCCGAAGAAAATGTATTAAATGAACCGGCGACGGTGTTTATTCCAAATCTTGCATTTTTTGCACTTTTAGTAATTATATTAATAATTCCTGTAACAGCATTTGTTCCATATGCAACTGATGATGGCCCGTAAATAACTTCAATTCTTTCGATATTCGACAAATTGTATTGACCTCCCCCATAAAATCCGCCTGAATTGAGCTCGTTTATCATTACACCATCAATTAACAGCAAAGTAAGGTTATTTTGGTTTGGAATACCTCTCTGAAAAACATAACTGTTAAGCCCCAGAATATTTCGGAACTGAAATCCGGGCAGATCAGACAATGCCTCTTCTAGAGTGAAATACCCTGCATCCTCAATTTGCTTTGCCGTAATAATATAAATTGTGGCAGGAACTTCTTTCAACTCCTGACTTACTTTTGTTGCAGAAATGATCTTTAATTTGGACAATTGAGACAGGTCCAGTTCATAAATGTCAATACTGTCTTTCTGAGCATAAACATCTGATATGCCAAATCCTATTACCAATAACGACAATATTAACAACTGTTTTATCATAACCCGGTTAATATATATGAAGTTAATGCCTCCTTTTCACTATTTTATGCAAGATACAAATAAAATGATTAAAAATTGAAATAATTCAAATAATTATTTTTGTACAAACCGCTTATAATAAAATTCATTATATTTGTAGAAATGTATCGCTGGTGAGAAGAATTGTCCTGATAGTATTTTTTACTTTTATTTTTGTTAACCTTGCAAAAGCTCAGGATAATATTGGATTACTGGCAGAAGAAAATACCGTATGGTCAATAGGAAAGTTTTATGCACCTTATCAATTAGTTCAAAAAGACTTTCTATGGCTTTATGGAAATACCCAGATTGATGACGACAATTATCATATTATTAGAATAAGTTCAGAATACCCTCCTGATATGGAGAACTCTGAAATAGCTTTTTATGTTAAAATATTTGAAGACAGTGTGCTTTATATCAGGTCTCTCAACGATGTTGAAAACCCGATATTTGATTATAAACTAAAACCGGGTGAAGAGGAAGATTTGTACGGATTCGATTATTTAACTGAAGAATTCTTCCCGGTAAGCCTATATGTTGAAGATACAGGAATGGTCTCCACTTTGTCAGGATTAAGGAAATACTGGGATGTTTCATGGAATACAGGAACGCGATGGATAAAAGGATTGGGAAATCAAGAAGGGCTAATATATGCTAATTATGCAGTTCAGGGTTTTGTTGGTGAAGAAAATTACATGATTTGTGCATTTGATCAGTATGGCCAATTGTATAGCAATCCTTTATTTTCGGATTGTTATTTAACTGAGGTAAATGATATCGAAGATGCATTGTCTGTAGAGTTATATCCTAATCCTTGTTACGGCTCGTTTTTAATTAAGTCGGAATATGAAATCGAATTGGTCGAGATTTTTGATGCCACAGGATTATTTTTAGCTGAAACTAAATGTTCACCACCTGAATTTCTTGTTAATGTTAAATCCTTTGCACCAGGTACTTATATTGTAAAAATAACATTACATGGACAAAATAAGCATTTCAAGTTAGTAGTATTGTAATCCGAACTCTGTGCCCTCTGAGGTTAAATGGATGGGAGTTGAGAGGTAAGTTAAAAAAATAAGTAATTATTTAGGATGTACCTATTATTCGCTTTTGTCATTGTATTTGTGTCCTCCCAAAATGCCCCAAATTTGACAAATACAATTCCAAAAGCTGTTGTTCCAGCTTGTGAACCCCCGACTTAAAAGTCGGGGTTACTGATATTGAGCCCTCCGGGCTCAGAGTTGTAAACCTCCTAAATAATTAATAAAACAAAACGCAGAGAACGCTGAAAAGCCGCGGAGAGACGCTGAGAAAAATATATAAATAAAATAAAGTACAAAATAATTATCAGCTCTACGGAATCCTTTTTTATTTTCTTTAACAAACATTATAACTTAGTTAACATTTACATTTAAATCCATGCTCTATCTTTGGTAAAACAAAAATACCAAATATGAAAAACATTTTTATTTTGCTTTTTATCCTGGCTTGGTTGGGAACTTATGCTCAGGACAGTGAATTGTGTTATAATGTAATATATGAGCTATCTCAAAAAAAATATCACGGCAGGGGATATTATAAAGATGGTGATATAAAAGCAGCGTCATATATCAAAAAGCAATATGAAAATATTGGATTAAAGCCGGTTTTAGATAGCTATTTTCAGGAGTTTTCTTTTCCTGTAAATACTTTTCATGGCAAAGTACTGATGTCTGTTGATGGTGAAGCTTTACAAGCCGGAAAAGACTTTGTAATGCGGGAGTATTCATCCGGAATAAAAGGAGAATACGATTTGTATTATGTTGATACAACTGATTTTAATATTGAAATGGTTTTGTCAGATTTGGAAAAACCTGAAAATAAAAACAGTTTGATTGTTATTGATTTTATGTTTTTCCACCATAATGCAAAAGAATTGGGTAAGTTTTACAAATCTGATCGCCCCGGTTTTATAATGATTTGGGATACTCCATTGAAATTCTATAAAGCTTATAGCTCTTTTACAGTAAAATGTGCAGAGATTTGGGTTAGCCCTGATTTTCCGCGTGATGCAAAAACTGTGAAGTTAAACATAGAAAATAAAATGATAGATGAACATAAAACTTCGAATGTGATTGGATATATTGAAGGAAAAACTCAAAAGGATTCACTCTTTGTATTTACTGCGCATTTTGATCATATTGGAGTGTTAGGCAAAAAGGTTTTCTTCCCGGGAGCCAATGATAATGCCAGTGGAGTTGCAATGCTGATAGCTCTTGCAGAGCATTATGCAAAAGCTGAAAACCAACCGGATTGCTCGATGTTATTTATTGCAACAGCAGGAGAGGAGACAGGTCTTCGAGGGGCCTATAATTATGTCGAAAATCCTTTGTTACCATTGAAAAATATCAAGTATGTAATAAATTGCGATATGGTTGCCGATAATTCACAAGATATCTATGTCGAAATCAGTGAATCGGGGGAGAGAGGTCTTGATTTGTTTAATAATATCAATAGCAAAAATTCATATTTTACAAAATTGGATTTGGGCGAACTTGCCGGTAACAGTGACCATTTTTCGTTTGCCGAAAAGAATATCCCTGCAATATTCTTTATGATGAAAGGAGATGGATTTGCAATTTATCACACTCCAGAAGACAATAACAATACTATTTCTCTTGATAATTTTCCTAAACTCTACAAATTAATATCAGAATTTGTTGAGACTTATTGATTAAGTGAATAACCTAATTCAGATTTCCCAGAAATGTCCGTACAATTCTAAATCCTGTCAGATTATCACTATAGTTTTTGTCAACTGTTTTTGACATTTCTCCAGGATTTGTATTTTTATCCGAATTAACTATAATTTTTACTGTTTTGTAATCACTACTTAAAACAAATTCATTAGCATTACCATACATATTGTAAAGTCCATACTCGTTCGCTTTTCCCGATTTTGCTTTATTAAGTATTACTCCGGGATTTTGTGCATTGTTTTGTTCATCTGTTCCTGAGTATGCAGCATAAACCCATTCAATTTCCAACGGTAATCTGTATTCGACCAAATATTTCTTGTCTTTGTTCTTTTCGTTTTCCTTTTTACTTATCCACCAGCAATAATACATAGCAGATTTATAATTTATACCGGTTACAGGATATTTATCAAAGGCTTTATCTGTAAAATAATTTTCATATTCCGGAATATGTTTCCAGACTGTTACATCAATTAGTTCATCAAGAATTTCGGAATATCTGATACTGTCTGTTTTATAATTTCCGTTTTTGTCTTTTTCTTTAATATCAAACCATATAAACATCGAATCAGGATTAGCTTTGATATCTTCGTAGAACATGCGAAATTCTTGATTTGTAATTTCATTACTCATCCAAAAACCTTGGATAGATTTTGTTTCTAAACCTTCACCTCCGTTATATGAACACATACCTGGCGGTATAAACTTCATACCTTTTGGCGATTTTACAGCTTTTGGTTTTACTGATGTAATTTGTGATTTAGCTTGCAGACTTAGTAAAGAAACAAAACAAATAAGTATTATGTATTTCATAAAAAGTAATTAAAATATTTTAACGACAGCTCGAGAATATTATTGTTTAATTTCTTAAATCCCTTCCAGATTGTTAAGGACAGTTTCTATATCTCCCGATGGCCTGTCAGCATTTGAATTTATAATTTTGCCTTGTTTGTCCAGCAGGATAAATCTGGGTATTCCGTTTATTTTAAAGAATTCGCACAGTTCGTTTTCCCAGCCTCCGGCGTGTAGCTGAATCCCGGTTAAATTTTCGCTCTTAATTGCGTTTTCCCAGTCTGCTCTGTTTTCGTCCAGCGAAATTCCAATTATTTCGATGCTTTTATTTGCAAATTTTTCTTTTAGACTTTTTAAAAAAGGCAGCTCCTTTTTGCAAGGACCACACCAACTCGCCCAAACGTCAATATATACATATTTACCTCTGAATTGGCTCAAAGTGTATGTTTTGCCGTTTATGTCAGGAAAGCTCCAATCAACAGAAGCCTGACCCGGAGCTAATTGATTATACTCAGCAAAAATCTTATCTAATTCTGTTAATCTTTGTTTATTTGTTGTAATGTCTTTATAATCTGCATAAACTTCGCTTACACTTTCTGCTCCGTAATAACTTATAAAATCTTTAAGAAAAGTGTAATAAACTTCTTCCAAAACAACAGGTTCTACAAATATTTCTTTCAGGACTTCAAAATACAATCCGGCATATTCGTTTGCTGATTTTATTTCTTTTTTATCAGCTTTCAATTCTTTGTTAAGCTTGTAAGCTGTATAATTCTGAACAAATGGTTTGAATTCGTACAAATAAATCATTTTTGGGTTATTAAGATCCGTTGTTGCAACTAAATCATCAATTTGTTCTTCAAGTTGTATATTTATTTGATTTGTGTTAATTAGCGGAGTATAATATGAAAGTAATAAGGTCGCTATTGTAATTCTCAGTCTTTCCTTTTCAAGAGAAATGAAATCTGCATATTTGTTTTTTGATTTATTTTCAAAAGCTTCAAGATTTTTTTGTAAAGTATTATTAAAATTCTGAAGTGCATTTTCAAACACTTCCATATCAGAGGCATATAAGAAATTCACACTGTTGATACCTGCTTCTGCAACTACTTTTGTTTGCAATGCAAGATAATTATTTACAGATTCGTCATCTCCCTTATATGATATTGTCTTAAAAAAATCCTCTGCATTTACCGTAAAACTTAGATTTGTTCTGGGATTTACATATATTCTTGCATGATTTATTCCATTAACTAAAACTATGTGTGTGGCAGAACCTATCACAATTTTTGCTGAGAATTCGCTTTTATCATTTAATTGCAGAGTATCTGATGTTAAGTTATACATCAGAATTACTTGCTTATCTCTTGCATTTTCAATTTTTCCGTTAATAATCGTTAGATTTTTACTGTCAGAATCTTCTGTGCCTGACGGTTTGTTATTGCATGAGTAAATTAGAATAATAATTGTTGCTAAAATTAATACTTTCTTCATCATTTATTTATGTTTATTTATAGAATACTGGATATTATTTAACATTAAATCCTTTGCTTATAAGATAGCCTTTTACTTTATCAAGCATTTCGCCCTGAATAATAATTTCACCATCTTTAACAGAGCCTCCTGTTCCGCATTTTGTTTTAATCTCTTTACCCAGACTTTCAAGATCATCATTTTTACCGATAAAACCGGAAATTATTACAACAGATTTCCCTTTTCTTTGTTTTCTGTCAATGAAAATCTTTAATTTTTGCTTGGAAGGCTCCAGAGTTTCTGTTTCCTCAGGTTCATTTGTATTATAAATAAAATTCTTGTTTGTCGAATATACAATTCCTTCTCTGTTTTTTCTGTCATTTTTCATTTCTCAAACAAGTTATAATTTTTTAAAAAAAAGCAGGCATATAAGCCGGATTCTGTACATCGCCGAAGCGTTGCTTCTATCATTTATCTAATGCGACCAACCCCCCGGCTCAGGCGGACAGCCTTCAAACGCCGGTATACATGGTCTTGCAACCTGCAGAACGAACGGCTGATGATGTCGCCATCATCACCGGTGGGCTCTTACCCCACCTTCTCACCCTTGATCAGACTTTCGCCTGAACGGTTATTTTCTTCTTCGTCTGCATACCCTCACGGGTATCTTCTCTTTCAGAAGTGCAGTGTCCTGTGTTGTCCGGACTTTCCTCCCCCCCGCAAACGGAAAGGCGATAGAACTGCCTGCTTTGTTGCAAAAATACAAAATGTTTTTTAAATATGGAGAATCAGCAATTATATTAAATTTTGATAATTATTTAGCTGACACATGTTATTCGCTTTTGTCATAACTTGTTTGTACCCTCCATATACCCCTTAATTTGACAAATACATATTCCAAAAGCTATTATTCTAGCTTGTGAACCCCCGACTTAAAAGTCTGGGTTACTGACATTTGAGCCCTCCGGGCTCAGAATATTGAAACAGCTAAATAATTACAAATTTTGCAGCACAATAGGATTAGAAATTATAAAATACTCCCAAAATAAATCTGATATTTGCTACTTCTTCGGGATTATTAGCTATAGTGCGTGAAGTAAATGTTCCGTCTCCATAAGCTGCTGCCGTGTATTCAATTTCAGCTCCAATCTGGAATTTACCTGAGTAATAATTTATTCTGGGCGAAATCCTGTAAAGGTGATGTATATTTGTTCCTAAGCCACCAAAAACTCCTATTTCATCAATATCTTTTGATGTCCCTAAATTATGAGTATAGCCTGCAAAAATGCCATATTTCCATGTTTTTCCGGTTGAAGAAATATCAATCCATGCTGAAGCTGCTCTTGTTGGTATATATTTGCATTCCAGAGTAGTAGGATCCAGTATGTCAAGAACTGCGTATCCACCGGGAATTGTAATTCCGGCTCCATTTTCTGCATAAACCCCGGCAAACTTAATATTAATTGGCTTGAATTTAGCATTTACATAAACCAATCCTGCTAAAGCATGAACAAGTTGGTTGGTTTGATATCCGGCTGTAGTAATCAACTCAGGCTGAATCGAAATATAATTAGCAACAAACCCGGTATTTAATGCTCTCTCTTTTTCTACATTTGTATTTCCATAGTCAAGATGGAAGTTGATACCCGGAGTACCCGAATTCCTTATATATGAAGAACTTGGAACACCTAGCATGTTTCTTGACGTGAAATCTCTTTCGCCGTAGGCAGTTAACATCAGTTTTACTTTGCCTGCGGTATATGTATATTTAATTTGAGGATTTCTTGAAAATGGTGCAAAGCCTAAACCGGTATTAAAGGATACAGTACCTGGAAAACACTCAAGTGTAAACATCGGATGCCAAAATTGTCCGGTCATAATTTCTGATTTTGTCCAGTTTAGTTTAATAATTGCATGTCGCAGTCTGAATCCATTAATATCAGCATCAGTATGTCCAAAAAATTCTCCTTCGAACATAGCTGAAGATTTTGCTCCAATTACATCAGGACCAGTTATTTTTCCACCTAAACGAGTTTGGATTGCAAGGAAATTAAAGCTTCCATGTGCATTTATATCTATATTATTTGCGTCATAAGACGGGGCTTTAGGCCACATTAGTAAATGCCCTTCACGTGCATCAACAGTTTGACGACTATCGTAAAAGAAATCGTTCTTAACATAACCGTAAAATGTTATTCCGAAGGGTTTTTCTTTTTCCTGAGCTAGTACAACAGTACTTAATGATGTAAATAGTACAATAAAAAATAATAGTTGTTTGGTAAATTTTTTCATATTTCCGTTTTTTTAATGCGTAAAAGTAAAAAATATATCGATTTGTTGATTCAATTTTAATTGAGAAAAAAGTTGATTTTCAACAAGTCTTCTTTGATTAAAGTAAAATTTAATCTAACTGAGATTGTGTTTACAAGATATAGATACATAATTTCGACGAATGAAAATAAATATTATATTTTTGTTAATTTGCGAATGACTATTTTATCATTCGTTTTTATTTTGAGAACATATGTCCCGGATGCAAAGGAAGCTATATCAATTATGTTGAAATAATTATTTGACGCTAAATTTATAAGCTCTTTTCCGTATAAATCACTGACTGATATTGATTGGATTATTGAGTTAGACTCGAGATTAATGAAATCATTGGATGGGTTCGGAAAAATTTTAAGAAAGTTTTCAGGGTTCTCTATAAGATTTGCTGAATTCCAATCATATTCGTAACATCCTATATCAATAAATGGCGGAGGCATTCCATAACCAGGCATTATTCTGTCGTTTCCCGCAAAATCGGTTTCTCCTACAGGTAATTCAACTGGGCCATTATATCCAGCATCTAGGCATGGACTATTATAAAACAGATTGAAATTGTTAAAATTTTCATTTACAAAAAGTGGGTTTTCGAAAAAAGAGTTAGATTCAGTATAGTAGTTTGTCTGATAATCGCTAAATTGATTTGTTGTATAAACTATATCAACATAAGGAGGATTGTTTTCGTCATAATATATTTTAACTAATGTGTCAGTTTTTGTTTGATACCAGCAATTATGCCCAAAATTAAATAAAATCAAATCCTCGGCTCTTAAGCAATAAAGGATTGTAGATTCTGATTCGTAAAAAATATTATTCATTATATAAAAATCAGAAGTTTGTGCTTCGTTTTGAAAAAAAGTAAGATGTGCTCCTCTAATGCTTGGATCGAAATCTCTTTGGTTTTTTGCCCAAGTATCTCCAGCGCTAATACAAGTGTTGTTTAGAAAATAAATATTTGATGTAACCGATTCACTCGGACGATTCCAGTACTCAAAAGACCATTCTGAATTTGAAATCATATTATTCCTAAAGATAAGATTGGTTTGGATAGCTATATTGCCAGCATTTTGATTTGTAATTGCAGCATCGTAAATTTGAAATATTTTACATTTTTCGACTAAATTGTTTTGTGCATTTTGCCAAAACTCTATGCCATTTCCATACCTAATATATCCATATCCTGATATAAAAATAGCGCCTCCACCTATATATGAAATATCACAATTCTTAATGCTTATATTGTTTGTATTACCTCCTCCAAAACCATGGGCAGATCCATATTTTATTTCAATATTTTCAAAAACTGCATGTTCTACTCCTTCATAATCAATAATGTTTTTTGTCTGTGCAGCCTCAATATTTTCATAATATATTGAAGGGTTTGTTTCGCTATATAAATACAATTGTAAATTTTGATTGTCATACCAATAGTCTGCTTGATTTTCAAGCTCTGTGAGATTCCATTTCTTTACACCAAAACTATTGGCATTATTAAAAATTAAATTTCCAATATCAGTTTGTATTTGTGTGTTAAGAATTATTTCTTTAAAGCTTATATCATCGAAGAAAACTTCAGTATTTTCAGGAATTATACCACCTAACAAAAAGTTGATCATAGCATCGTCAGCGTCAATATTTGATGTGAAAAATATTTGGAAATAATTCCAATCATTATTTAGGCCAACTGTTTCGGGATTTCCGTCAAAATATATTTGATATGGGAAATCTGATTGCATAAGCATTACAGAATTTAAGAAAAAATCCTGGCTTGCTTTGGCATAAAATGACAATACATAAGTTTTACCTTGCTGAATTGTTAAATTTTGGTTAGCAAATTGAATTTCCCAGGGATATGTACCTGAAGAACCGCAAGAAACAAGAAAACAAGCCGGAGCTGAAAAATATTCATCTGTGTATCTAATCCCGGTTGCATTTGCATCATCTTGTGTGTGAAATATCCAACCCGATAAATTAGTATCAAATGAATTGTTTGAGATTATTTCGTTTTCATTGATATTGAACGTAGGAGTTGTCCAGATATTTGGTTGTGACATTTGCCAAAAACTTTCATCACTGATGTCAATAGAACCCAGTATAAGCGGTTTGGTTCCTTCTCCGTATGAACCATAATAAACAATATTGCCGAGATTACCACTCTTAGCTTTTAATTGTCCTCGCCATGTATGACCTGCTTTAAAAAAAACTGAATCTCCGGGTTGGAAGATAAAACTATTTACTTTATCAATAGTTTCCCATGGAAAATCAATAGAAGTCCCATCGTTTAAATCGTTACCATTGTTTGATACATAATAATTTGCACAGTACACATCAAACGAAAAAAATAGCAATATAAATACAATTAACAATGGTATGACAGTTTTCATATTTATTGTATTATTAACTTCATATGGAAAATATTCTTTGATTCAATAATTTTAACATTGTAAAGTCCTGATGGTAACAAATTGCTGTCAAGAACTCTATGGTTATTTTCAATTGTACCTGAATAAACTATTTGACCAAAAATGTTTGAAACTACAATATTTGCTGATATAAAATTGCAATTTGCAAAGATTTCAGAATTTATTGAAGCAGGATTGGGGTATAGCTTTAATCCGAAGTCAAAATAAGAATTATTGCTAATTGATACTGGTTCAACATAAACAGTTACTTGTTTGGTATTTATACATTCCTCACTAACAATTAACACTGTGTATGTAGTCGTTTCAATCGGGGAGGCAATAGGGCTTGATGCAAAAGGGTCGTCAAGCCCGGCTTCCGGTTGCCAATGGTATAAAATACCTCCCAGAGCTTGTAGTTGAATATATTCTCCTTGATTGATACTAATATCTTCAGAAATATAAAAATCGCAACTCTCCGAAAATAAAACATCGCGGTCCGACATCGCTAAGTTTATTCCATTAGAGCCATCATAATACATAAGATATTTGTTTGAATCAGAAATGTAAATCACTTCAGGGGCCCATGTTGAGACGCCATCACTGTCTGAGGAAAATGGTGGATAAAATCTGTCATAAACAGGGTTTCCCGGATATTTTAGCCAATTAATCCCGTCAATTGAAACAGCATATGCTATTGTTAAAGAATCCCATGATTCTTCGACCGGAGGCATGGCAGAGTACCACATTTCGTATATATTTTCTGATTTGATTACACATGGAGTATAAACTCCAACAAAATCGTAAAAAAATGGACCAACAGATACTATAGGATTATTTGGATGTTTTTGCCATATTTCAGCATCATCAGAAATCGCCATACCTGTTTTACAAATTAAACCCCACGGCATTCCACTGTACCACATATAAAATTGAGATGTGTTTTCATTAAAAATTACTGTCGGTGATTCAATCCACCTGCCGTCAAAATCAATACTGTCACCCTTGGTAAAAACAGGGTTAAATGTTGATTTTGTCCAGTTTTCAGCGTCATTAGATTTTGCTAATCCGATTGCACATGTTATTGAATCATATGTACCTATGAAGTAGAGTAGTCGTGTCGTAGAGTCTCCATAATAAAATAAATAGTAAGTATCTTCTATTTTTAATATTTCGGGAGTATCTTGCCAAGCATAATCCCATTCTGATAATTCTCCTAATGGTAAAACGGGATTACCATCATTATAATTATTCCAATTTATACCATCATTCGACCATGCAGCTTTTATTCTTGATACACCAAGATGTCCTGATGCATACCACATTTTAATGGTTCCTTCCTCAATAATACAAGAAGCTTGTGCGCTCCATTCTTTGACAGGATTGTTTGAATATTTAATCCAATTGGTTTGAGCAGATAGATTTGCACAATTTATGGTTAAAAAGCAAGCAAATGCTATTACACAAAAACGCTCCATAAAAGTTTTATTTAATAATTATTTTAGTATTAAATATAGATTCGTTTTCAGTAATTTTAATATTATATAATCCCGGATTAAGTTCTTTTGCAATAAATAATTTATTTCCATTATTTATTGTTCCTGTGTAAACTATTTGACCTAAAACATTGCTTATCGTTATATGAGAATTTTTAAAGTTATAATTTGAATATATTTCCGAGTTTGAATTTGCTGGATTGGGGAAGATTTTAAACTGAAAGTCAGCAAAGTTGTCAAGTATTTGTGAATTATCGAAAACTGTAACAGTTACTTCCTCTTTTGTAATACAAGTTTCGCTGACAATTAAAACAGTGTATGTTGTTGTTTCCTCAGGTGATGCAATGGGATTTGCAATATCAGTGCTGCTAAGACCATCAGCCGGATCCCATTGATAAAATTCGCCGCCTTGTGCTTCAAGTTGTGTACTTCCACCAGTAAATATCGTAATGTCATCGCTTACAGAAGTGCTACATTCGGGTGAATAAATTACCGTTCGTGGAGCTGTGGCATAAAAAATAGCATTCATCGAATTAAATACGCCTGGTTGAGTTGGTTCTTCGTATTGCCAATGATGACTTTCGAAATACATTTTATAAAGATTGTCTGAATCGTCCCAAACAACTCCAATAGCCCAAAAAACAGTGCTGTCTCCGGGAGTTGCTTTTAAAACAGGATTTCCCGGATATTGTATCCAACTTGTTCCGTTTAAGCTTACAGCATATCCTATTTTAAGCGAATCGTAGGAACTATATTCTGGAGCAAATGCTTGTATGCCTGAGTACCACATTTCAAATATTCCGTCAGTTTCAACAATCGCCGGACCTGCTACACCAATATCGTTAAATGAAGGGTAGGTACCAACATCCATAACAGGATTTGTAGGCCATTTCATCCATTCGTAACCGTCAAAAGATATAGCCAGTCCAATTTTAATAAAACCTACTAATGGATAGTTTGATCTGTCAGCTCCTGTATAAAGCATTGCATATAGTCCAATTTCACTATCATAGTACAAAGCTGGTAACTCAATGTGATGACCATCCCATTCGTCGGGTCCTCCCATATCAAGAACCTTACCCTGGCGTGTCCAATTAATCCCGTCAGGAGAAGTAGCTAGTCCTATCGCAGTATTATCTAAATTGCCTGCAAAATATTCTGAATCAGCATAGTAGTAAAGTTTAAATTCATTACCATCCCAAAGTATCCCCGGAGTATCAAGCCATTCATCATCCCATTGTCCCGATTCACCAACATCAAAAACCGGATTATTTGGGTGTTTGTTCCAGGTGTAGCCATCAAGCGACCATGCGTAATGTATTCTTCCCCGCACAACAGGGTCAGTTGGGGTAGTTTCTGCTACCGCATACCACATGCGAATTGTGTCATCGTGAATCAGTACAGTAGGCTGTCCGTATGCTCCCCATGATACAAGCGGATCCATCGCAAGTATCGGTTCTTCTGAAAAATAAGTCCATTCTGTTTGAGCCATGCACATGCTATTATAAAATATCAGTAATACAATAGCAATATGTTTAATAAACATAGTTTTAATTTTCATTGATTTCATATTTTAGAGTTTGAATTTCTTAGTTTATGATAATTCTTTCAGTTTTTAAAATTTTATTGTTTTGTGTAATGCTTATAAAATAAATACCTGATTGCCATTTTTCCGTTTGAATTGTGATAACATCATTCTCAATTTTAATATTACTAATTATTTCTTTACCTGTTATATCGGTAATTTTTATTGCTGTTTTGTCGTTACCGGTTTTATCATTTAATAAAATTGTAAATTCGTCTGTTGCAGGATTTGGATAAACAGTGAAAAATTCGTTTTCAACAGGCATTTTGCTAAATTCATTTTGAATGTTTATCGTTAAATCATATGCATTAATAATAAATACACCTGAATAAAAATCAGAAAGGTATATTTTACCGTCGTTTCCAACATTTACAATACTATTTCCTGACCCACCTATTCCGTCATATCCACCACTGCCTTTAAAATATGCCAGTTCTGTACCATCGTTCATATCAATAACTTTTAGCCCGTCATAACGATACGAAGCATATAATAAATTATTTTTTATTTTTACTCCCGAAGCCATTTGTGCTGTATTGCTATGAGTAAAAGAATTGATAATTACAAATTCCTCACCTGTCCACTCATACCAGGTAAAAGTCGCACCTGATCCTATTACAACAATGTTTTCTTCAGCATCAACTGCTCCAACTATATCAATAGTGTTTGTTTTAAATAACATATCTTCAAGAATAGTTAACTCATCATTTTCAATTTTTGCAGCAACTATATGTACGTCTCCCTGTTGGAGATAAGGCAAAGTCCTATAAGGGTAAAATAAAACGTCATCAGAAACATCAAATGCGGTAGGCTCATTATTTAGTAGAATATCATCTCCAAAAACTTCACCGGTTTCGGGATTGAAAAACCCCATTTCTAAGTCTGACAATAACCAAACTCCTTTACCAAGAACAAATCTTGTCCCAAGATTTGTTCTTATCTTAACCATCTTTGTAATGAATGCTCCCATATTTTCTTGGCTAACAAACTCAGTTTCACCTCCGGTAAACCAATTTTTAAGATTGAAGACATGTCCGCTTGATAAATACAAAAGGGTATCATTTATGAATTCAAAGTCAGAAACAAAATAATGTCCCGGGTATGCTTGATATTTATGCATTATCATAGCATCTGTGTTATAACCGTTTTCAAATAATAAACTGTCTGTTTTGTAAACAGCTAATCCCCAGCCCTCGCTGGCAACCCATAAAGTATCCCCTGTAGTTTCTGTGTTGTGAATCCAACCACCGGTTGAAGTCATTAACAGTGTATCCAAGGGATTGTCGAAATTTGTAATATCTGATATAAGTAGGCCTAGCCATTCAGAAGCAATTGCCATATAAGGAGTCCCATGCATTAGAGCAACATCAAAATGCCATAAACCTCCATAAAAATGTGCGTCATAACTCATTGGTTGTTCGGGGAGATTGGTAGCATCAAGTACCGGAATAAAGGAGAAGTTTTCACCAGCTTGGTAATTATCTGTATCTACCCAGCAAGTGGTTGCGAGAAAAATTGTATCATTTCGTGAGTCCATATTAGTTATATTAACTGCACTTACAATAGGTAATCCTAATCCAATACCGCCTAAACCAATTGAAAATGTGTCAACGGGAATAATATTATTTTCATCAATATGAAAAGCGAAAAAGTGAGAAGACAATCCTGCATTTGTAGAACCGGCACATGCGAATAAAATATCCTCATTTAAATCGGCAAATTTCAATCTTTGCACTTTGTTCAGAAGGCTATCTTCGTAAGAACAAATTTTATTATAGGGATAATATCTATTAAAAATATAAATTTCTCCTTTTTGGAATATTTCCAATGGCATTTTTTGTTTTCCTACTGCAATATATTTGTCGTTAATCGAAATACATCTTGCACCGTTTTTTACTGCCGGAGATATTCCTAGTTGAAAATTATAATCATACAGTTCTGTGAAACCATCCTCCTGATTATAAGTAACAACTCTGACACTTTTATAAAAATCACTGTAAACAGGTACGAAAAGCGTGTCATAGCTACGTGAAAAATCAAAAATAGATTGAGGTTGACCAGTATATTGAAATGTAAGTGGACTATATAAATCTAAAATAGTCAAACTATCACTTGTGAAATCAAGGGCATACAAACCATCACTTTCGGCTGCTGCGAATAAAATATCTCCGTATAAATCAGTTGCCTGGATGAGTTGCATAAATGCTCTTTTAGCCACTATTACAGGTTCTGCGGGATTTTGCATATCATAAACCCACAAACTTCCTCCACAACCAACAATAAGTTTTTGCTGATCTTCAATCCAGTTAACATGATGTGCTGCACCACCTGGTGTTTGACCTATTCTTTTTAAAATTTCTGTTTGGGACTTGACTGTTTCGATTGACAAAATTGTCAATAAAAATAGTAAAAATAAAGATTTATTTTTCATGATTTTGGTCTTTTCTCATGACAAATATAAACTAAAAATTTAAAATTGAAAATATTTTGATAAAAAATTACTAATTGAACTTTAGAAGCAACTTATAAATAGAAGTGATTTAATTCGTTTAATGAAGAAATAATCAATCAATTAACTTTTTCTTCATTTTTTGAAATTCTTCTTCAGTTATTATGCCTTCTTCTTTAAGGTTTTGAAGTTTTAATAATTCGTCAGCAACAGATTTTGGATTGGAAGAAGTGTTTTTTAAAGTTGATTGATTTTTATTCTTTTGCGAAGGGACAAAACTTTTATACAATAGATAAATAATTACTGCAGCTAAAACAAATATCAAAATACGTATAATCCAATTTACCATTTTACTTTTTTTTACAAAAATACTAAAAAGAGCTGTCATACAACAGCTCTTTTTAAATTTATTTCTGTGGGATATTCTTTAATACATCAATTAAATGATCATACCACATTTTAACTGTTTTAATTTCCACCTTCTCTCCCGGAGCATGTACTCCTCTTAGGGTTGGTCCAAATGAAATCATATCAAGATCAGGGTATTTTTCGAGAAACAATCCACATTCCAAACCAGCGTGAATGGCTCTTACTACTGGCTTTTTGCCAAATAATCTTTCGTATGATTTTTCTGCAATTGTAAGTATTTCTGATTTTGGATTTGGTGCCCAACCGGGATAGCCATCGCCTGATTCTACTGTTGCTCCTGCCAACTCAAATACAGATTTAACCATATAATTGATATCTTTTTTACCTGATTCTACAGAACTACGCTGACTCGTAACAACAATTATTTTGTTCCCATCAAATTTAACTGATGCAAGATTTGTTGATGTCTCAACAAAGCCGGGTATAGCGGGACTCCAGGCATGAACTCCATGAGGACATGCATATAATGCATAGCTTAAGTTTTTCTGAGTTTGTTTGTCAATTACAGTTTCGGGATTTGAAACTGCTTCAATAATAATATTGATATTTGGTTCTGTCAATTCTATTTCGTTAATGATATTCTTTTTTAGAATTTCAAAATCTTTTTGCATTTGACTGATTTTGTCTTTTTCTATTGAAAATACAAATTCTGCCTCACGTGGGATTGCGTTTCTTTTATTTCCACCATCGAAATTTGCTAATCTGATGTCAAAATTATCGGTAAAGAGGAATAAGAACCTGTTTGCCATTTTATTCGAATTACCATAGCCTTTGTGAATTTCATCTCCGCTATGTCCACCTTTTAATCCATTAACGGTAATTTTAAATGCAGAGTGGTTTGAGGGGACAGGTTCGTTTTTGAAATTGAAAGTTGCAACTGCATCAATACCTCCGGCACATCCGATAAAAATTTCCCCTTCATCTTCGGAATCGAGATTAAGCAGAATTTTTGATTCAAAAAAGCCCGGTTGTATTTCAAAAGCACCTGTTAGCCCAGTTTCTTCATCAACAGTGAACAGACACTCCAAAGGCCCATGTTTTAACGAATTATCAGTAAGTATTGCCATTTCAGCTGCCATCCCAATTCCGTCATCTGCTCCTAGTGTGGTGCCTTTAGCTGCAACCCATTCGCCTTCAATAACCGGAGTAATTGGATCGTTGTCAAAATCAATTTTCACATCTCTATTTGCTTCGCAAACCATGTCCATGTGACTTTGCAACAAAACGGATTTCAAATTTTCCATACCCGGACTTGCAGGTTTTTTTATCAGCACATTGCCAATTTTGTCGCGTTTAGCCTCAAGATTGTTCTTTTTTGCAAAATCTAGCAGAAATGCTATAATTTTTTCTTCTTTTTTTGATGGTCTTGGCACTTGAGTTATTTGTTCAAAATATTGCCATACATTTTTTGGTTCAAGATTACTTAAAATACTCATGATATATTATTTTTTGTTATTTTTGGCTAAAATTACATATTAATTTGAAATTTATACTTCATTAAGTAATATAATTTTGAAAAATAATCTTTCAATATTGTTAAAATCTGTTGTCTTAAGCATTATTGTAATGTTTTTATTTTTTGTTTCGTGCAAAGAAGAAGAGGTAAATTCATTTAGCGGTACTGTTTATGACATGTCTTCAGGCGATGCTGTTGAAGGCGTTAAGGTTTATCTTGATGCTTCAAAAGTGTCTGCGTCCAGTATAAATTCAGCTTTTGTGCAATTAGCTGAAACAACTACAGATGCCTCGGGAAAATATTTTCTTGAATGTGAAAATGATACATATTTGAAATTTAGATTAAGATTTGAAAAAGATGATTTCCACAGTTCATCTAATGAAATTACTCCACAGGATTATGCATGGGATTATACATTTGAAAAGTACTTTGCACGAGAATCATTTATTTTTGTAAGAATTCTCAATATTTTACCGAATGATGACGCAGATGAATTTAAAATTAAGATTGTAGGTATTAACGAATTATGCACAGAATGTGGTTCCGGTTCTTTTAAATATTATTACGGCTCTTTCGTAGATACAAGTTTTCAATGTAAAACTGTTGGTGGGGATAGTATTTTAATTTATTCAATTTCAATTCACGATGATGAGTCAATAATTAAAGAAAATAAAGTCTTTTGTATACCAGGAGATACTGTTTTTTATAATTGCTACTATTGAAAAATATAACAAATTTAATTAGTTATCATAACTATAGGTAGTGTTAAATAGAAACAAGAACCTTTATCTATTTCTGATTCAACTTTCATTTCGCCACCCAAAATATCAGCATATGCTTTACAGATTGATAAACCAAGACCTGACCCTGAATTTGTTGAAGAAAATTTATTTTTAATCTGAACAAAGCGATCAAAAATTATTTGCTGATCTTTTTTACTAATTCCTATGCCTGTATCTTTTACAAAGAATTCGACCTTTGAGGCATTCTTTAGTTTATAACCAACTTCAATCAATCCCTCTTCTGTAAATTTTAGAGCATTATTTATCAGATTTGTTATGATTTGTTTCAATTTTACAGGGTCAGATATAATGATTATTTCATTAGGAGTGTTAAGGTTATGGAGTTTTATTTTTACATTTTTTTCTTTTGGAATAATTGCAGATATTTCTTTACAAATGTTTTCTAATAAAAAATTTACATTAATTTGTTCATTGGATATTTTGATAATACCTGCTTCAATTTTCGAAATTTCTATAATATCATTTATTATATCCATAAGTGAATTGCATGAATTTTCAATGATTCCTAAATATTCTTTTTTCTCCTCTTCGGTTTCATTCTCTTTAAGCAAATCTGTGAAACCTAGAATAGAATTCATAGGGGTTCTGATTTCATGACTCATATTAGCAAGGAAAGCAGATTTTAGTTTGTCGCTTTCTTCGGCTTTTGATTTCGCTTTTCGAAGTTCCGATATAAGATTCATCCTTTCTGAAACATCCCTAACAACTGTCAATACGGTTTGCGAATTAATATATACCATTTTTGCATCAAAAAACATTTCTTCTGAATTAATATTTAATTCATAAGTGTATTTTGCCATTTCTTTGTTATTAAGTACATAGTTAATATGAACTTTAGTCTGTTCGGCGATACTGTTCGGTAAAACTTCATTCACATGTTTATTTAAAAACTTCTCAGGAGGTAATAATAGTAATGAATTTGAGTTAGAATAAAAATCAATAATGTAACCTTCGGAATTAAAAGTAAAAATCATATCTGGCATAGCTTTTAATAATGCCTCTTTATGTAAATTAAGTTTCTCGGCAAGTTCTTTGGCTGCAAGAATTTGTTTTTCAGCATTTTTTCTGTCCGAAATGTCGTGATATATTGATTGATAACTTCCGTCAGGCATCATCTTCGAATGCATTTCAATATTAATAACAGATCCGTCAGGACGCAATATTTCTCTTTCATTGATTAAATGCATCCCTTTTTTTAATTTGTCATAATTGAATGGCGTTTTTTCAAGACTAGCTTGGGTAAAGAACCCATCGCTTATATTTTTGCCGATAATATCTTTTCTGCTTCTCCCTAATAACTTACACATATGAGAATTGGCTTCGAGAATAATACCATCTTCTGCACCAATCATTATTCCTCCAACTGCAAAATTGATAAGTTCACGATATTTCCTTTCGCTATCTATCAATTGCTTTTCTGTATTCATCCTTTCAGTAATGTCACGAACAACTGCGATTACTACTTTTTTGTCAAAATACAAACCTGAAACCATACTCACTTCAGTTGGAAAAACTGTTCCATCTGATTTCTTTCCCCAGAATTCTAGAATTTGAGGAGATCCTTCATAAGCTTTTTTGATTTGCCCATTAATTATTTGCATGTTGTTACGTTCGTCAGCAGACAAGTCAACAGGCGATCGTCCTATAAAGTAATTATGTTCATATTTGTAATAATTCTGTGCAGCTTGATTAACGTCTATAAAAAAACCATTTTCATCCTGAATGAAAATTGCTTCTGAAATATTATTCAGCATTCCACGATAAGTAATTTCAGATAATCTGAGTTCTTTTTCAGCTCTGTTCCTTTCTGTTATATCGTTGACTACTGTAAGGAAGTATGTTTCCCTGTTCATTTCAAAAGGAATTGTGCAGGCCTCTACATTAATTTCTTCGCCGGTTTCTGTTAAATAAACTTCCTCTTTTAATTGGGCAGTTGTTTTTTCTTCAATGATTCTGTTTAGTCTTTTTATTACTATCTTATAGTAGTCTGGATGTATGTAATTAAAAATATCCTTTCCAATTAAACTATCTTTGCTTTTAGCTTTTACCGTTTTTACAACAAAATCGTTAACAAAAATAATTTTATTATTTTTATGAATAATTACTCCATTTGGCAATAGCTCAACAAGTTTACGATATTTTTCTTCACTTTCCCGAAGCTCAAATTCTTTCAATTTCTGAGCAGTTATATCTTCTACTGTTCCCTCGTAGAAAATTATTTTACCTGTAGAATCCTTTATTGCAAGTGCACTTTCTCGAATGTAAATATTTTCTCCGTTTTTCTTAAGCCATTGTGTTTCGTGTCCAATAATAATTCCTTCTTTTTCTATTCTGGATTTAAATATATTTCGATTCAGAGATAATATTAATTTGTCATTTTCCAGGTTGTAATTCTGCATCTCATCAAGTGAAGAGTAGCCGAGCATTTTTATAAGTGGCTCATTGGCTTGGATTACTTCTCCTTCCGGAGTAGTACGATATATACCTATTGTAGTACTCTGAAAAAGTTGATTAAGCCTAGATAATTGTTCATTTAAAATGGAATTTTCTTTTCTTAATATTTCTAATTCATCTTTGATTGTATTTTGACTATCATTAAGATTACTCATAAGTTTTCTCGTAGGTTAGTAATTTTACTTATCAAAAATATAATTAATTATTTGTAATTAACGTTTATTTGTTAAAAAAACTTTGTTTTTATATATGTAGTTAGTTTATTAATTACAAAATTTGTAAAAAAACTATTATGTGGCGATTTTCGGGGTTTTTATTATTTACTTTTTTACTCAGTTTTTTTAATTTAAGGATTGCTTTTGAAGATAATAAAAGCATTTTTTCTAATCAAACTGCAGATCCACCATTTTATACTGCTGATTCAATTTGGGTTGATTCTGTGTTTAATAGTCTTACTCCTGATGAAAGAATTGCACAATTGCTGATGGTCCAGGCATATTCGGACAGAACGTATGAACATGAAAAATATATTTCAGAATTGATTCAAAATTATAAAATTGGCGGATTGATATTCATGCAGGGTAGTCCAACGAAACAAGTAATATTGATAAACAAATATCAGTCAATAAGCAAAGTTCCTTTGCTAATTTCTATGGATGCCGAATGGTCAGTTAGTATGAGGCTTGACAGTACTGTTTTGTATCCACGACAGATGATGATAGGTGCAATTCAAAATGACAGATTGATATATGAAATGGGAATTGAATTTGCAAGACAATTAAAAAGAGTAGGCGTTCATGTAAATTTTGCACCGGTTTGTGATGTAAATAACAATCCTGACAATCCTGTAATAAACGAACGTTCTTTTGGTGAAGATAAATTCAATGTTGCCCAAAAATCCTATCAGTATATGAAAGGTATGCAGGATAACGGAGTTATGGCAACAGGTAAGCATTTTCCCGGACATGGAGACACCGATGTTGATTCTCATATTTCATTACCTGTAATTAATCATAATATTTCTCGCTTGGATTCAATAGAACTTTTTCCGTTCAGATATTTAATCAAGAAAGGTATAAGCGGAATAATGGTTGGTCACTTGTTCGTTCCGGCAATTGACCCTGAACATAATACTCCAGCTACATTGTCACCATTAGCGGTAAACAAATTACTAAAAGAAGAAATGGAATTTAAAGGTCTGGTCTTTACAGATGCACTGAATATGGGCGGAATTACAAATTATTACAAACCCGGAGAATCAGACGTTAAAGCTTTATTAGCAGGCAATGATATTTTGTTATTTCCTAACGATGTAGATTTGGTTATCAACGAAATAAAAAAAGCAGTTGATGAAGAACTGATTACTCAGGAAGAAATTGATTTACGTTGCAAAAAAGTGTTGATGGCTAAATATTGGGCAGGATTAAACGACTTTGAACCTATTGCTACAGAAAATTTATATGAGGATTTGAATAATTCGGATGCAAGGTTAATGCAGCAGAAACTTATCGAAAGCTCACTCACTTTAGTTACTAATAATAATTCAATTGTGCCGCTTAAAAATCTGGATACATTACGAATAGCAACTATCAGTTTTGGAAATAGTAAATTAAGTAGTTTTCAAAATCGTTTAAAATATTACACTAAAACAGACGATTATATTTATTCTGAGGCAATTAAAAAATACGGTTATGAGGGCTTGATTAAAGAGTTGTTGAAGTACAATTTAGTAATTGCCGGTGTACATAATACATATTATTCATCTGCAAAAAGATATGGGATAAGTGATGAAACAATTAAGTTTATTGACGATATAAGCGGACAGAATAATGTTATTCTTGATGTGTTTGCAAATCCTTACAGTCTGGCTTATTTTAAAAATGCTGACAAATGTGTTGCTGTAATTGTTTCATATAATGACTGGGAAATAACAAATGATTTTTCGGCTCAGTTAATTTTTGGCGGAATTCCTGCACAAGGACGCTTGCCTGTTACTCCTGACAAAAGATTTCCTGTTGGTAGCGGCTATAATACAGAAAAAATTAGGCTAAAATACACCAGAGTCCCTGAAGAAGCCGGAGTAGATTCAAAATGGCTTTATAAGATAGATTCCGTTATGAATGATGCTATTGTTGCCGAAGCATTTCCGGGAGGACAGATTGTCGCAGCACGACATGGTATAGTTTTTTATCAGAAATCGTTTGGCTATCATACTTATAGTAAAGACCTCCCTGTTACAGATTTTGATTTGTACGATCTTGCTTCATTAACAAAAGTAGTCGGGACAACACCAGCTTTAATGAAACTTTATGATGAAAATAAATATGAATTAAATGACAGCCTTTCAAAATATGTCAAAAATATTGAAAACTGTGATAAATCAGGTTTTAAATTTTTTGATATCCTAACGCATAGGGCAGGATTTAAATCATGGATTCCATTTTATAAAGAAACTGTTAAAAATGAGGCTGTTAGACTACAATATTATAGCAACGGGTTTTCTGAAGAATTTTCGATTCAGGTAGCAGAAAATATGTTTTTGTTAAATTCATTTAAAGACAGTATTTACGAACAAATAAGAAAATCTGATAAAAATCCGTATGGTAGATATGTTTATTCGGATTTGGGTTTTTATTTGTTCCCATTGTTTATTGAATCGGTTACCAATCAGAGTTTTCCTGATTATTTAAATAATGAGTTTTATTCAAGTATAGGAGCATGGACGTTTTGTTTCAATCCACTACAAAGATTTGATAAAAATAAAATTGTTCCTACCGAAAATGATAAGTTGTTTCGCAGACAATTGCTGCATGGATATGTTCATGATCAGGGAGCGTCAATGCTTGGAGGGATATCAGGTCATGCGGGATTATTTGCTTCGGCAAATGATGTAGCTAAAATGATGCAAATGTATCTTGATGGTGGAGAATATGGAGGGGTCGAATACATTAAATCCGAAACGATAGAAATGTTTACCAAATATCAGTTTGATTCTACAATAAACAGAAGAGGTCTGGCATGGGATAAACCTTGTCCCGGAGATACAACAAAAGGATTGGGAAGTGGGAGTTCATCACATCTTGCCTATGGACATAGTGGATACACAGGAACAATGGTCTGGGCTGATCCTTATTATGATATGATATACGTTTTTAATTCAAATCGGGTTTATCCGGATGCAGAAAACTGGAAAATAATTAAAATGAATGTTCGCACTATAATTGAAGAAATATTTTATCAGGCTATTTTAAGCAATGATAAAAGTATTACAAATCCTAATAAAAAGGCAAATGGAAATAATTAAAAAATACTGTTGTTGTTTACTGATGTTTGCCTTTTGTTTAACTTCAGCCAATGCACAGTATCTTGAGAATAATCCGACTACTGCCAAACGTATTTTTTTTGGTGGTGATGTAGGATTGTCTTTTGGATCTGTAACATTTATTTCTGTAAATCCAATAATTGGTTACAGAGTTTCAAACAGATTATCAATGGGAACCGGGATTAATTACACTTATGCAAACTCATCATATTACAATTATGAAGGAAGTATGTATGGAGGAAACGTTTTTGCAAGTTATACGATTATTAAAAATTTGGGAGAAGTTTTAAATGCTTATCAGGGTTCGGGAATTTTGCTTTATGCCGAATATTCTGCTATAAATATCAGTAATTACTATGATTTTCCAGGTACTAGTATTAAATGGATTGGAACTCCACTTGCCGGTTTTGCTTTTCAAACTCCTATTGGTAAAAAATCTTATATGCTGATAATGGTTCTGTATAATTTTAATGAATGCTCAATGTCTCCTTATTCAAATCCTGTTTTTAGAATGAGTATGCAATTTTAAAGGTTTAATAACTGTAATTTGTTTAAAAAAAATCCACATCTTTTGTGAGTTCTGAATATATAATTTTATTTTTGTATTAAATCTTTTTGTAATAGTGGAGTTCATTAATAATTTAAAATATAAGTACGGTCTGTATCGCTTACGCAAAGATTTCAGAAAACCTGAAAATAATGCAATTGTATGTAATTTGAGAGATGCAAAAAGCCTGGGTATATTATTTAATGCAACGAAAGAAGAAGATTTTGTAATTGTTCGTGATTTTGTCCATAAATGGAGAAAGTTTATTCCTGAAATCATTATCTTAGGTTTTGTAGCTCAAAAGGAGTTATCTAATTATCATATTCAACCTTTGGACTATAAATTCTTTTGTTATAAGGATTTGAATTGGTATTTCAAACCTAATGAAGATTCGGTAAAAGATTTTGTACAAAAGGAATTTGATATTTTAATGGACTTGAATCTTACAGAAAATTTATCTGTCAGGTTTGTTGTAGCAGAATCAGTTGCATTATTCAAAACAGGGCGGTACTGCGAAATAGAACCGAATTATTATGACCTGATGATTAATGTACTGGATAAAAAGCCTTTGGATGAAAGTGATAACGATGAAGAGCCGGTTGAAGAAATTAATCCTCTACGTGAATTATTGGATCAAACCGAATATTATCTGAAAATGTTGAAGACAACAAAGGATTGACATTTACTATCTGACTTGAGTATAAATAAAAATATAAACAGATGAAAACCAACTTTATTGGAACAGGAGTAGCTATTGTAACTCCTTTTTGTGAAGATAAATCAATAGATTTTAAGGCATTTGCAAAACTTATAAATCATTTGATTACAGGAGGAGTTGACTATTTGGTTGTTATGGGGACAACTGCAGAATCAGCAACTTTATCTCAACAGGAAAAAGACGAAATTCTTAAATTCGCTAAAAAAGAAATCGCAGGTCGTGTCCCAATAATGTATGGAATAGGTGGAAATAATACTGCAGAAGTTGTTGAGAAAATCAAAACTGCTAAGCTTGACAGAGTTGATGGTATTTTAAGTGTTGCACCTTATTATAATAAACCAAATCAGGAAGGAATATACCAGCATTTTGCTGCGGTTGCTGTGGCATGTCCTGTTCAGGTTGTTTTATATAATGTGCCTGGTCGTACCGGAATAAACATAATGCCCGAAACTGTAATAAGACTTGCAGAAGATTTTGAAAATATTACTGCAATTAAAGAAGCTTGTGGTTCTGTAGATCAGATTATGAAATTAATTAGTATTAAAGCCAATGATTTTACCATTATTTCAGGTGATGATGGATTGACTTTACCACTTATTTCAGTTGGTGTCGAAGGTGTAATTTCTGTTGCTGCGAATGCTTTTCCAAAACAAGTATCTGATATGGTTCGTCTTGCTTTTAATACGAAGTTTGATGAAGCAATGAAATTGCATTACAAATTATTACCCTCTGTTGGATATATGTTTGCCGAAGGAAATCCTTGTGGTGTTAAGGCTTATCTGGCTGAAATGGGAATAATAGACAATTATTTGCGTTTGCCAATGGTTCCGGCAAGCGAGAAGTTGATCGAAAATATCAAGGCTGATATTAAACAATTATAAGTAAAAATAGATTCATGAGAGCTAAATTAAAAGCACTGTTTTTCGCCTTAAGACTGCATATTTTTATTCCTTCCAATGTATATTTTTTTCTTGGAAATCTTGCAAGACTGTCACGATTCGTGCATAAGCATAAAAAAGACGGGATGTGTGATTACTATTCCCCGAAATTTGATTATCATAAACGTGAAAAACTATATGAATACGTTATTGAAAAATTTAAACTCAATGATGAAAGTATAGATTATCTTGAATTTGGCGTTTCGAAAGGAGTGTCTTTCAGATGGTGGGTTAATCGTATAACAAATTCAGGATCAAGGTTTTATGGTTTTGATACATTTACTGGATTGCCTGAAGATTGGGGAATCTTTAAAGCAGGAGCAATGTCGAGTGGAAATAAACAACCGGACATTGAGGATTCGAGAGTTAAGTTCTATCAGGGATTATTTCAGCAAACCTTAATTCCTTTTTTATCTGATTACAAATCTGAAAATAGAAAAGTAATTCATCTCGATGCCGATTTGTATTCATCCACACTTTTTATTTTGACAATAATGTATCCTTATATCAGACCGGGAGATATTTTGTTCTTTGACGAATTTAGTGTTCCAATGCATGAGTATAAGGCATTTATGGAGTGGACGAAATCATTTTATGTTCAATATGAAGTTTTAGGCTCTGTAAATAATTTCTTTAGATTAGCTGTAATGATTAAATAAATGTAATTCTTTAGGTGGTCAAAATTCTGAGCCCGGAGGGCTCAATTGTCAGTAACCCCGACTTTTTAGTCGGGGGTTTATAAGCTAGAACGATAGCTTTTGGAATATGTATTTGTCAAATTAGGGGAGTATCGGGTGGCTACAAATACTATAACAAAAGCGAACAATAGATGACACCTAAATAATTACAAATAAATTATACTTATGCCTATACCAACAACACGAACAAAAGAAAAAGCACAAATCAATATTGATAAGGAAAAATGTATTGGATGTGGCTTGTGTGTAGAAGTATGTAAAGATTTTAGCCTTGAAATAAAAAATAAGAAAGTCGTAATTTCAGATTCCAGCATTTTTGGTTGTATTGGTTGCGGTCACTGTATGGCAATTTGTCCCGAAGGAGCAATTACAATTTCTGGCAGAGAACTTTCAGCCGAAATGCTATTCGATTTACCTCCCAAAGCCGAATTGGCAAGTTATGACAGTCTGGTAAACTTGTTTAAAACTCGTCGTAGTGTCCGTGAATTTAAAGAAAAACCTGTCGAAAAGGAAATTATAGACAAAATTCTTAATGCTGCCAAAACCGCTCCTATGGGTTTACCGCCGTCTGATGTGCATGTTGTTGTCTTTGATTCATACGATAAAGTTCGAGCTTTTAGTTTCGACTTTTGCCGTTATCTCGAAGGCATGAAATGGTTCGTGTCTAATTGGTTTTTGGCTATAATGCGTCCGTTCTGGGGAAAGTCAAATGACGAAATGTTTAAAGGTTTTGTTCGTCCTCTGTTTAAAGTTTACATCGAAAATATGAAAAAGGAGAAAAATCTCGTGATGTATGATGCTCCTTTAGCAATGTACTTTTATGGCTCTCCTTATACCGATCCTGCCGATCCTATTGTAGCTGCGACTTATGCAATGCTGGCAGGAGAAAGCCTGGGACTTGGAAACTGTATGTTGGGAGGCATACATCCTTTAATTCAAAATGGTAGAAAAGCAAAAAAACTTCGCGAGAAATACGGAATAAAGTACCCAAGCCGTGAAGGATTATTTGTGATTTTCGGTTATCCTGCTGTAAAATATAAAAAAGGAGTGGAGAGAAGTTTTGCTGAGGTGAAAATGGCTTAAAAACAGTTTGATTATTCCAAGTTTAGATTAACAATTTCTAATGCAATATAATTTACTTGTTATGCATAATATACCAAATTATAATTCTTTTGTATTTTTGTACCCAAATTAAATTATTAGCTTTATAAATTGTTTAAGATGACACATAATCTATTAAAAGATAAACGCGGTATTATTTTCGGAGCTCTTGACGAATATTCTATAGCTTGGAAAGTCGCTCAAAAGGCAAATGAAGAAGGAGCTCAATTTGTTCTGTCAAATTCACCAATAGCTTTAAGAAAAAAAGACATATACGAACTTGCAAAACAATCCAATTCGCAGGTTATTGCAGCTGACATAACCGAAGTTTCCGATTTAGAAGACCTTTTTGAAGAATCTATGCAAATTTTAGGAGGTAAATTGGATTTTGTATTGCATTCAGTCGGCATGTCACCAAATGTTCGTAAAAATATTCCTTATACTGAACTAGATTATAACTACTTTTTTAAAACTCTTGATGTTTCCGCAATATCATTACACAAAGTGCTTTCTGTTGCCAAAAGATTAGATGCAATTAAGGAGTGGGGCTCAGTTGTAACCTTATCATATATTGCTTCTCAAAGAGTTTTCTCAAGTTATAGCGATATGGCACAGGCAAAAGCAATGCTGGAATCTATTGTTCGCCAATTCGGTTATCATTATGGTGTAGCTAAAAATGTGAGAATAAACTCTGTTTCTCAGTCACCAACGCGTACAACTGCCGGAGTCGGCGTGTCCGGATTTAACGCATTCCTAAATTATGCGGATGCAATGTCTCCTTTAGGAAATGCCGATAGTGAATCATGCGCTAATATATGCATGTTTTTATTCTCAGATTTAAGTAAAATGTTAACCATGCAGAATTTATTCAACGATGGTGGATTCTCATCAATGGGAATTTCTAACAAACTTATAAATCAATACATAGACTGCGGTTGCGCTGAATAATAGTGTATTTGGATAGATATATTGATTGTTAATTTTGAAGATAGAAATTTTTTCATTGTAAATAGTTTTATAAAACAGTCTGATAATCGAAAGTTTTATGTAAAATTTTATATACATTTGTCTTTATACAGTCAAATTATTCATGTAAAAAAACAAAATTATGAAAAGAGTTACATTTTTTAGTATTTCATTGCTTTTGGCAATGTCAGTTTTTATATTTTCCTGTGAGTCAGGTAAGAAAGAAGTTAAAGAGCAATCGGGTGAGGAATTGGTAAATCAACTGTGGAATATTCTCCAGGAAAGTGATGTCGAAGCAGCAGAAAGTTTTATGGCGGAAGGTTTTCAAGCGGTACACGAAGATGGTGCAAACAATAAAGAGCAGGAGATACAGCTTATTTCTGAATTAAACATCCATTCATACACAATTACAAATTTAGTTACTACTCAACACGATAAGGTTATTGTTGCTACATATATGGTTTCTGTTGAAGAAACAGTTGAAGGTGAACGACTTTCAAAATCACCGGCTGCTCGTATGAGTGTTTTTGTTGAAGTTGACGGAACATGGAAATGGATTTCGCATGCTAATCTTAAGCCATTAGAGCAAGTTGTAGAAGATTCAGAAATTACACAGGCAGAAAGTATCCAGTAAGAGTTGAAAAAATGAAATATAAATTGTAAAAGGAATCTCTACTATTTAGAGGAGATTATTTTTTTCGATTTTCATAAAATGTTAACTTGGCGCTATATTTAAATGTTTTAGTATCTTTATTATAATTCTTACAATTGGTTTATGTTAAAAACATTTTTTTATTTATTATTCTCGCTTTTCGTAATTGTTGGACTTATGGCGCAGAATAATTTTTTGTCGATTGACAAAATCGAACAAAATTCACTTTCCTTTGAATGGGTAAATCATAATTCGGCAGATTGTTATATCGAATATGGCTTTAGCCATGATTTAAAACTCGGACAGCATAAGGGTCTAAAACTCGAAAATCTTTCTCCTGCCACCATATATTATGTTCGTGCATATGTCGAAATAGATGGACTGAAGCATTACTCAGAAACCGGAATATACTCAACAGCTTCAAAATCGTCTGGCAAAATAAAAGTCTATTTCAATCACTGGTGCGATAATAATGCTTCTACGATTGCTGATGCTATGTGGACAGAACATTTTGAAGATACGATCATTGCTTATGTAAATTCTGCACAAACCACTCTGGACGTATGTAATTACAGTACGTCTAGTTTACCAATTGTTACAGCGATAAATAATGCCCAATCCCGCGGAGTTATTGTCAGATACATAGCTGCCGCAAATACCGGAACAAACAACGATGAACTTGAAAATTTGTCGGTAACGATTCCGTTTATTCAAAGACCGGATGATGGTGAAGTAATGCATAATAAATTTCTTATTATTGATGTCGCTGATTCCGAAAATGCTACAATCCTTACGGGATCTACAAATCATTCGTACAATTCTTGCCATGATGATTATAATAATATGATAATAATTCAGGATCAGGCACTTGCTAATGCTTATAAAACTGAATTTGAAGAGATGTGGGGCAGCAATACTATCACTCCAAATCAATCAAATGCAAAGTTCGGAGCAGATAAAACGGATAATACTCCTCATAATTTCAATATTGGAGGTATTCCGGTAGAGTTGTATTTTTCCCCTACTGACGGGACTACTTCTCATATTGAGTCAACAATTCTTACGGCAGATACAGATATGCAATTTGCTATGCTGACTTTTATAAATAATGATCTGGGCGATGCTGTCATTGATATTCATAATGCCGGTGTTGATGTTAGGGGAATAATTGAAAATGTTTTATATGTCGGATCAGAATATAATAGTTTGCTTAATGCCGGAGTTGATGTTTTATCACATTTTACAACTGCAAATTTCTTTCACCATAAATACGCCGTAATTGATGCAACAAACCCTGAGAGTGAACCATGTGTAATTACCGGTTCGCACAATTGGACAAATTCAGCCGAGGAGGATTATGATGAGAATACTCTGATAATTTACGATGCTGAAATTGCAGGAATGTATTATGAAGAATTTATGGCAAGATATGCCGAAATGACTGGTGCCAGTGTTTCTAACTACAAAAACCCATTTGAATTTCAGGTTTATCCTAATCCTGTTTCGAATGAAATCTTTATTATGTCAGATTTAGATATTTATGATTGTATAATTTATAATGCTGCTAATCAGATAGTTATGCAAGGGCAAAACGTGCATTCTATTTCCACATTAACTTTTAGCCCCGGAATATATTACCTGGTAATCCGCTCTGAGTCTTTCACTCACATGTTTAAAATTGAACTTGTTAGGTAAACAATAATATACAGACTAAAAATTTTGTTTACTTATTAGAGATCTTAATATTATTACTTGCGTAATAAATATTTGCAATATGAAAACAAAGAAAAATATTAAGTCAATTTTATTGGTAATTGTATATGTTATCTGGCAATCTCTTTTATTGTCATGTATTTTATTTTTGTCGTTGAGTTATGCAGGGCATAATCCAAAAATAATTGGTTATTTTCTATCAGAATATACAGGCAAAAGCATCAAAATACGAGATATACAATACGATTTTAATTTAGATGAGTCTTCTGTTTGTTTAGTTATTGACAATTTTGAAATGTCTGATGAGAAATATGGGGAGCTACAAGACTTGATTAAATCAAAGAATACTGTTATAGATATTAATATTAAATCACTATTTACAGATACGATTCAAATAAACAATATTTCGTTTTATGGGGCTGATTTTAATGTCAATTTGTTTGATGATGGTGATACTTTTTTTGATAAGTATTCGGAATCTGAACCACATAATGTAAATATTTTAGTACACAATTGTGAATTGGATAGTTGTTATATTTCTTACAATAACTATAAATCACATATTGATGATTTTAATTTGGAACAAATCTCCGAGTACCAAATCAGTGCTTTTATATATTATGCAAAACTTGACGTTTCTATGTTTATTGAAGACACTAAGGATTGTTTAAATAATAATTATTTAGATACCTATTGTTTTATGATTAAGCAATGTAATGGAAATTTAATATTATATCGTTTTAATGATCAGGAGTTAGCTAATAGGGAATTTGAGATATTTAATTCTGGAATAAAATACATATACAAATCAGAATCAGATAATTATTTAGTTAATCTCGATATTCCCGATACAGCATATTTTGGAGATATATTTTTTAACGAATTTTTGCTTACAGTTGAGGATGGCCCCGAAAATTATTCAGGAGAAATATATGGAAATTTCGGTTTCCCGCTTACCAGCAATGTCTGTTCAGATATTTCAGAAATGTTAGATTATGATTTTGATAGTTTATTATTATCAACTGCAACAAACAACGAGATAAATGTCGTATTACAAAATTTAAAATTTGCCTGGGAATGCGATAACGCTAATGATTTTGAAAAGCTATTTTTTAAATCTGATTGCGCTTTATCAGGAACAACAGACAACTGTTTTTTTAATCTTAAAGGTTTGAAACAAATTGATTCTGATTTTTGCTTAGTATATTCTTACGATTCGATTGCCGGAGAAGAAAGTGATTCTGTTATCATAAAAGATTTAAATATTAAAGCTTTGAATTCAGTTTTATTTTCAAATAAAGAAATTGTGCTGAGCAGTATAAATTCCGATTCTGAATTAGATATTGATATAGGTTTTGATGCAGATTTATCTTATTTGAAACAATTGCAAAATTCAGAAATAATCGAAGAATTATCGGGAAGAATGTCAACAAAAAGTATCAAAATAAAAGCCTTGTTAAGTGATTTCTCAATTGAAGGGCTTTCGAAAATATTAAAGAAAATCGAGATTGAGGATGCTCAAATTTACTCAGCTACTCTAAAGATTAAGGATTTTAGTTCTAAATTTCAAAATATAAATGCAACTTTAAGTCTAATAAGCTCAAATTTTCGTATTACTGAATCGAATTTTATTTTTAATAATAACAGGTTTTTTCTGACTGGTGAAGCCTACGATTTTAATCATTTTTTTAATGATTCATTGATCAAATTATCTGCTTTTATTTCTGCGGATACAGTTGATTTAAATAATTTGTCAGAAATATTTAAAAATGGTAATAATGTTAAAGAGAATTCTGAAAAATCTCAAAAAACTTTTCTTGATAGATTAGAAATTAATTTAAGCTTAGCATTTGATAATATTCTTTTTCAAATAGAAATTAATGTAAATGACTTTCAGTCAATATTGGTAAGAATTAAGAAACAAATTGACAGTTGTAGCCCGTATTATGAAAGTGTTTTGGCTAATTCCAAAAGCAATACAGATTTAAAGATAACTGACTTTATTTCAGATTTAAGGTTTTTTAACAACAACTTAATACTGTCAAATTGTGATTTTAATTTTTATGGTGTAGAATCATCTGTTTCGGGGATGACGATTTTTGATAGTACATTCTTATCTCAATATTTAATAAATCTGAAAAATATTGATTTGTACAGAATTGAATCTGAATCAGGTTTGTCAATAGCAAAATTTATAAATTCCAGTGAAAAAATTTATCCTTATATTGATAGTATCTCCGCCACTATAGATTTTAGTTTTGACAATACGAGTAATCTTTTCAAAATTGTTATTCCGGAATCATTTGCATATTTTAAGAAAATTGATTGTTTTTTCAATGGCAATTTGACCGGTATTGATTCAATCACAGAATATCATAAGAATAGTTTTAAAGAACTGGCTAACAATTTAAAAAATACCAACCACCAGCAATATGATTCCAATATTAAACATGAGACAGATAACTTTTCCATTGAATATGGAAAGCTGATTTTTTTTATTGAAAATTTGTTTTTGATGAACAGTAAAGATGGAACCAACATGAATAATGATACTTTATTAAATATCAAAACTATTAAGGCTGACCCTGTTTATAACAAAGGTCAATTAACAGTAAATGAAATTCAATTTGGGATTTTTGACGGACTATTTTATTCAAGCAATATAGCCTTTAGTAATAATGACATAGATATTTTTGATTTCGCGATTCAAAACTTAAATGCAGAATTCTTACAGTTTTCAGAAATATTAAATGTGGCAATGAAATCAGGGTATATTACAGATGAACTTTACAATAAAATTTCATCTGTAATTACAGATTTTGATATATCGTTAAGTGGCGATGTTATTGCAAAAGATGTTGAATATGATATGATAGAATTATCACTTGACGGGATTATAGAAATGTCTGAATTTAATTTTGTAGGTTCGTTGAGTGATTTTAAGTTTAGTTATAAAGATTCTGTTAAAGAAAAGAAAACCGATTTAGATCATAAGAAAAACGGAAAGGCGAAAAATAGGGAAAATGATGATACACCCTCAGTATATGGATATGATTACAATATTGGTGTGTATTTGAGAAACTTAAAATACTCCATAATAAGCGACTCCACTGATTTATCTTTGGATTTTGAAGGCAAACTGAATAATGTCCCATTTAAATTAGATTATACAGAAGGAGAAAAATATAATATTTTAGCAGAAGATATTCAACTCAACGAGTTTGTCGCATTTTCGGATTCATCAGGTTCTATAGTTGATATAATCAATAATCTAAATATTTCCAAATTCCAAATTAGTTCAGACTCAAGTAGTAAGATTCGAATGTCTATTAAATTAGATGATTTCTCTTTTGAAGTTCCTCGTTTTATTAATTTTGTTATTACTGAGGCTAATATTTCGCAATTGTTGTCAAAAACTATGCATGTTAAAGAATTTGAATTGAATTTAAAAATGGTTGATTCTATAATGAATGAGCATGATACTGTTCCAATAATTATTCTTGAACAAACAAATACAGTAATTAACGACTGTTTTACATTATTGGTTTCTGGTGAGTATTATGAAAAAACGCTTTATTTAAAACTGTTTTTATATCCTTTCAATGGTTTTGGACAAAGCTACTGTTTTGATGTAATATACAAGGATGATTCAATTAGAGTTTACGCTGAGGGAAGGGGTTTGCTAAATTTGATTTTTCAAAAACTACTTGGTAAACATGAAAAATATATCATTGAAACATTGGATACAACTTATGAAGAATTTCGTAATATAAATAAAACAAATAAAAAACTAATCAAAAAGGAAAAGAAGAATAAGAGAAAAAACAAGAGAAAAAACAAGAAGAATAGATAGTATTTTGCTTTACCCCGAGCTTGTTTTTTTACAAATTCGAATAAATATTGAAAATTTTGTTTACCTAAAGAATAAACAAGTATTAACTAAGTAAGCGAGTGATAATTAAATGATTTTTTAACTAAATCGTAAAGTCATGAAAAAGTTTACTTTATACTGTCTGTTACTTATAGTACTTTCCAGTGGTTTCTTGAGATTCGGATATAATACATCATTGTTTTCTGATGATTTATATTCTAAAGAAAAACAGAGCAATGTTTCTGAATATCAATCACAAGATGTTTATATTGGATATAAAGTAAATTCCGGAGCAAAAAAAAGCTTAGATAAATTCAAAATATATTTGGTTGGAAAAGGAACTTCTGCTCTTGTAAATGATTACCAATTACCTGTATTACCTGTAAAATTTGTGCTAAATACACCTCCTCCTGAACCTTATGGACAAGGCTATTATCAGGGGTCTTGTGCTGCATGGGCAATAGCTTATGGTGCTATGAGCTATTATTTCAATGATGAACAAGGATATAATAAACTCTATAACAAAGTGTTTAGCCCAGCATTTTTATATAACCAAACAAAAACTACTAATGATTGTAATTCAGGTTTATATTTTGAAACCTATTATGATACTATTGGAGCTTTTAATTTTATAATGAAAAATGGAGTTTGCAAATGGTCTGATATGCCCTATTATTTTTCAGGTTGTAACTGTTATAATATACCTGATGAGTCACAGATTGAAAAGGCGAAAAAATATAGAATTAAAAGCTATTATTCGGTTAATACAACAAGTGTAAAGACTCTAAAAAATGTTCTTTATAGAGGAGATCCTATTATTATAGCTGTTGATACTGATGAAGATTTTTATTATTTGGGTAATGAAGTATGGAAGCCCGATTATACTAAAGAACCGGATGGTTGTCATGCCATGTTGATTGTTGGTTATGATGATAACAGAAGAGCTTTTAAAATATTAAATTCTTATGGTATTTACTGGGGAGATAACGGCTATTTATGGCTTAGTTATGATCATATTGAATGTATAATTGAGGCATATGTTATAGTGCCTGATTATAGTCATATCACAACTGAAAAAGATTACGCGGATGAAATTTATTATGACGTTGAGGAAGAAGAACAATCAGATGATATGTATTACGATGAAGCTGAAGAGGAAATTGATGAATTCGAGTTATTGTTTGATTAAAATTTACTTGTAAAGAAAATTATGTTTACTAAAAGATTAAAAGAGTATTAAATATTTAAAGAATAAAATTTATGTCTAACTTAAAAACTGTAATTATGAAAAAGCTGGTATTTATTTTTAGTGGTATTATCCTGTCATTGATGCTAACAGCACAGCCGGATAACTTTTCTCAAGTGATTTATGTTGTTGATGATAACGGTATTCAACAGCAATTGGATATTTTTAATAATAGTAAAACGCCTGGTGCAGTTTTAAGTATTTCGCCAGGAGAAATGTATACATATTTTAATTTTATCAAACAACCTGACGGATATTATCATATTATTAATAATGAGTCAGGTTTGTATCTGGAAACACAGTCAAGTCCAGCGTATGCTGGTTGTAAGATCATTCAAAATTCACCAAAAGGCAACGATAATCAGAAATGGAAAATTTTGCCGGGTAAATGGTTAAATTTGTATGATGATGGGCTTCAGTGTTATTTTATTATGCCAAAATCAAATGACGAACTATACATTACAATAAAGGGGGCTTCGGTGGTATTGTCAAAATTTTCAACAAATCAAACTGTCGAAACACAGACATTAACTTTTGGAGATTGTTTCCCTGAAACAGTTTATATCTTGACAGACAGAGGATACATACCTATTAGTGATGTTATTAAAGGAGAATTAGTGGCTTCATGGAATATTATTTCTGACAAAATTGAGTATTCACCAGTTGACAGTGTTTTGGTACATAATGGAAAAGAATACTCACTTACGAGAATTTCATTCGTTAATCACAATATGTTATATGCTGCAACAAACGAATATTTTAATATAGAACTTATTGATGCAACAGAAAATCATCCCTTATTAACGCCCGAAGGTTATAAACCTGTTGGTAATATTGTTGAAGGAGATAAAATTTTATATTATTCTGAATATTCACAGAAACTCGAAGAGTGTATTGTTGTCAGAGTGCAAAAAAATTACTCTACTGTTAATGAGGTTTATAATATTAAACTTTCGAATGGTATGCCTTACATAGTAAATCATACTATTGCTTCGCCCAAATGTCCTTATGTCTCTGTTATATTTGAAGATGAAATCTATGAAGTGTCGGAGGTTTTAAGAAATCAGCTCAGTCCTATACTTGATAAATATGAGTATATAGATATTCCGACAGAGAATATATCAGGAAATTTTATTTCAATAAGAATAGATGAGCGTAAAGACGAAATCAGCTATATTGATAACGTGTATTTGATGGCCGATGATGAAATTCTTATACCACTAACATCAGAAACTAATTCAGAAATAGCAATAGTTGACAACAAATATCTCGAAATGAACAAAGGCGAATATCTTGATTTGAATTTTGTTTTACCGGAACCAGTATCACAATATAGCGTACTTAAGTTGGTTGTAAAAGGTTATTATGTATTGCTGTATTGATTAATTTATCGAATAATTTAATATTTTATAAATTCATAAATAATATTTATTTTAGCAAGATAATTAAACAACTAAGTCAATCAAAAAGAAATGACAGGTATAAAATCGAATGATAGGAAGGTATGTTCCCATGTAATGATCAAAAGAATAAATTGTAAAAAAAAATACTAATGGATGATAATATCAAACACAATTGGGAAACTTTTCACGAAACTTATGAGAATAAACTTAAGGGGAAAGATTTTGAAAATTGCAAAAAAATAATATTAAAATTCGGTCCAGAGGTTTATAAAAGATATAATCAACAACAGATCAAGCCTTTTTATTTTAAATTTTTCTCTAATATAGCTGATAAAAGCAATCCGGCACTTTTTAAGTTTCTTGCAGAAAGTATTGTTAATCTTTATTCGAATGGTGATATTAGTGATGATACAGGTTTTACCTTTTTATTAAAGATGCAGCTAATAATTTCTTTAATTCAGATTGATTATGATTGTATAGACAATAGTCCCATAGATAAGGATAGCTATAATGCCTTTATATATTCATTGTTTGAAGAATCTATTAAAAACGAAATTAACAATAAAGATGAGTTAGTAAAAAAATCAATATTTCGATATACTAGCTCGAATATTAATCGAAATAAGAAAGATACTGATGTTAATATTGATGCGGTTTCTCAAGAAATAGCTGTGTTGCAAAAAATAGATGTGAAAAACAACAAAAGAGCTAAAGGTCCATATAAAAATGACTTTACAAGTACTTCAAAACAAAAGTGTTTAGACTGGTATTTGGAAAACACACAAGAAATCCTGGACGATATAATACATGATACCTACGAAAAATTTAAATATGATGTAATATCAGGCAAATTAAAATTTTGCAATAAATCCGCAATTGAATTAAGATTCCTTAATGCATCTAAACGCATCTTTTCAATCGAACTTACTCATTTTAATCAATTAAATGATATACATCTGAACCAGAAACATCATGAAGATAGTGATGATAAAGAAAATGACATATCAAACGAATCAACGATGTTAAAGACTTATGCGTTAATGCTTATACCTGATTCGTTTAGAGTTTTGATTTTAAATTATTACAAATATGGGTACAATGTTGAATCTGTTGCTACAAGAAATATAATTCACAGGTGGAGTAAAGAGAATATTAGTATTTTCAAAAAGGCATTTAATTATTTTGTCCCGATTGAGATACAAACAGAAATTTTGTCAAATTATATAAGAAACATAACTGTAAATGAACATCATTTGTCAAGTGTTTTATCTTTAGATACTCCTTGTGCTATTGAGATAGAAAATTCTTGTTTTCTTTACTGGAAACTATTGGCAGATAAGTTAATAAGCTATAATCAAAGTGAAAATATTAGTCATAAATATTGTTATGATTGTCTAAATAGGTGGTTTATATATAAGAAAAAAACGGAAACTCCATCAAATCAAGAAGAAATCCCTTCGTTTGCAGAAGTTTTGCATGATTGGTTTTTCTTTGTTTCTATAACAGATTCATTGGTAAAAATATTTATTAAATGTACTGATAAAAATAAACTATTAATTGTATTAAAGAAAATGAGGAAACTTGAAGAAAAACAAATTCTAGATTATTTGGTTGCTGATGGTCAATTTGATTTTAACACAGTTGAGTTGGAATCTATTATAAAGTTTTGGGATAATGCAAGGACTAAATTACGGTCCAAATTGCAAAACTTTGACGAGTTACAAAGAAATATTATAATATTTGCCATTGGGGCAAAATATTCTAAAGAAAAAATTGCAGATTGTGTTTACGAAAAATGCAATTATAGAGCAGATGAAAGAGAAATTATTAGTAAGATAAATATATGGGACGAACTAGTTGCAAATTTTGGAATTAAATAGTTTTAAGATTATTGGTTTTGATAAAATTAAAGTAATTGATTAGCAGTAGTTTACATTATTAAAGATTGAGAATGATTGAAAATAAAAAACAAGATGAAAAATATAAGTAACGAAAATCTTATCTATAAATACCTTGATCATGAGTTAAATGAAGAGGAAGAAATTGAATTTAACTATAGAATAGAAAACGACCCTGAATTTGTAGAAATGCTTGAAGATTTTTCAGATACTGAAGATTTTCTGATGAACATTGCAAGTCTGGGGCGAAAAAAGGATCGTGAGGATTTTTTTAAATTATATGATGAATTATCTATAAAAAATCCGGAAGAAGCCTTTGAAAAAAATACAGTCATAAAAGAAGATAAGGCTAAAATTACTCAGAAAAGGACATTATGGGAAAAACACAAAGGAAAGTTTGCTATTGCAGCAAGTATTACGATTGTTTTTTTAGCGTGGTTGGCTCCGCAATATTTAAAGTCTTTGCGTGTAGTTAATCTTATTCCAGAGGACGAATTAAGTATGGAAATAGAAAAGAATGATTCAATTATTAAAGTTAATAAAGAAATATTAGGAGAAAAGGAAAATTTGGCTACGCTATATCAAGACAGCTTGATGTTTTTAAAACAGTCAATAGATAGTTTAAATAGTATTCAAACCAATCAATATCTAGCAAGTAATTTAAATATTGAAAAGTTTTTAATGAATGATAGATTTCTTAGAGAATTAAAAATCAATGAAGTTTTATATGCTGAAATAGCATCTGATAATCAAATTGATTTTGCGCCATTTGATTGTTTTAAAAATAATGAAATATTACCTTCTAACAGATTTGAAATAATTAACAATACCGATAAAAAATACAAAGTAGAAATATTTAATAATGATGGTAATAAAATTTATAATTTTATTTTCGAGCCCAACAAAGAGGAGACACTAAGCCTTTACATTCCTGGTCTATATGGTATTCGTATTAATATTTTAGGAGTTGATGATAAATCAATAAATAGTATCGAAAGAATATTTTATATAACCGATGCCAAGCGATAATACCTATAAAGTAATAATTTTATTATTTTATTAATATATAGGCAGCCCAGTAATAAGGGCTTGAGTATTTTGGATTTTGTCGCATTTTATTTTGTGTTTCTGTGAAAATATTATTTATATTTATTCTATCGTTTGTTGAATGTGCTTCAAATAATTTATTGTAAAATATTTTCATAAATTCAAAACTCGCTTTTGCATCAACGCTCCATAAGCTTGCAATTATATAGTCAACGCCAGCTATTTTAAATCCTCTTAATAAACCATAAACTCCTTCATTGCCCAAAATGTCACCCTTAGCAGTTTCACATGCTGAAAGTACAACTAGCTCAGTATTACTTAAATCAATGTTCGAGATTTCATATGCGGTTAAAATTGCTTCATTACCTACAGTAATAGTGTCGTTGATGCCAGCCATTGCTAGGTAAGAACGATACATTGGGTTGGAGTGTTTATATATGCGGTAGCTGTCCGAATAATGATCTTTTTCATTAGATGAAACATATTTTCCATGTGTGTCAAAATGTATTATACTCTGTTTTATGCCTGATAGTTTAAGAAATTGGCATTTAGTCGCATTTGGGCCATCAAACAATTTGATATTTATATCTTTAACTTTACTCTCATTGAAAATACTATCAGGAAGATATTTACTATGTGAAAATGGTTTTAATATTTGAGATGCGGACTTTTCGTTAGCGTAAATATCAGAAATTTCTGATTTTTCTGATTCTGCTAAAAAATCTATTTGAGGTAATGCATTATTTATCGCTGTGTCTAGGCTATTATAATCAATATCGTAAAAGACAGTTATATTTTCCAAAGTAATAGTTTCCTCTTCCAGCATTGAAGAACTGTTCATATAATATCTGAATTTATATTTGTCTCCCAACACAGAATATTTGCTTATTGGAATTGCATTAAAAGCAATTTTGAACAAAGAACCTGCAGGAGAAAGATATACATTCTCAACTCCATCCAGATATGGTGTTATTGGCTCCCAAATAAGTTTATATAAGTCTTCTCCGTTATTAGAATATAAATTACTAATGTAATTTTCATCTGAACTCCCAGCTTCTCTTTTTATAATCCTGTCTAAATCTTTTTCCTCAAATAATGGTATAAAATGTAAGTTTTGGTTTGGTCTCATTATTATTGCTGCGTATATTATTGAATCAGTGGATACATTTATATTATCATATTTCATTAATTTGAAATTAACAAAATCAATAATTACCTCATTATCTTTTACGTTCTCTTGCAATTTTGACACAATATCAATATCTGTGAAAACATTCTTATTTTCTTTAGGCTTTGCTTTCCAAGCCGTATTAATAATTGTATTAATTTCTTTATTTAGGATATTTTTTTGTTTATAATATTCTTCATTATTTGTATTTGATTTATAATCCAAGTCTATTTTATAGTTCAAATTATAAAGTTCTTTAAGTCTCATATTGTTTTCAACTGTTATTAAATCTTGCGATTCTGTAGAAAATTTACTATATTCATTTATTTTTTTTAACCCTCGATATTTTGTATTAATAACATATTTTAATGCATTGAAATTAGTTAAATCATGATTGGATTTTCGATATGTATATGAAAAATATTTAGAAAAAACAAAGTCGGGATTTGTCGGTGCAAAGGAGTTCGGAGGACTAAAAGCCCATATGAAATCAATATCGTCGTGAAATGAAATATATTCGTCGAAATAGCTTTCTTTAGATTCGTAAGAGGCAATATAAGCTTTGGAGTTTATATTTAAAAAGGGATTTAATGTTTCCTTAGAATATAAAGCTTTGGTAAAATAAAATAATGAACTGTCTTTGTTATATAGCATATCTGTATAAATCATTCCAATTTTGAAATCTAAATCCCCTAAAAATAAAGGCTCATCTGCATTATATACAAGATGATAATATTTTAATGCACTGTCAGGTTTATTTATTTGAGCATAGAAATCGCCTAGCATGATTTTATGTTGATTTAAATAAGTTGATGTTTCAGGTAATTTATTATTATTAGATAATTCATTTGTAATTATTCCAAATCTATCAATAATGTCTGTGAAATACTCAGTGTTTAAATAGTTTCTATTAAAGTTTGTGTACAATAGATCAGATAACTTGTATAAGTAGAAAATAGAATTAGGCTCTAGTTCTTCATTTAATGAATTATAAGCCGTTATAAAATAATTTACATAGTTAACCGAGTCATATAATGGTAAAGAATTAATTATTTGAAGGTTTTTTTTGAATGTGTTGTGAGGTTTTGAAACATTAGGATATCCTATTATATAATTATACATTTTTTTTAGCCCTAGCGAAAGACAAGTATCTACGACTGTTTTTTCTGAAATAGTTTTAGTTTGTATTTGAGTATTGTTTTGCAACAATAATTCAACTGCTTCAAAGTTATTAAAAATTGCTGCTAGAATTAAAGGAGTGAAAGTTTTACAAGGACTCAATTTGTTTCCAAAATTATTATCATGATTCATAATTTCAGATAAGAAAAACAAATCTGTATTATCATTTAACAAAGTGTACGTAAAATTTGCCGGTGATATAGATTCAACCTCGCTGATTAAATATTTGAATATTTCTTTATTGTTATTTAATATAGCTAACAATAACACGTTTGTTTCCTGAATAATTGATTCTTTTGTTTTTTCATCAAGATGTCCAATTAAAATTCGCAACATGCTAAGATTATTATTTTGCACCGCAATTTCAAAAGGATAATTGTATTTGTTTCCTTGGTCAGTTTTAAGATAGGACATAACTGAGGCACCTTTATCTAATAATATTTTTACGTGACTAATTTTATTCTGTTCAACTGCCAACTGCAAAGCAGTTAAACCATATTTATTAGGTAAATCTATGTTTTCGCAGTATGGTAATAATATATTAAGTACATTTGTGTCTGCATATAAAACGGCATAATGTATTGGACTTCCAATTAAATTGTCATTAAGGTTTACATTAGGGTTGAAGCTTAATATCTTTGTAACAAGTTTCTCATTGTTGAATTGTATTGCTAGATTAAGATAAAAATTTTGTTCACATTTTTCAATATCAAAACTATTTGAATTAAAAAGAATTTCTAATATTTCAGTATTGTTTTGAGTAAATGCAATATGTATAGGAGTAAAACCATCCTCATTTTTAAGGTTGACATCAGCTCCTTGATCGCATAGGAACTTTACCATCTTTAAATTATTTAAAAATACAGCAAGATGTAATGGAGTATCTTTGAACTGTGGATTAATATTTATATCAACTCCATACTCTAATAATTTTTGTGCCAATGAAATATTATTTAAGATAATAGCTATATGCAAAACAGAATAATCAAAACAATTGACCAAGTTAATATTTGCTTTATGCTTAACTAATAATTCAATTAAAGAGAAGTTTTGCTGAGTAACAGCCAGATGAATTGGTGCTATTCTTAAAATGTTATCGTTATCGTTAATGTTAGCATTGTATTCTAATAATAGTTTTACAATATTATCAAATCCAAAAAACACAGCATAGTGTAGAGGTGTAAAGCCAGCTTTTGTTTCATTTTGAAATATTTCAAAATCTTCATCAGTGTTTTGATATTTAAATAGAGAAAGTATTGATGAAGCATCATCTTTTACATCAGGGCTTACTTTATTTTTTAAAAGAAACTCAACTACATTATAATGATTGTAATATACTGCCCAATGTAGTGGAGAACTACCATTAACGTCTAGTGCCTTAGCAAGGTTTTTATCTGTATAATAAATTTTACTGATAATATTTAAATCTCCTTTCCTTACTGCCCAATGAAATGGAGTAATACCCATTTCATTTTTAAACGTCAAATCAAAATCATTTGTAATAAATAACTCAACCATTTTAAGATTTTTGTTTTCAATAGCCATATGTAGAGCTGTGAATGAGTTATTATCGATAAAGTACATGTTAGCATTGTTCTGCAATAAAATCTTAGTTATTTCATAATTGTCATTAACAACCGAATTAATTAATGGACTTCTGCCATCTTCATCAACCAAATCTATATCTGCCTTATGTGCAAGAAGAAGTTCAATTGCAGCATTAAAACTATTTATAATAGCTAAGTTAAGTGGTGTGTAATCTTTTTCACCTCTGATATTTAAATTTAAGTTATTGTTTGATAATAATAGATTAAGAATTCCAATGTCTCCTGAATTTACTGCATAATGTAAAGCCGTATTCCCTTTATATGTTTGCTCATTGATATTGATTCTTGGGTTGTTTACTAGTTTTGAGCAAATATTAAAGTACTTTTGTATAATAGCAATTTGAAGGGCTGTATAACCATCAATACTTTTTAAGTTTACATCTATTTTTGGGCTTTTTAACAAAAAATCTATAATTTTTTCTTTTCCAAAATAAGCAGCATAGTGAAATAGTGTAAATCCGTTTTCATCTTGAATATTTGCATTAATATACTTGTCATTAATTAGTATATCTAATATTGTTGTGTCATTGTTATTAACGCAGTAATGTAGTGCTGTACATCCGAGTTTGTTTTGTAAATTTATGTTTAATGATGGTTTATTAGAAAGCATTTTTACAAAAGGCAGTAATTCACTATAAACAGCATAATGTAAAACCGTATTACCATCATCAGTTGATTGTTTATTTAAATCTATGTTAATGTTCGATAAAATTAGTTTAAATGACAAAGTATCATTTTTAAATACAGAATTAAATAATGGAGTGTACCCATTATTATCTTGTACATTTACATTAATTTCTTTTTGATTCAATAAATATTCAATGATTTCTATTCTTTTTTCGTTAACAGAATAAACTGCCCAATGCAATGCTGTCCAACCACTATCAGTGCTATCATTTGGGTTGAATTCCCTGTCATTAACATCAATTTTTAATTTTTCAATAAAATACTTCAATAAGTCCAAGTTGCCTTCTCCTGCAGCAATGGCTAATAAATTCCCATATGTAGAGCCAAGCGTATCTATATAAATTGCTCCTTTTTGTGATGGGTCTGCTCCTTTTTCTACAAGAAATTTAACAGCATCTATATCACCGTAATAAGCTGCCCACATAAGAACAGAGGCTCCGTTTTTGTCCTTCAAGTTAACATCGCCACCGTTTTCGACAAATTTTTTAATATTATTTAAGCTGAAGTTATTGCTTGATTCAAAAATGCTCTCTTGTGCTTTTGTGTGTATAGCAAAGGTTAAGAAAACCCAAATCGTCACAAAAAATATAATTTTATTGCTCTTTACCATGGTGTAAACTTTATTCCCTGCTAAATTAAACAATTATTAGTATATTACCAATTAAAGTTATCTTATAGAAAAATTAATTTAGATTGGTTATATCTTTCAACAATTTACAATATAAATTTAAAACGTTACCTTTTATGTATTAGTAAGCATTGTATGAAAGTTTAATACTTAAGAAAATAATAAATCTTAAATAATTCTCAAAAATTTTTGTTTACCCTCCCGAATTCTCTGTATTAGTATTTGCGTAACACAAAAACAGAGAATTATGAAAAACAAGAGAGTGGTAAAATGCAGTTCATGCGACAGAAGATTAGGAGTTCCAACCGACAAGCATATAGTATTCCAGTGTCCTCACTGCGGAGCAAAGCAGGAGTTGTTTTACAGCGGAGTGTACGTGCCGGTCGAAGACGAACAAAACTGGAGCAGCGAACACGGAGCTTGTTCTACCAGAATGGTAGGAATACTCGAGAGAAAAACACAAAAGGAATTTTTAATAATCTTAAACTAAAGTATTATGAAAAAGTACATTATTGCCAGAATCATCGGAATAGCAGTTCTACAGATACTTTTCTGTTTTAATTCACTTATACTTGCAGTTCCTTCAACAGATTTGATATCAGAGTCGGAAAAAGCTGTAGTTAAAATTGTCCATAATTATACGTATGAATTAGTCGGAACTGGCTTTTTGATAAGTCCCGATGGGTTTGCACTTTCATGTTTTCATGTATTCGAGAATGCAAATGACCTTATGGTTCAGGATATTAACGGGAATCTGTTTTCTATTGATTCCATTTATGGGTATTCTAAAGAAGAAGATTATATACTTTTTAAAATCAGTTTCGCTGACAGTAAGGAATTTCATTTTCTTGAATTATCGGATAACCAGGCAGAAAAAGGTGACGAAGTTTTAGCAATAGGTCATACTGCAGGTTACCCATATTTGGCAACAACCGGGATAATTGCAGGTTATAGAGAAAATGTTGCTGATGATACAATTCCTCTCAGAAATTCTATATTTTTTACAGCACCTGTATATTACGCTAGTAGTGGTAGCCCTTTGATTAGTGTTAAGGATGCAAAAGTTGTTGGAATAGTTGCTGAGCTTACATTGTATTATGACAAACCGGTACCCAATATTAACGTTGGAGTTGATGTTACCTGTGGCTTTATATATTTACATAATACAGAAACTCTCTGTTATAAAGATTTCTGTACCCTAATTTTAGAAGAAGATGAATTGTCACAATTATTGTCATATCTTCTAGAATTAATCTATTCTAACGATACTATTGAGTTTGGCTTTGACTATAATTTATTCGATGAATTTGATTATAATAGTGATGAAGAGTACGTTACCGAAAATACTGATTATTATAATTACTATCTTGATGATGAGGAAGATTATTTTATTTTTTGTCGTGCCGAACTAGTGAATCAGATTATCTATGAAGCTTCACTTTATGCAAACAATAATAGAATGCATATAGCTGAACGTAAAATCAAACAAGCTTATGAGCTCACAGATGATATAGAAAGTGTAATTATTGAGCACGCTGATTTACTCATTTTTGCCAATAAGTTAAATAAAGCCGTAAATCTGTTGTTAGCAGGTGCTGACGAATTCCCTTTTAGTGAACAAATATGTACAAAACTGGCAGATGTATATTCATTAAAGGGCAATTATATCAAAGCCGCAGAATATTACGATATGGCTTACAAACTGAGGCTTAATTTGTGGAGTTACTAGATAAATTCAAATATGTAACCATTGTATAACTAAACAATTTAATTATGAAAACAAAAAATCTCAACTCGACAAATCCGATCAGTTTTTATCGGAACAGTGATTCTACAGGGAAAGGCGAAACCCTAAAGTGTAGCCAAAATCTTTTAAATAATTTTAATACGATTATCAACATTACCTTATTATTTTTACTGACAACTATAACGACTAGTTTATATTCTCAAAGAGAATCTGTTTATGGCTCAGGTAGCTCAACAGAGTATAATCCCATTACCTACACTAATTTTAGTGCCCAAAAAGCAGATAATTCGAGTCCCAATGGGAAAATTGTATTGACTGGTAAAATATTAAGTTTTGATAGAAATTCAGCTAGAAAAGATGTGTATGATGAGGTTTTTAATGATTATTTCTGGGAAATATTAAGTAGCTATAACATTTTAGTTCAAAATGTTTTTTCTGATGAAAAGTATGGAATGAACTATTTGAAGTTTACTAAATTGCAAGAACTAAAAGGCGGTAGTATTACAGGCGGTAATCCTCTGTTTGAATACGAGGTAGAGTTTAATGCTGAATTATTAAAATTACATGCAGAAAATGTAAATAGAAAGTTTATTAACTATCCTGTTATTGGAGCTTATTATCCTGAAGAAATTATTGAGAAATACGGTGAGGATTATATCGCAAACTATCTCTATGCAATGTTATTACTTAGAAGATCATTGGGCCAATATCACATGCATGTTCTCCATGAAGAAACCTTCGTTAAAATATTTGACATTGACAAGTATTTTGAAGAGGTTGATAATTATGAAAATTCAGAAGATGTAATTATTAAAAGAAAATTTAACTTCTTAAGAAAATGTGGGTTTTATACAAATAGCAACCTTATACTTTTATTAGATAGAATAGATATTAAAAAATCAACTTCAAGTCAAACCCCATACATTGTTTCAATGACAGTTGACCTCTTTGACCCGATCATTCACCGAAGTATTAATAATATTACAGTTGAAGGTAGTGGCATTTCTTATGAGAAGGCTCTAGAAAATGCCATGACAAATAATTTTGACAGAATTCTTTCTCTTTACCTAAGCGAATTAGTTGATTGCGAAACGAACGGTGAAAGACTATCCTTGTATTTCTACAGTTTTAATAATGATTACGAAAAACTTAGAGCATTGTTTAACAGGTTAAGAAAAGATGAAAATTTTAAATATTGTGATTTGACAACCGTTAACTCAGGTGATCTAGTTATTATTTCCTATAGGTCAACATTACCTCAATATGATCTGGTTGAAGTCGTTGAACTAATTGCAAAGGAGATTGGCTTGCCATTAAATGTCAGTGGTAGTATTCACAGACTTACATGGTTTACTCCTGATAAGAATACTATTGTGCCGGAGTTAAAAGAGAGAGAGAGGTTTATGCGTGAAAATGGGATTAATTAAATTGTTTCTACTGTTCCGTATTAGTGCGGAACAGTAGTTTTTATTAACTTTAAAAATAAATCGTCATGAAAACAAAAATAATAATACTCGCAATTTCTGTGATAGCATACGCTAGTGCTTATTCACAGAACTTTAAAGTCAAGAATAATAAAGCTTATAATATAGAAGAAACTTATGATAAGATTTTTATTAATCAATCCAGACTTGGTTTTATAAGTGCATATGGTACATTTTATCCTTTAAATGGAACAGATAAAATGCTTTTTGAATATGGTATTGACATCGGACAATATAGTAAAATGCTTACTAAGAACAGATACTTAAATATTATCGTAAATGCTACTACTATAACTGGACACAGATTTAACAATTACAAATTTAAAGCCTATGAAGGAAATGGAGGAATTCATTCTTTTTCAACAAATATAACTAGTTTAAGCCTTTTTAAAATGGGCTTGAGTATTTCATTATTTGATCTAATACCGAAAGATGGATACAAATCCAGAATAAATCTCATACCATATCCGGGAATTAATATTAATTTTTATTGTTTGCCTGTCAGTTACAATTATTTTGAAAATCCTTTTACAGGTTCAACAAAATCCTTTTTTTCGGGTTTTAATAATGCCGGTGCAGATATTTCCGTAAGATTTAATAAAGTTGAATTGTCTGTGGGTTATGTTTATCGTACATATCCTGATACACAGATAGGAATGCCCGAAAATATGATAGCTTCACTTGAGCCTGATATACCAAGGGGTTTGTTTACTTTAAGCACAAAAATAGATGTGTTTATTCCATTTAAGGATAATGTAAGGGTAAAACACAAAATTCCAAAAATAGCAATAAGTAAAACAAAGATTTTTCAAGATGTAAAGAGCTTGCAAGCATTGAATCCAATTGGAGTTTTTCAGGTAAACAGCACTATAAAGCCTGTGGATAATGAAATTGATTTAAAACTAACAAATATTAAAGTTGAATCTCCCAGTGATAAAATTAAAATTCTAAAGAGCTCCTACTTGTATGAAAAGACCAAGAAAGAATATTTACTATCTTTTGATATCCAGGTTAATGGATTAGACCCCTGCGATGTTAATCTACCTGTAAAACTTTATTCAGATGGTGAATATCTTTGTACAGAGAGTATAAAACTGACAATTAATCCAGATAGTACATATATAGCTGAAATAAAAATCTCAGATTTAGCTCAACTGACACCTTCTTTTTATGGATTATGTGAGAATATTGCCGGCAAAGTTTCAAACTACTCTGGGTTTAATAATGAGTCATCAGTTTTAATATATTTACCTGATGAGTCTAAGTTAGGTTACTTTACAACACAGTTAGTAAAAATGCATTTAAATGCAAAATATATCGTCATAGCAGGGACAGAAGAAGCTGAATATATCAGACCTGATTATAAAATATATTGTGGATATACAAACAATGAAAACTCAAATACAATGTTCTTAACATTGACCGTTCACAACGCTAAAACCGGAGAGAGATTTTCCCCTTTTCAGGAAAATGTTAAATATTCTGAAGGAATTGAAAAGAGCTATTTGAAAGCATTGTCATTATATCCGGGCGATCCATTATTATCTAAGTTGTAATCAAATGTTATCATGGTTTCTTGTTTTTATGAAACTTACCAACGTTAAATAAAAACTCGTTGGTAAGTTTTTTATTTAAACTCATTATCAAAATCATAAAGGTTTAGATAAAATAATTAGAAATCTCTAAAATTTTGTTTACCATTTTTACTTCTGAATATAATAATCTTTGAATTAAAATTTACAGACATGAAAAAGTTCAAAGAAATAATTGGTAAAATGATAGATAAAACAGGCTTTGCAAACGTTTGGCTTAATCCCGAGCAGATTTCTTTAGGTGCTATTATCTATAAAACAGAGGGTAAGAAATTCAAAATAAAGCTGCCTGAAATTATTCCAGGTAAAATCCATAGAATAAGAATAAAGATTAATAATGGTAATGAGTTGTCTGAAAAGATAATAAGGTTGAAATATAATAAAGGTGTATCATCAAATTCATCTTGCTGGATAAATAAAGATCATATAAAACATGGTCACAAAACTTCCATTCGTATTGGTAAGAGAATTGTAAAATTTGAACTTGATGAAAATGCCCATAGCTCATATAAACAAAAACTTATTAGTGTGGGGAAATATCCAAAAATAGATTTGTTCTCAATTTTTAGGAAAAAGTATAGGGGTGATGTTGTTGTAAGTTTTCGTGATTATCAATCGGAGTTCGCTGTTAAAGCACCTTCTTATGACGATTTGAGTTCTGATGAAATTCATAATGAAAAGTTCGGCAGGGATAAGATAAACTCACTTTTAAAGGATTACAGTTATATAATTGATGCAAAAAAGTCTTTAAAAAATAAAATAAACCCTGATGAGCTGGTCAAAAGATTTAATAATCAGGGAGTTAATGGCGTTTTTAAACTAATCAAAAAGCATTTTTTAAAAGGAGTAAAAGTCAAATTTAGTGTCAATCCTATATTAGCTGAGCCCGGAAGATGTAAATCTGTTTTGAAAACTACATATTCCTATGGATCATACTCTTCTGTACCTTCTATCTCAAAAGAATATATTGGCTTTCATGTTGAAATCAATCCTTCATATATTCATAATCCTTTTGTGGCAGCAGCTGTAATTTCACATGAGTTATGCCATGTATTTAATAACTATCATTTGGGCAAATCTTACGGATTTGGTTATTCATTTAGTAGTTTTTCTCAATTTAGAGATGAATATTTAGTATCTGATGAAGAAAAACTGGTTGATATATTAACGATAGTTAACGGTTTAGGTGAATATCAATTACGTGCTTGTACCTATGGTTATATAATGGGCTATTTTTCACCAAAAGTTTTTATCAGACTTAACGATTATTTAAATACTTATACCAAATAAAGTATAAATATAGAATACATGCTTTCATCTGATTAAATTTTTATTTTATTACTTTTGTCCCGTAAATTAACTTTTATGACTATTTGTACTACCTGTATTCTTAACGACAAATATCCCGGAGTGAATTTTAATAATGTGGGAGAGTGTTCTCTCTGTAATACTCGTAAAGCTTTTAAACCATTTGGGGAAGATAAATTAATTGAGATATTTAATAAAGCTAAAAGTAAAAATGCAAGATTTGATGCTCTTGTTCCATTGAGCGGAGGTAAGGATAGTACATATATTTTATATCTGGCTGCAAAAGTGTATAATCTGAAAGTCCTGGCAATGACTTATGATAATGGTTTGTTTAGCCAGACTGCTCTGGATAATATTGACAGAGCACTAAAAATTACGGGAGTTGAACATGTGTTTTGTAAAACTGACTTTGAAATTCAGAAAAAAGTATATCGCAATATGTTGTTGAAGTCTGGTGATATTTGTGGGGCTTGTGATATTGCAACTATTTCATATATCCACAAAATAGCCGAAGATTACAAAACTCCTTTGATTTTATACGGAACTTCTCCTTTGGAAGAAGATTCTTTTGTGCCTGATTCTATTCAGGATATTTCACGATTTAAATATATTTTGAAAGATGTTCCAGAATTAAATAGGGATGAAATAAATAAATATCTTGTTTTGCCTTCACGCAATCATTTAAATACTTTTTTTAAGAAGAAATCCGGAAAAATTGGACTTGAAGTCAGACCTTTATTTTATATAGACAACCCGTCCGATAAAGAAATGGGCGAAATTATATCAAAAGAAATGGGATGGAAGGAAGATTCAAATAAAGATTTTACAAAACACTTTGATTGTATTGCAGAACCATTTACTAATTATGTAAGACAGAATATTTATGGTTATGAAAGACATATTTGTCAGTATAGCAATATGGTTAGAAGGGGAGAAATTACTAGAAAAAAAGCTTTGGAATTGTATGAAGCTGATAAGATTGATGAAAAGCCTGAAAATTATAATGAAATTCTCAAATTGTTCAACATTTCCGAAGAACAAATGAATGAAATCCGAGAAATAAAACCCCTGAAATACGAAAAATATACTTCCAAGATTGATAAGCTGTTTTTGTATTTTGTTAAGCTAAAGCAAAGAATTTTGTAATTATCGTTCATCATTAATCTTTAATCATTTTTAACCCCTGGTTTTGCAAACCTGATTTAATTTTCATGTTATTTTCTATCTGTTTGCAATCTGTTAATATCTTTATAAGAAATAAACAAAAAAATATTTGCATTATGAACATATGTTCATTATCTTTGTAGCAAATTAGTAATAAAAATAATGTCACCAAGAAGAAAAAGAATGAGACGAATGATGAATCCTCCTGTGGTTAAGGGCTTTAAGCCTTATGGACAACAGTATGATTTAAAGAAGTCGGAACCGGTGATTATTTTGTTCGAAGAATATGAATCTGTTAAGCTTTGTGATTATGAAATGCTTAATCATATTTCTGCTTGTGAGATTATGGGCGTTTCAAGACCTACATTTACCAGAATTTATGCTTCAGCAAGGCAGAAGATAGCAACAGCTTTAGCAGAAGGGCGCCAAATTTCGATTGAGGGAGGTAGAGTAGCTTTTGATAAAGATTGGTATTTGTGTCAGGATTGTAAGTGTTATTTTAATAATCCTGATATGGATATGGAAATTAGAAAATGTCCTTTATGTAAAAGTGAAAATTTTAAGTTCATAGGTCAATCAACTGTTAAAGAAACTAGCCCTGATACAGATGAAGAATTATGTGTGTGCCCTTTGTGTGGATATTCGATAAAACATATGCAGGGAAAGCCGTGTAAAGATAATGTGTGTCCAGAGTGCAAAGTGCCATTAAAAAGAAATAACTTATTATAGATAAAAAGAAAAATTATGAAAATTGCAATTACATCAAACGGTAAAGAATTGAATTCAAATGTTGATCCACGTTTTGGACGTTGCTCATATTTTGTCATTTATGATACAGAATCAAAATCCCATGAGTTTTTTGAAAATCCCAATAAAAATGCTGAAAACGGAGCAGGTCCCGCATCTGTTCAATTTGTTGCTGATAAAGGGGTCTCAAAAATAGTATCAGGGGAATTTGGAATGAAAATAAAATCATTGCTTGATAGTTTGAAAATACAGATGATCGTAATAAAAGATCCTGTAAAAACAATTCAAGATATAATAGATATGTTAAACAAATAATAATAGGAGGTAATTATGCCAAATTTTGATCAAACAGGTCCTGAAGGACAAGGTCCAATGACAGGACGTAAAGCCGGAAAATGTGCCGGTAACGGGAATAATAATGCACAACCAAATACAGGTCGTGGTGTCGGCCGAGGTGCGGGTCGTGGAGCCGGACGTGGTTTAGGGCAGAGAAGAGGTAATGGTAGAAGTGTTTAGTTTTTATAATTTTCCTGCATGAAGGCTTAGTGGAATAACTTTTTTGTAGAAGTTTGCTTTTTCATTATTCTACTAGCCTTCATTTTTAATTAAAAATATTTATATGGATAGAATTATCGCAATTCCAATGGAAAGTGGTGTGTTGAGTGCACATTTTGGTCATTGTCAGCAATTTGCAATTGTTGAAGTTAAAAATGACAGTATTATTAGTATTAAAGAATTAGACCCACCTGAACATGTACCGGGTTTGTATCCGAGATGGGTTGCTCAGTTTGGCGTTACAGATGTTATTGCCGGAGGTATGGGCCAGCAGGCAATTATTTTATTTAATCAACAAAACATAAATGCTTTTGTAGGAGCACCTGTTAAAACTGCCAAAGAGCTGGTTGAGGATTTTATTGCCGGACGTTTAGAGCTTACAGCTAATTATTGTAACCACGACCATAGTCATGGACATGATAATTGTGGACACTAAAACTACGCACGATAAAAGATGTGTCGAGTGTTTTTTGCGCGGATACAAGAGACTTTTTAATAAGTTTAATGTTGATGATGAGAAACAAAAATCTTTTTTAAAGGTTTTTGATCAAAAAACTTCTGAATTGCTTTTCTTTTCAGCTCCTTTGATTCAAAGAGAGCTGAATTTAGCTTTCAGAGATATAATCGGAATTGAAGATCCGTTCCTGTCAGAAAAAAAACATTCTAATAGACAGGCATTTGAAATTTATAATAGATGGAAACCTGTTGTATTTGAAACTCACGATTCGTTTAAAGCCTCTTTAAGACTTGCAATTGCAGGAAATATTATGGATTATGGAGCGGCAGACAGCTTTGACATTGATTCTGTAATTATTAATGTACTGCACACAGACTTTGCAATAGATGATTCATGTTTATTGAAAGAGAAAATCGATACAGCAAAGAAAATCCTTTATTTAGGTGATAATGCAGGCGAAATAGTTTTTGATAAGTTATTTATTGAGACAAATTTGTCAGATAAAGTAACTTATGTTGTTAAATCTGCTCCGGTCTTAAATGATGTCACAATGAAGGATGCTGATGAAATTAGAATGATTGAAACAGCGAAGGTCATAACTAATGGCTATGATGCTCCATCTACGGTTTTGTCAAAATGCAGTGAAGAATTTATGAAAGAATACAATACTGCAGATTTAATAATATCTAAAGGGCAGGGAAATCTTGAAGGTTTGTTGAAAGAATACGATGACAGGATTTTCTTTCTGTTAATGGTAAAATGTGATGTTATTGCAGATATGTTAAATGTTAAAAAAGGAAGTTTTATAGTATTAAATGGAGGTCGAAAAATTGGTAAATAAAACGATAAAAATTGCAATTGCAAGTGGTAAGGGAGGTACAGGTAAAACCTTAATTGCTACATCAATGTTTTATGCAATACAAGAAAATTTTAAAAACAGTGTCCTTGTTGATTGTGATGCAGAAGAGCCTAATTCCGTTTTGTTCTTCAAAGCTAATCTACAAAGGTCTGTTGAAGTAGTGCAGAAAGTCCCGGTTATAGATACTGATAAGTGCACATTTTGTGGTAAATGTCATGATTATTGTGCTTATAATGCAATATTTATAATACCACCATCGCGTATAATAAAAGTGATAGAAGAATTGTGTCATGGTTGTGGTGCTTGTTCGGTAGCATGCGAATATGATGCAATAACGGAAAAAGATATGGAGGTAGGTCGGGTAAATGTTTTTGTCTCAAATGAAGGCTTTAATATAATTGAAGCCAGAATGAAAAATGGAGTTATGACACCCGTTCCGGTTATTAAGGCGGCTCATAAATATACTGTTGATAAGCAAGTCGTGATAATGGATTCTCCGCCTGGGACATCATGTCCTTTTATTCAAACTGTAGTTGAGGCAGATTATGTTATCCTTGTTACAGAACCAACCCCGTTTGGTTTAAGCGACCTGAAACAATCTGTTAACACTCTTAAAACTATGAATAAAAATTATGGCGTTATTATTAATAGAGCAGGTTTAGGGGATAAGAAAATTTTCGATTATTTAAAAAGTGAAGATATTGATTTGCTTGCAGAAATACCTTTTGATAAAGAAATAGCTGTTTTATATTCGAATGGAAATATAGTAGCTGCTCATAATGACAAAATAAAAATCTTGTTTGCAAATTTGTTTGAATCAATATTAGAAAGATATGGAAATAGCAGTAATTAGTGGTAAAGGAGGTACCGGAAAAAGTAGTGTTACCGCTGCTTTTACAAGTTTGTTGAAAAATGTCGTTTTGGTTGACTGTGACGTTGATGCTGCAAATCTTTATATCTTGTTCGAACCTGAAATAGATGAAAAAACATCATTCGTTGGTGCCCAGAAAGCTGAAATTGATTATAATAATTGTACAAATTGTGGCATTTGCATGGATTATTGTCGATTTGATGCTATAAAAATTGAAAATGGGAAAATTGCTATTAACGAAATATTTTGTGATGGCTGTCAGTTATGTTCCCGAATATGTCCCGAAAAGGCTATAACGATGATAAATAATGATGAAAGTCTTCTTTTGTCGGGTAACTTTCGTTACGGAAAAATGGTTTATGGTAGATTGGCACCGGGTGAAGAAAATTCGGGAAAGCTTGTAAATATTGTAAGAGAAAAGGCAAGAAAAATTGCGGAGCAAAATAATTCTAAAGTAATTTTAATTGATGGACCTCCGGGTATTGGATGTCCGGTTATTTCTACTGTTACAGGTGTTGACCATGTTGTTGTGGTAACAGAGCCCAGCTTGTCGGGTATGCATGATTTAATACGTACCGTAGAGATGACTGAAAATTTTAATCTTAAAACTTGGGTTATTATCAATAAATTTGATTTAAATCGCGAGATGTCTGAGAAAATATTTGAATTTTGTAATTTAAAAAGCATTCAAATTTTGGCTAAATTGCCGTATCACGAACAGGTTGTTGAGGCAATGGTAAATTGCAAAAGTATCTCAGAATGGGAGCCTGATTCTGATTTTACAAAAATTTTTGAAGATGCTATTGATAAGGTGATAAATTCTTAAATTTGTATAAATATTAAATTATTATCAATGAAAACATTAGTTTTAGGAGCAAGTAATAACCCTCACAGATATTCATATCTTGCAACTGTAGAATTATTAGAACATGGTCATGAAGTTATTCCGGTTGGAATTAAGAAAGCAAATATTAATAATATTCCAATAACCGGTGTTTATCCCGACAAAGAAGATATTCATACTGTGGCAATGTATCTTTCGGCTGAAAATCAGGAGAAATATTATGATTCAATTTTGAATAATCCACCAAAACGTGTAATTTTTAATCCCGGAACACATAACCCTGTTCTTGAAAATAAGTTAAAAAATATTGGAGTAGAAGTTTTACATTCATGTGTTCTTATAATGTTAAGTAACAATCAGTACTAATGGAAGATAACTACGGTAAAATACACATTTACACAGGAAATGGCAAAGGTAAGACAACTGCAGCTTTAGGTTTGGCATTAAGGGCAGCGGGTGCAGGGAAAAATATCTTTATTGCTCAGTTTGTTAAAGGAATGCATTATTCGGAATTGGTTTCATTAGAAAAGCATGAAAATATAACAGTTAAACAGTATGGCAGAAGCTGTTTTATTGAGCAAGAGCCGGTAATTGAAGATATTTTAGCTGCACAAGCAGGATTTACTGAAGTTAAAGAAATAATCATTCAAGCGAATTACAATGTTGTGATTTTAGATGAGATTTTTATTGCGTTGTACTATAAACTGATTAAATCTGAAGATTTAATAACATTTGTTAAATCAAAACCTGAAAATATTGAATTGATTATGACAGGTCGTTATGCTACCGACCAATTTATCGAAATAGCTGATTTAGTAACTGAAATGAAAGAAATTAAACATTATTACAATAATAAGATTCCGGCTAGATTGGGGATCGAGTTTTAAGATATTTTGAATAACTATTATAAACTAAAACAGGGAAAAATGAAAAAAACAGACGTATTAATTATTGGAGGTAGTGCTGCAGGTATGGTAACAGCCTTAACCGGTAAATCCAACTGGGCGGACAAAGATTTTATTTTGGTAAAGAAGCAAAAAGACGTAATGGTACCTTGCGGAATACCTTATATTTTTGGGACATTAAATAACAGCGAAAAAAACCTGATGCCTGTAGATGCTGCAATGGAGAAATGTGGCGTGACTTCAGTTGTTGATGAAGCTGTTGAAATTATTACAGATGATAAAACTGTAAAATTTGCAAGTGGGGAAGTTATTTCATACAATAAGCTGGTTATTGCTACAGGTTCTTCACCGATTAGACCAAAGTGGTGTGCAGGTGCCGACCTCGAAAATGTATTCGTAATTCCAAAAGAACGTCAGTATCTTGATATGATGTCTGAGAAGCTTAATGGAATGAAAAATATTGTTGTTATTGGAGCAGGTTTTATTGGAGTTGAATTATCAGACGAACTGAATAAAAGAGGCATGAATGTTAGTCTTGTTGAAAAATTGCCTCATATTTTAAATCTTGCTTTTGACCCTGAAATTGGAGAAAAAATTGAAGAACTTGTTGCCTCTAGAGGTGTTAAGGTAATAAAAGCAAACGGGATTAAGAAAATTATTGGTGAAACTAAAGTAGAAGCAATTGAATTGGAAAACGGTGAAAGAATTGCTACAGATGCTGTTATTTTATCTATGGGATACAGACCTAATGTAGAACTTGCACAGAAAGCAGGAATACCAGTTGATGAAAACAATTTCATTGTCGTTGATGAATATATGCGTTCAGAGGTTCCGGATGTTTTTGCTGTTGGTGACTGTGCCCAAAAACGTGATTTCGTTACAAGAAAAAAAGTAACAACCATGCTTGCATCAACTGCGTGTGCCGAAGCACGCGTTGCAGGAATGAATTTATTTAACCTAAATGTCGTTAAAACATTTAGTGGAACTATAGCTGTTTATTCTACAGCATTGGACGATTATGGTTATGGTACTGCAGGTATAACAGAACAAGTTGCTACAAAAGAAGGCATTGAAATTGTAACCGGTATGTTTGAAGGCGTTAATCGTCATCCTGGTAATCTTCCGGGGGCACATAAACAAATCGTAAAACTCATTGTGGCAAAACACTCGGGTAATATTATAGGTGGTGAGGTTGTAGGAGGTCCCGAAGCAGGCGAACTTACAAATGTAATTGGTCTTGCTATTCAAAATCGCATGTCGGTTAATTCTTTGCTTACTATGCAAATTGGAACTCATCCATGCTTAACAGCTTCACCTGCTGCCTATCCTTTGATAAAAGCAGCAGAATTAGTCGCAAAAAAATTAGGATAATTGATTAAACTTAAGCTCCGATTGTTTCGGAGCTTTTTTTTAATTCATAAATTTATCTTTTTTTTCGAACATTAGTGAAGTATAAATAAGAAAAAAATACAATTTTATAAGAAAAACTTGTTTTGCTTTAAATAATTGCGTATATTGTATGCAATTATTTACATTAACCATGAAAGACGAAGATAGAATTATTTTATTAAAAAAAATTTTTAAGTTTACATTGGAAATTATAGATTTTCATGACGAACTTATAAAGCAGAATAAGGCTCCTATAGCAAAGCGTATTCTTACCTCTACATTTAGTGCTATTAGTTCAATGCAGAAAATTTTTGAGTGTGATAAGATCTCTGAACTTCAGGCTAATAAGAAAAACTCTGTCACTAATTTTAAAAATGTAATTTATTGGCTCGAACAATGCGAGAAATCCGGATATTTGTTTAATGAAAACCTTTTGTTGGAAGCCCATGAGTTATATGCAGTTTGCACAGAATAGGAAAGGCTTATTTGGCATTTTTTATATCTTGTTCATACATATACCTTGCATCAATTTCAATCATTTCATCTGTTGATATCCCCCTCTGTTTTGCCTTCTCTTCAATATGTTTCATCCATGCAGGATCATTGATAATTGCATTTATATATTTTAAAACCTCTGGCTCTAAATTTAATTTTCCAAATTCTTTAATTATTTTATCAAAGAACCCAAAACCAAAGTTATTTAATCCTCCGTCAGTTTCTAAAAGAATTATGTATTCATATTTTAATATTTCCTGAACATAATCCAATGTACTTACTTCTATTGGGGTCGCATTACCATTATAATAGTATTTGCTGTTATAATAATAAAAATCTAATGATTCGAATACGTTAGATGGTATCCCGCTATAATACATATTCCAGTAATAACTATCTCCTACTACAAGAACTTTGGGACGATGTTTGCCTTCCTGATTATAACTGTAAACAGGATAAGCTAGATCGTATGTTTCAATTTTAAAAAGTAAATTAGCCAGGTCTCCCAAATCATATTCGGGATTTTTTTGCTCTTTACTTAATTCAATATTTTTAATAATAATCTCAGGGATATCTTTATTTAAATCTTTTTCAATTTTACTGATTATACTGTCGGCACAAAGGTACATTCCATAATATGACCAGTGAATTCCTGCTTTTGGATACAAAGGATATTCGGATTTATCCTTTAATTTTAAGAAATAAGAGTTAAAATCAATGTAGTTTACATCCTCTTTTTTGCAGTATTCAGTAAACACCTTATAATTGGTTACTGGGCTTGTACCATTGACAAAATATCTGTCAGGAATATATTCTTTGAAAAAACTTGCTTTTCCTGGTGCAAAAACAAAAAGCATTTTTATTCCGTTTGATTCGAGTATTTCCTGTGTTTGTTTTGCTTTTTGTGTAAGTTCTTTAATTTTTTCTTCACCAATATAATCAGTCCCAGTTGTTGCAAAGATGTAATTATCCTCAAATAAATAGTTTTCTTTTCCAATTACAAGCTTATCGGTTTTTGATTTATTAAATAAACTAAAATCAATTTGATTGTTTATCCTAACCATGGTATTATGAAGTCCAGTGTTTTCATTAAGGTATTTCTCTTGTTGTTCTTGAAAATAACCATTGAACCAAGTGCTGTCAGATAAATACGGTTTCTCGGCAGGAATAAATGCTCCATTTAAAGGTTTTTCCTTAATAAGATTTAACGATTTAACTAAAATAGGAATAAAAAGAATAATCAAAAAGACAACGAATATTATTTTTTTTATGTCTTTCATTGAGAATGAAATTTTTTGCAAATGTAATTCAATTGTAAAAAATATATGCATTTTAGACTAAATTATATTTGATGTATTGCACTTAACGATAATTATGCTTAATTTTACATTGAATTATTGATTATGAAAAAAATACAACTATTACTACTAATAATAATTGTTAAGTCATTCATTTCTTGTTTTGTGAATGCCCAGGATATACATTTTAGTCAGTTTTTCTCATCTCCGTTATATACAAATTCTGCAAATACAGGAAATTTTGAAGGTGATTTTCGCGGAGTTGTAAACAATAAAAATCAATGGAATACTTTTACCAATGCTTATACTACAATTGCAGGCTCTTTTGACGTGGGTTTTAATAACCTTTTTATTCCGGGTTCACGTTCAGGTGTTGGAGTTCAGGTTTTTAATGATGTTGCCGGCGATGGTAAACTAGGAACAACTCAATTTTGTGTTGACCTTGCATATTATTTCCCTTTTGGAGAACAAAAAAAAGTTTTGCTTGGTGTGGGTATTATGTCAGGGTATATAATGCATAATATTAATTTTAATAATTTCAGTTTCGGGAATCAATATACCGGCGAACAGTTTAATCCTTTATTACCAATTGGTGAAGAATGGATGTATGATAAATGCAATTATTTTGATTTAGGGACAGGGCTAAATCTATTATATAAACCCAAAAAAGAACTTGTGATTCAAACAGGATTTTCTATTTCTCATCTAAATGAACCCATAAAGAGCTTTTATAATAACGCAGATTCATATTTACCAAAAAAGTATTCTCTTGTAGTATCTGCAGAATATAACATTAAAGATGATTTATGGATTGAACCAAATTTTTTAGCAATGTTTCAGAGTAAATACACAGAGTACGATATAGGAGCAATGCTTCGTTTTGACTATAATCCTGTAAGTCTTCAGTCAATTTATTTTGGTACTTTTATGAGAACTGCAGATGCCGGAATTGTAGTTTTTGGATTTAAATATCATAACGCCAGAATTCTCATAAATTATGATATAAATTTATCAAAACTGACTTCAATTAGCCGTGGTAAAGGTGGAGTTGAGTTCTCATTGATTTACATTTTTATGAAAACAAAACCATTTGACTCACCTTATTATAGAAAATGTCCTGATTTTATTTGATGAGAAAAACACTACTATATATAGTTTTTATTTTATTTTCTGTAATTGCTTTTTCTCAGAATAAGGAAATATCAAATCTTATTGCATCTGCAGATAAAGCATATAAATTAAAGAACTATTTTGGTGCTGCTAAATTATACGAAGAAGCTTTGAAGTATAATCAACGAATGTATGATATCGTTTGGAAAACTGCAGAATCTTATAGAAAAGATAATGATTATGTGAGAGCAGCGATACATTATAGATATTTGGCGGATAAAATTCCCGAAAAATATCCTGAAGCATTTTTTTACTATGCTTTGATGTTAAAAGCTAACGAAGAATTTGTCAGAGCCCAGTATTTTTTCAAAAGATACATTGAGGTTTGTGGACTTGATAATACACATGTTTTATATAAAAGGGCTGAGGAAGAATTAATTAATTGTGAATATGCTTGGAAAATGTTTAATAGGCCTAATGGTTATAGAATAATTCAGTGCGATACTTTGATAAATTCTGTTTATAGCGATTATTCGACAGGTTTCTATAATGATTCTATGCTAGTTTTTTCGTCAATTAAACCAATCAACGATAGTATTCATGATTATAAGTCCAGATTATATCAAATCAATTTTTTTAATCAAAGTGTTGATGAAGCAACACTACTAGATGAGATAATCAATGTCCCGGGTTTTGATATTTCTAATCCTCATTTTAATAAGAAGTCTGATAAAATTTATTTTACGATTTCTGATTATTATAAAGGAGGTAATACCTATATATTTATGTCAGAATTGAAAAATGGATTATGGTGTAAACCTGAGAAGTTACCCGAAATAATAAATAAACCGGGATTTAATTCCACTCATCCTTATCTTGTCGAAAGAGAGGATAAAACTGATATATTTCTGTGGTCATCAGACAGACCGGAAGGAGAGGGTGGGTACGATATTTATTTTTGCGAAATATTGCCGGATGGAAGTTGGGGATTTGCCCGAAATATAGGAAGACCTGTTTTTGATGATACACGGTATTTGAATTTTTTTGACACCACTTCTGTTATAAATACACCGGGGAATGAAATAACGCCGTTTTATACTTCTGAAGATTCATTACTATATTTCAGTTCCGATTGGCACTCAAGTATGGGGGGATACGATATTTTTAAAGTTAAGGGTAATTTTAGAGTCTGGGATACAATTAAAAATGTTGGGTACCCTTTAAATTCAGCACAAAATGATTTCTATTACAAAATATATCCCGATCAATATGTGGCATTTCTCGCCAGCAATAGAAAATCGGCTTATGCTGTCAGTCATCAGAGTTGCTGTAATGATATTTTTTATCACGATATAGAACGAGAAATAAACGAAGAAGTAATTGAAGAACAGAGAATAGAAATCCTTACTGAAAGAACAAAACTATTAGTGCCGATTGCATTGTATTTTCATAACGATCAACCTGGCCCAAATTCATGGGATACCGTTACCGAACTAAATTATTCAACGACTTATTTCAAATATATGGAGCTTCAGGAAGAATATCGTAAGAATTTTTCGAAAGGTTTGTCTAAAAGCGATAAAGCTTCTGCAATTGACAGTGTCGATTATTATTATTCATATTATGTACAGGAGAATTATAATAAGTTGCTGGAGTTTTCGAGTTTAATGAAAGAATTGCTGAAGGAAGGTAAAAAGATTGTTGTAACAATTAAAGGATATACTAGTCCGCTTAATACGGTTGAGTATAATAATAATCTCGCAAAAAGAAGAATTTCAAGTTTGGTTAACTATTTTGCAGAATATGAGGGAGGAATTTTTCTACCTTATATTGAGTCGGGTATGATTAGTTATGAATTTGTTGCTTTTGGTAAAACTTTCTCGGCTGGGAAAGTTAGCGACGATCCTAATGATCCGCGAAACTCAATTTATAGTCCTGCGGCATCAAGGGAGCGAAGAATTGAAATTATTGCTGTATCTATTGAAAATTTTGAACAATCTGAATAATTAATTGTTATCAGAAAAAGTTTTTATGGTTGATTGGTTGAGAATAATTCAGGAAACTTTATTGATTACAAGTTTCGTAGTTGTTGTGATGTTACTAATCGAATTTTTAAATGTAACCACAGAAGGCAAACTTGTAAATAGGTTTAGTAAAAATAGATATCTTCAGATAATTACAGGTACACTTTTAGGTCTTTTACCGGGTTGCCTTGGTGTTTTTACGGCAGTTTCGTTATATACACACAGAATTTTTTCCTTCGGTGCTTTAATAGCTGCAATGATAGCTACAACAGGAGATGAGGCTTATTTTATGATAGCTTTAATGCCAAAAGAAACTATTATTATATTTTCTATTTTGGCCGTTTTATCAATTATAGTTGGGATTTTGGCTGATAAAATATTTAAAAACAAGAATTTCGCAGGCCAAAAAAACTTTTCTTTCGATTTGCATCATCACGATCTAGCTGAATCAAAGGGGAAAAGCTTTTCATTTAAAAATTTCTCATTAAAACCAAAAAGACTATCAATTATTGGAATTATTATTACAGTAATTACGTTAACTGTGGTGGGCATTATTGGTCATAGTCATTCCGAATCTTTGATTTTTAGTTTACCTGATATAAACACAAATAAAAAAATTGAAATGCCGGTTCATCAGCATTCTGATAGTGAAGTTGATTGTGATCACGATGGAGACTCGTCAGCAAATCATGAAAATGATGCCCATTCTCATGAAAATCATCACCATTCAACGGATTGGGTTAAAATTACTATTTTATTGAGTTCAATATTTGCTTTGATAGTTATACTGTTTAGTACCGACCATTTTATTGAATCGCATCTCTGGAAACATATTATTGTGAAACACCTTCCTAAAATATTGCTGTGGGTTTTTCTCACACTCGTTGCAATTGCATTTTTGCTAAAATATGCCGAATTTGATAATTGGATATACAACAATCTGATTTATGTTTTGATTATTGCAGTTTTAGTTGGTATTATTCCTCAATCAGGTCCACATCTCGTTTTTGTCGTGCTATTTGTACAAGGGACAATTCCTTTGAGTATATTGCTTGCGAACAGTATTGTTCAAAATGGTCACGGATCATTACCTTTGTTTGCCGAATCAAAAAAGAGTTTTGTTATTATGAAAATAATACTTATCTTTCTTGGGTTTTTGTCCGGAATATTTGGGCTATTGTTTAATTTCTAAATATTTATATTATGAAAAAAGGCGAATTTACATTTACTTTAATAAAACCTACCGCTGTTAGACTTGGGAATTTAGTGCCAATTCTACATGAAATTGACCTTGCTGGGTTTGCTGTGATTGCTATGAAAATGACAAGACTTTCGCGAGCTCAGGCAGAGAGATTCTATGAAATCCATAAAGAAAGACCTTTTTATCGCGATTTGGTAGAATTTATGTCTTCCGGACCGGTTCTCGCTGCCGTATTGCAAAAAGAAAATGCGGTTAATGATTTTAGAAAACTTATAGGAAATACCAACCCAAGCCAGGCAGAGGATGGCACTATAAGGAAAAAATTTGCCAGATCTGTTCAGGAAAATGCAATTCATGGCTCAGATTCTGATGATAATGCACTGATTGAAGCTAATTTTTTCTTCAGTCAATTCGAAATATTTTCTCACTAAAAATTAATTAATCGAAATTTATAATCAAGCTTAATTTTACTTATATGAGATATGAAATTACTAGGTTTTATATCTCTTTCTTATTTAGAATACTCTGAAATATTGAGTTAAAGCAAAAAAAAAGTTTTAAAAAAATTTGGTAAAAAATAATAATGTAGTATATTTGTATTGTAATACTTAAATAGATATATAATTAAAAAATACAAATATGAGCACACAAGAATTTAATACAAGATTAGTCGATATGGAGCCTAGCTTAAAGTACTTCGCTCTTAGTCTTACCAGAAATCCCGAAAATGCAGGAGATTTAGTTCAGGAAACTTTCTTAAAAGCGATTCAGTATCGCGAAAAATATGCTTTAGACACAAATATTAAAGCTTGGTTATTTACCATTCTTAAAAATACATATTTGAATCAGGTTACAAAGCTATCGACAAAAAAAACAATTAATGATGAATCTGAAGATGATTATATTTTGAAGAATACCATGTTTGATAATCAAAATGCTGAAACTAAAATCAGTACCAATGATATTGAAAGAACTATACATGAATTGGATGATGATTATCGCATTCCTTTTAAAATGTTTATTGATGGTTATAAGTACAAAGAAATAGCGGAAACAATGGATTTGCCGATTGGAACTGTGAAAAGTAGAATATTTTTTGCTCGTAGAATCTTGATGGATAATCTTCAGGATTACAGATAATACAAGGTTTTTTTGTTTTAATGATAAGTGCCATGGATTTTTCTGTGGCATTTATTTTGTTTAGCACTGTCATTTGCAAATTAAACTGAAATTATGTTTCTTTACAAACCAAAAAACAAGAAAATGTTAAAACTTGTCTTACTGTTATTAATTTGTTTTAGCTTCCAGTTTTTATACTCGCAAAAATTGATAAAATCCGGAGACATCGCGTTGGATAAAGAGCAGTATTCACAAGCTATAAGTTATTATCAAACTCAGTTGAACAAAAAGCGAAATAGTAAGCATACAATTGCAGAAGCTTCTTTTAAAACAGGTTACTGTTATAAAAAATTATCATTACCGGAACATGCCTCAAATTATTTTAAACAAGCTATAAATGTTGGTTATGAAGATCCATTGGTGTATTTGTATTATGGTGAATCTTTGCAAATGTTACAAAAATATGATTCCGCTTTGGTACAATATGAATTGTTTCAAAGTTTAGCTCCTGAACATAAACTTTCTAACAAAGGAGTTGAAAGTATTAAGTTTACATTTGAGTCATTAAATAAGCCATCCAGATATGAGGTTGAGATTTATGGAAGGTTAAATTCTGCGGAATATGATTATTGCCCTTTTTATGAAGTACGTAATAAAAAGAAAATATATTTCACTTCAACACGTTATGCTCCGACTCATATTTCTCTAAGTCCCGAATCAGGTGAGTTTTGCTCGAACCTGTTTTATTCAGAACAAGATAAAGATGGAAAGTGGTCTGATCCAGTAATAGTTCCGGGTCTCGTTAACACAACGGATGAGGAGGGCGCAGCTTGTCTTAACCATAAGTCCAGCAATTTGTATTTTACCAGGTGCAAATATGATAAAAATCTTGATAAAGGATGTCGGATATATGTTGCTAAACGTGTTGGGAGCTATTGGGGACAGATAAAGGAAGTTGATATTCCCGGAATACCAACAGGTATTTCAATTGGACATCCTGCTATTAGTGACGATGAATTGACATTGTATTTTGTTGCTGATAGCCTTTTGGGTGGACTTGGGGGTAAAGACATATATAAAGTAGTTCGTGAAAGAAAAAACCAGCCATTTGGACCACCACAAAATTTAGGAGACTTTATAAATACCGAAGCAGACGAGGTTCATCCTTATATCAGAAGTAACGGAGATTTGTATTTTTCTTCTGACGGTCATCCGGGTATGGGAGGTTTTGATATCTTTAGGGCAAAACATATTTCTGGAACTAAATACAACCTTTTTAATCCGGGAAGTCCCATTAATTCATCACATGATGATTTTGGCATAGTATTTATAGGTATGAGAGAAGAAGGTTTTTTATCGTCCCGGAGAATTGGAGGAATGGGCAAAACAGATATTTTTCATTTTGTTTTACCCGAATTAAAGTTCACTGTTTCGGGGACAATTTATGACAAAAAAACAAATGAAGTTATGCCAAATGTTGATATACAAGTAATGAACGATGAATATGTTTTGATGGATACGCAGTTATCTGACGAAAATGGCTATTATGAAATTGACCTTATACCCGAAAATAATTATATTATTTTTTATAAAATTAAAGGGGGTAATGTTGAGAAGGCTTTTGTCGAAACTAAAACACTGACAGAGTCAAAACATTTTTCGCGTGATATTTTTTTTAATAAATAAAAAATAAGTTATTATATTTGACACAGTTTTAAAACATAAAAACTAAATATTATGAAACGGATTATCTTTTTGTCATTAGTGGTTCTTATGCCGATAATGATGTTAGCTCAGATATCAAAAGGAGATGAGTACTATAACACCGGTCAATATGATCTCGCAAAAGATTATTATCTTAAGGCTTTATCTGGAATTACAACTCAGGCCGAAAAAGCTCAGGTCAATTATAAGTTAGGATTTTGTTACAAAATTTTAGGAGATTTTGATAAAGCAGAAATGTATTTTGGTGTAGCAGTTCAAAATTATGTAAAGGGTGTTATAAAACCTGATGTTTTATTGTTTTATGCCGATGCTTTAAGAATGAATGGCAGATACGAAGATGCTATTGATATTTATAAGCAATATTTACAAGTTTCTCCGCAGGATCACAGAGCTACTTCAGGTCTTGCTTCGTGTACTGTGGTTCCAAAATGGATTAGCCGTCCTACAAGATATAAAGTAATTAATGTATCAAAGTTTAATACTATGCAGTTAGACTTTTCACCGGTATGGGCTTCTAAAGATTATAGAAGCATTTACTTTACTTCCTCACGTGAAGGATCGATGGGAAGTAGGGATAATTACAAATCTGGTCAGAAATTTACCGATATTTTTGAAGTAACTCAGGATAGAAAAGGATCTTGGAGTGAACCTCTACCATTGGCTGGTGGTATAAATACGGCGGAAGATGAAGGCGCTTCGACTGTTTCATTAAAGGGTACAGATATGTTTTTTACAAGATGTAAAGCTGGCAAAAAAGTGGATGAACCTTGTAAAATATTTTATTCTGCAAAAAAAGGAAATGCATGGGGCGATGCTGTAGTTGTAACAATTCCGGGTTTTGAAAATTACGAAATAGGCTATCCGGCACTTTCTAATGATGATAAATTCTTATATTTTTCAGCTGAAGCTCCTGAAGGCTATGGTGGTATGGATTTATATGTTGCCGAAAGAACAGGTGGTTCTGGTTATTCATTTGGCAGACCTATAAATTTAGGACCTATTATTAATACTTTGGGAGATGAAGTCTTTCCTACTGTAAGAGAAGATGGAACTTTATATTTTGCTTCAGATGGACATCAAGGTATGGGTGGTTTAGATATTTATAAAGCGGTTAAAGATGACAAAGGAAAGTTTACTGCTATTGAAAATTTAAGATATCCCATAAATTCTTCTTTTGATGATTTTGGTATTATATTCAGTGGCAAGGAAGAAACGGGATATTTTTCATCTAACAGAAAAGGCGGTAAAGGTAGTGACGATTTATATTCATTTAGTTTACCACCATTGGTTGTGACACTAAATGGTGTAGTAAGAGATACTACAGACCTTGAAAAAATTATTTTAATAAAAGACGCAAAAATAACACTTGTTAACGATGCAGGAGTCGTTGCTGAGCTTGTTTCATCAGCAACCGGATCATTTACTTATAAACTCGAGCCTAATCAGAATTACGAAGTAAAAGCAATGGTAAATAAAGATTATTTCTCAAATTCAGCTAAGTTTACAACCTTTAATGTTGAGTATGATACTGTAATCAATGTTGTAATAAATCTTGCTAGAATCCCAAGAATTATCGTATTACCAAATATCGAGTATGATTATGATAAAGCTACTCTTCGTCCAGAATCTACCGTGGCACTTGATGGTTTAGTGAAAACTCTTACTGATAACCCAAATATTACAATTGAATTAAGAGCTCATACCGACTTTAGGGGAAATGATGATTATAATCAAGAGTTATCTTTAGCAAGAGCAAAATCATGTGTTGATTATCTAATAGAAAAAGGAATTAAACCGGACAGACTAACAGCTAAAGGGTTAGGGGAATCCGAACCAAGAGTAATCACTAAAGAATTGGCAGCCTCATATCCTGCTTTTAAAGAGGGGGATGTGTTAACAGAACCTTATATTAATAAATTAACCAATAAAAAAAATATTGAAGACGCTCATCAATTAAACCGTAGAACAGAATTCAGCGTTATTTCAACTGACTATGGAGCTGATGGAGAAACTAAAGACGGCGTAACTAAAGATGGTGTTGTTCCAAAAGGTCAGCAAGGTTCCGCAATTATAAAAGACTCAAATACAGGAGATTTTTAGTAGTTAATATTCTATATTGAAAAGCAGTCTTTTTTAGGCTGCTTTTTTGTTTTACAAAAATTATGAATTTTCTGTCGTAAAGTCAGGGTATAAAAGTGTTATTTTCCCGAAGTAAAGGGCATATCATTACAAATATTTACTCTATTTTAATAGATGTTAATACGTTGGTACAGCATATTTTAACATTTTTTTAACAAATAAACTAATAAAATAGTTGCATAACTAAATAATTAGTTATATATTTGCATTATAGATTAAGAAAATTAAAATAAATAAATAACAATATAACTAAGGATAGAATAACATGAAGGAACTAACAAAAGCAGAAGAACAGATAATGCAAATATTATGGAAATTGGAAAAAGGATTTGTAAATGATATTATTGCAGAGATGCCAGAACCAAAACCTGCATACAATACTGTTTCTACAATAGTGAGAATATTGGAAACCAAATCGTTTGTTTCACATAAAGCATATGGTAAAACGCATGAGTATTTTCCATTGATTTCAAAAGAAGAATATAAGGAGGGGAGTTTGTCAAAGCTTGTAACAGATTATTTTGACAATTCATATAAAAAGCTTGTTTCTTTCTTTGCTGGTGATAAAAAACTGAGTAAAGAAGAATTAGAAGAAATGAAACGAATGATAGAAAAAGAACTTAAGAATAAATAAATTTATGCTTATGAACGAATTTATAGTATATATTATCCAAATGGTAATAGCTTCGGGAATATTATACCTGTTCTATTTCATATTCCTAAAAAATACAACTTATTTTCGCTTAAACAGAATATATTTGTTGTGGTCGCTGATCTTACCTCCAATACTTCCTTTAATTAAAATTCCTGTAAACGAAGTGCTGTCAGTTAAAACGATGCCTATAGTTTTGGATGAAATTGTAATAACAGCAAATGGCGAAGTTGTTCAAACTAGCCCGATTACGCAATATTATAGTTACATGTTTTATAGTTTAGTCGCGGCATTTTTTGTATTTCGTATTATTTGGGCAATTGTAAGTGTAATAAGGATTTCGAAACGCTCAATTAAAGAGAGATATAGAAATAATGTGTTGGTTTTAAGTGACGAGAAGATAAATCCTTTTTCGATTTTTAAGTATATTTTTCTTAGTCGAAGTCATTTTGAAGACAAAAACGGACTCGAACAGATTTTATCACATGAAAGAGTTCATATAATGCAATATCACAGCATTGATAATATAATTTCTGAAATTATTTGTTCAGTATTTTGGATAAATCCGTTTTTCTGGATGATTAAAAATAATTTAAAATCTACCCACGAATATCTGGCTGATGAAAAAGTTATGGAGCAAGGCTTTGACACAGCAGGATATTTTATGCTCCTGTTCGAAAATGTTGTTGGTAAAAGAATTGGGTTGGCCAACAACTTTAATGAATCTCTCACTTTAAAACGTATGAAAATGATGAAAAAAAATCGTTCGCCACGCTACTTGCGATTGGCTTATTTATTAGTTCTGCCACTTATTGCAGCAGTTATTTTTGCTTTTTCCTGTAAAGATACAGGTGACCTGAATTTTCCTGTTAAAAACAGTAATAGATCAAATATCTCTCAGGAAGATACAATAAAGAAAGCTGTTGTTTTCGGTGAAGTTTATGAAGAAGTTGATGAAATGCCTGTTTACGGTAATGGATTTGATGATGTAGCAAAGTATATCATTAGTGAAGTAAAATATCCTGAACAAGCAAAGAAAAACGGTATTCAAGGAAAAGTTTTTGTCTCTTTTGTAGTTACAAAAACAGGAAAGGTCGAAAATGTCGAAGTTGTACAGAGCGTAAATGAATTTCTTGATGCTGAAGCTGTAAGAGTTATTTCTTCGATGGGTAGTTGGAGCCCCGGGAAATTGGACGGAAAAGCAGTAAACGTGAAAATGGTTATGCCTATCATGTTTAAACTTGGGGATAAATAGTAAACTTTTGAAAAAATGAGCAGAAAGGATATCTGCTCATTTTTTTAGCTACTTAATTCTCCAAAAACCACTTATCAAAATTTATAAGATACAGATTTTAGTTGACTCGTTTTAGCGTAAAGGCTGCAACCGGCAGAAATTCTCTTTATTTTGTTCAATACCCTTAAACATTTTTATAGTCTTTTTGTTATTTAGATATAATCTAAATAATATTTAATTATGTTTAAAGAATACGAACCGATAAATAAAAAAATGTTTCAGATAATGGATAATGATGGCAGAATTATTAACAAAACATATATGCCGGAAATGTCAGATGAAGACATTTTAAAAGCATACAAGGATATGCTATTTGCTCGAACTGCAGATCAAATGATTGTTTCATATCAGCGTCAGGGACGAATTTATACTTATCCACCAAATTATGGTCAGGAAGCTATTTCGGGAGCAGTTGCTCAAATTATGCGTAAACAAGACTGGTTAGTGCCGGCGTTTCGTGAAATGGGAGCTTATATAGCAAAAGGAGCAAGCCTGAAAGAAATTTTTCTGTATTTTATGGGATACGAAGATGGGGTTAATTTAAAAAATGCTGAAAATTTTCTTCCTTATTCTGTGCCTATTGCTTCGCAACTTGTTCATGCTGCAGGGATTGGTTATGAAATTAAATATCGTAAAAAAGATCAGGTAGTGTTTACTTTTGTTGGAGATGGTGGTACTTCAGAAGGCGATTTTCACGAAGCAATAAATTTTGCCGGTGTTTGGAAAGCTCCGGTTGTTTTTATTGTGCAAAATAATCAGTATGGAATTTCTACTCCATTTAAAGTGCAAACGGCTTCTGATGGAATTGCAATTAAATCTTATGCGTACGGCATTAAAGGTATTCAGGTTGACGGTAACGATTTCTTCGCAATGTATAAAGCTGTAAAAGAATCATTTGAACATGCCAAAGCAGGCAATGGGCCGGTTTTAATCGAAGCAGTAACTTACCGAAAAGGAGCCCATACAACCTCAGATGATCCCACAAAATACAGGTCAAAAGAAGAAGAAGAAGCCTGGGACGTAAAAGACCCATTGAAAAGATTAAAAGCTTATTTAGTTTCTAAAAAACTATACAATAATAAAGAAGAGGAAAAACTAATTGAAGAGTTTAAAAAAGAAATTGATCGACAATTTATCGAAGCCGAAAATTACGGTGTGGTAGATCTCGAAGACGTATTCAAATATACTTATGCTGACATGCCGACCGATCTTAAAGAGCAAATGGTAGAACATGAAAAATTCCTTCAATGGAGAAGTGTACGTAATTAAAAAATAATACGATGAAAAAAATAATGAATATGGTAAACGCAATTAACGATGCGTTAGATATAAAACTAGCAGAAGACGACAGAATAATAGTTTATGGTGAAGATGTTGGTGTAGAAGGAGGTGTTTTTAGAGTAACCGAAGGATTACAGCAAAAACATGGTGTCGAAAGAGTTTTCGATTCACCTCTTGCCGAATCAGGAATTGTCGGAACAGCTGTTGGAATGGCTGTGGCAGGATTAAAACCCGTAATTGAGATGCAATTTTCAGGATTTGCAAATCCTGCTTTTAATCAGGTTGTTTCACATGTTTCGAGAATGCGAAATCGTAGCCGCGGAAAATATACCAGCGGAATGGTAATTAGAATGCCTTACGGTGGCGGAATAAACGCTCTCGAACATCACTCCGAAAGTTTAGAAGCAATTTGGGCACATATTCCCGGGTTAAAAGTCGTTATTCCATCAACACCACACGATGCAAAGGGCTTGATGATTGCAGCATTGGAATCTGAAGACCCAATTTGGTTTATGGAGCCAAAACGGATTTATCGTGCGATTAAACAAGAGGTTGAAACCGAAAAATTCTCTATTCCAATCGGAAAAGCAAAAGTAATTCAGGAAGGAACTGATGTGACAGTTGTTGCTTACGGGGCAATGATTCGTGAAGTGCAAAAAGCTTCAGTTTTGGCAAAAAAAGAAGGAATCTCAGTAGAAATTATCGATTTAAGAACAATCTATCCGATTGATAGAGAGACAATTTCACAATCAATTAAAAAAACAGGCAGAATAATTACTGTACACGAAGCTATTAAAACTTTTGGGGTTGGAGCTGAGATTTCAGCTTTGGCAATGGAAGAGGCATTTTTACATCTCGAAGCTCCACCCAAACGTGTTGCCGGTTTTGATGTGATTGTACCTTTGCCAAAAGGGGAACCTCATTTTATGATTAGTCCTGAAAAAATATTTTATGAGATTTTAAGAACTGTTAAATACTAAAAATACAAAAGCAATGAGATATATTTTTAATTTTCCGGATATTGGCGAAGGTCTCGATGAAGGCACTATACTGGAATGGTATGTAAAAAAAGGACAAAGTGTGAAGGTAGGAGATTCATTAGTTAAAATGGAAACAGATAAGGTAGTGGCAGATATTCCTTCGCCTCGTGATGGTGTAATTGCTGCAACTTTTGGTAAAGTCGGCGAAACTATTCATGTTGGAAATGCTTTAGTGGAAATTGAAATTGAAGGAATTAGCGGAGAGGCTGCACAAGAATTGGTAAAAGAAACCCAAGCTCAGATGGAAGCAGTAGAAGAAGAAGGTGCCGGTGTTGTTGGAACCCTCGAAGTTGCCGGAAATAACGCTTTTATGCCTGCTAGTAACGAAGGTGATTTTATTAAATCTGAACAGGTGACTTCGACTACAATTAGTCACATTAATAAAAAAGCGTTAGCAACTCCGGTGGCAAGAGCTATGGCTAAGGAAATGGACGTAGATATAAATAACGTGCAAGGAACAGGACCCGGTGGGCGTGTGATGAAAGAGGATATTATAAAATTTAAACAACAGCAGTCTTATATCACTCCAAAAACCGTTTCTGATAAGAAAAATGATTTGTCGGAATTAATAGAAATCGAAAAAATGACTCAGATTCGTAAAACTATTGCCAAAAATATGATTCAAAGTAAGCACAATGCTGCTCATATGACTGTTTTTGACGATGTTGAAGTTAGCGAATTGATTCATCTTAGAACAAAATTCAAAGAAAAATATGCATCTGAGGGTGTAAAACTTAACTATTTACCATTTATCATTAAAGCAACAGCACTTGCACTTAAAAAGTATAAATTGCTGAATTCTGAGATGGATATGGAAAATGGAAATATTATTTATAAGAAATATTACAATATTGGAATAGCAGTGGATACCGAAGATGGTTTATTAGTTCCTGTAATTAAAGATGTTGACAAAAAGTCAATAAAGCAATTAGCGATTGAAATTGCAGAAATATCGGAAAAAGCACGTACCAGAAGCATTAAACTTGAGGATATGAAAGATGGAACTTTCACAATTACAAGCTTTGGCTCGATTGGTGGAAAATATGCAGTGCCTGTAATTAATTATCCTCAAGCAGGGATATTAGGAATAGGTCGTATTTTCGAATCCCCGATTGTGAAAAACGGACAGATTGTAGTTGGAAATACCTTGCCACTGTCTCTTTCAGTTGATCACAGAATAGTTGACGGCGGAGAAGTAACAAGATTCTTAAACGAGATAATGAATTATTTGGAAGAACCCGTTGCAATGGTAATGGAGTGACTAGTGTGACTTAATAAAGTGCCTAAAGTGCCTAAAGCGTCTAGAGTGCCTAGAGTTATAAATATGGATTGGATGAATATATAAATAATAAAAACTATGAACTACGACTTAATAATAATAGGAGCAGGACCGGCAGGATATGTTTCGGCAATCAGAGCCGGTCAGTTAGGTTTAAAAACTTTGATAGTAGAAAAAGACAAAGTAGGCGGTATGTGCCTTAATTGGGGTTGTATTCCATCGAAATCATTAATTGAAAGTGCAAAAATGTTTGTGAAAGCCGGTGATTTAAAACGCTATGGGATTGATGGAGTGGATAAAAAAGACTTAAGCTTTAACTGGCAAAATGCTGTAAAAAAAGCAATTGGAACTACTGTGAAGCTGTCGAAAGGAGTGGAGTTTCTGCTAAAGAAAAATGCTGTCGAAACTATTGTTGGAACTGCATTGATTACTTCGGAGAACTCGGTTACAGTTGATAACAGAAATATTACCGCCGAAAACATAATTATTGCAACAGGATCATATCCTGAGCAAGGTGCAGGCGATGAAATAAGCATTAAAGATTTATATGCCTTAGTAAAATTACCTGAAAAAATTGTCTTTTATGGTCATGGTCCTGTTACTATAGAATTGGCTCAAATGGCAAACATGGCAGGAGCGAAGGTCCAGATATTTACAATAGAGCAAAAGATTGTTCCCGAACTTGATGATTATTTGAACGAATACATCATTAAAAAGCTTAAAAAGGAAAAAATTGAGATAATCAAAGAAGACTCGCAAATTTTTGAAAATGCAGTAAAAGTGAATTCTCGCCTACGCAAGGCTATTGTTCCTGAGTCAAAGATTAAAATTGAACTAGATGAAAATGGATTTATCGAAACCAATGAAAAATTGCAAACATCAGTAAAAAGCATTTATGCAATTGGCGATGTGAACGGAAAATCAGCTTATGCACATGCCGGCTCTGCTCAGGGCTTATTTGTTGTAAATTCTATTAAAGGAGTGGATGCAGTGATGGATTTAAAAAAATATCCGATAAATGTATATGCCAGTCCAGAAATTGCTCAATTAGGAATGACCGAGCAGGAGTTAATAGTCAATAAATATGATTACAAAGTTAGTAGCTTTCCTTTAAGTGCAAATGGCAAAGCCATGATTAACGGCGATACAGAGGGCGAAGTTCGAATTTTATCTGAAAAGAAATTTGGTGAGGTGATGGGAGTTCAAATTATTGCCGAAAATGCAACCGATATGATTGCCGAAGCTTCAGCTTATATGAATCTCGAAGCAACAATTTATGATGTTGCTTCAACGATTCACGCACACCCAACAGTATCTGAAATTTTTATGGAAGCAGGATTTGAAGCGGTGGATGGAGCGATACATAAATAGAATATTACGGGGACTTCGAGACGATTCTCGTGCCTCGAATCCCTCAGTCCCCTTACATTCGTATTCTATTGTGGCTGAGGGATTTTTTCAGCTATTAAGGCTGATAAAATTATCTCGCTGTAATTATTATTATGTCACTATGGTAAGGTGGCTGAGGGATTTTATCAGCTATTAAGGCTGATAAAATTGTCTCGAAGCCACCGTAATCAAAATCACAACAACCCCAACAATTGCTGCAATAAATACAAGATTTGAATTCCCGTGCTGTTTTATTGCAATCCCAATAAAAGCCCAAATTACAGAAGCTGCTAAAAATGGATTATTGAATTTAATTACAGCGGCGATTGTTATTCCAAGTCCAATTGCTATTAAAATGCTTGTCCAAAGCTCTTGCGAAATGCCAAAACCTGACCAATTTAAACTAACAAGCCATACAGTTACATTGGCAATTGTGGCAATGCAAATCCAGCCCAGGTAAATTCCAAATGCAGCCTTGAAAATACTATTCGGGGAACTGCTTAGCTTATGATTAATAATAATCAAATAAGCTAGCAATAGCAACATTATTACAACAGATAAACCGAACTTTTGGTAATGCCATGCAAAAATCCACAAACTGTTTAATGCTGAGCTGATAATAAAAAACGATGAAACTTTTTGTAAAATCTCCTTATTGGAATCAAAGAAAAACATTATACTGACAATTGCCAATAATAAATAGATAATACCCCAAATTGAGAAAGTTAATCCGGCAGGCGCGAATAGGTTAGGGTAGGCATTTGATACTGCACCGGTTGATAATCCGTTAATTGGTAAAGCATTTGCAAGATAGTTTACATATATCATCAATGCAAAAAACAATAGACTTAAAATTTTTAGTAACATAGCTTTTTTTTTTAGGCAATTTAGCGAATATTATTTAATTTTATGAAAGAAAATCGTCTAATTTTATTTCGTTTATTGTAAATCAAAATCCAAGAATTTAGTGAAAATCTTTAATCTGTTTTTTGTTATAAGTAATCAGTTTTTGTAAACTGACTACAAATATTACAGATTATCAATTCACCAATTTTCTGTGTGTTTTGTTGGAATATTTTGCAAAAAAAAACTAGTTTTACAATATGAATATTTTACAATCATACAATCTTCCCGACAATAGTTTATTTGACGGACAAGGACAAGAAATATTGGTTTGGAAGCCGGACAAAACCTATATTATCCTTGGTCAACGCGATAGTATTGACGATGCTGTTGAAATTGAAAATGCAAAGCAAGAAAATGCAATCATCATGCAGCGACCTAGTGGAGGACATTCGGTAGTTCTAACCCCAAAAACTGTAATAGTATCGATGATATCTCGTGAGCATGATTTAACTGCTATCAAATCTTTTTTTCATGATTGCAATATGAAAATCATAATAGCTCTGCAAAAACAAAATGTCGAAGGTCTTAGCATTCAGGGAATATCCGATATAGTTTTAAATGGAAGAAAAATTGTGGGTTCATCAATGTATAAGGGAAAAGATTTTTTGTTTTTTCATGCAGTGGTAAATCTCGCCGAAAATCCAAATTATATTGCTCAATTTCTTAAGCATCCTAAAACCGAACCAGAATATCGCAAAAATCGAAAACACGAGGAGTTTATTACATCTTTAAACGAGCAAGGATATACAATTGATGTCGAAAAATTGAAGAGAGATATTGAATAAATGCGAAAGATAATCTAAAAATAGACTGGTAAGAGTAATGAACGAGATTCAAAAATATAGAGGGGAATATTTTAATCTAAATTTGGATCAAGTCATAGATTACGAAAAGTTTTCTATTTTTTTCATTATATATCACTCTGTAAAAATAGAAGGCTGTTCTTTATCTGAGACAGACACAAGAATTTTATTGGATAAAGATATTACCGCAAAAGGAAAACCACTATCAGACCATTTGATGGTAAAAGATCATTATAATGCTTTTATGTTTTTAAAGGATAAAGCTGCATTAAAAACTAAACTATCTGTTGAGATGATAAAGGAGACACAATCTATTTTGATGAAAAATACCGGTGCTTTGGCTAGTTCCGTAGCTGGGAATTTTGATACATCTAAAGGAGATTTTCGTTTAGCGCAGGTTTATGTTGATAAAAAATATTTTCCTAGATTATAAGAAAGTGCCGGACTTAGTTGTCGAATTTATTTCTAATATCAACACAAAACTTGGGCAAAATTTAGATGATGATGATGTATTAAATCTGGCATCAGATGCTCATTACAATCTTGTCAATATACACCCTTTTGCCGATGGAAACGGACGGCTATCTCGACTAATTATGAATTACATTTTAATGTATTTTAATCAACCTTTTGTAAAGATTTTTACCGAAGACAGACTTGAATATATTGATGCTCTAAATAAGACAGAGGAAAATGAGGATTTGAAAATATTCAGAGATTTCACCAGCTCACAACAAATAAAATTCTTCAAAAATGAAATTGAAAAGTTTCAAAATTCAAAAAAGGGATTCAATTTGATATTTTGACAAGATTTTTACACCATAATTTTTCTCATTCACAAAATCTGTACGTAAAATAAATTCTTATGTTCGGTACGTACAGAGTATATTAGTGTACTAATCTTCCAAAAACTCTTTGTCAAAATTTACCAAATACAGTTTTTCGGTAGCGCGGGTAATGGCGGTGTAGAGCCATCGCAGGAATTCGTATTTGTTTTGTTCGGACATTTCGTCTTTGTTTAGCCAGCCATGGTCAACAAAAACTGCCGCCCATTGTCCACCTTGCGATTTGTGGCATGTAAGGGCATAGGCAAATTTTATTTGCAAAGCATTAAAATATGGATCGGCTAAAATAGCTTCGTGGCGTTTTTTACTGTCAGTAATATCTGCATAATCAATTTGAAGTAGATTGTAAAGTATTTTGTGATACTCTGCATCCATTGCAGGTAAATCGCTGCTTAAGGTATCCAAAATAGCTTTGACATCTATCTCTAGCTCTGGGAAATCAATAAATCTAATTGTTAAATCAACATAGCGATGATCAAATAATTCATACTTTTTGCCAACTCGTACAACTTCTATAATGTCGCCGTTAGCAATAAAGTCAATTTCAGAATTCTCGGGCAACCAATTATAATTATTTTTTACAATCATCAGCAAATCACCATTCGTAATTTCTTCTTCTTTCCAAAGAATACGATTGCGAATTCCCATATTGTATTTATTTGCATTTTTATTGCTGCGACAAATTACTTTTGCCTCGTGGCTGCCATATTTAGAGTAACAATTGTCGAGTTCGTCGAGGATATCTGCTCCTGAAATTTTAACAATATCTGAAAATCCTTTAAGACTGAATTTAGGAAAATTAAAATTTTCGGATGAAAGATTTTCTCTTACTCGAGTAGCATTAATAAGAATTCCTGATTCTGCTGTTTGTCTTACTACTTCTGAAAGTTCAGATGTGTAAACTTTCATCCCTGCTCCTTCAAGGTATTTAATATCCATCGCCGGACTTTGATTTGTGCCGATCGGTGGCAACTGAGCAGTGTCGCCTACTAAAATTAAACGACAGTTATTGTCATTAAAAACAAATGATAATAAATCATCCAATAAACGTCCGCTTCCAAAAATACTGTTACCTGTATCTATATTTCCAATCATCGAAGCCTCGTCAACTATAAAAACAGTATCTTTATTCTTGTTGTAATTTATCGAGAAATCCGAATCTGTTGCTTTTGTTGATTCTTTTCGATAAATACATTTGTGTATAGTATATGCTTTTTTGCCTGAATAATTAGATAAAACTTTAGCAGCACGCCCGGTAGGAGCAAGTAAGATAGTATTTATTTTTATATCAGAAAGAGTTCTTATCAAAGCTGATATAAGCGTTGTCTTTCCTGTTCCTGCATATCCTTTTAAAAGAAATACACAAAATTTTTCCTTGTCAAATAGAAATTGTAATAAATTATCTGTAGCTATCGTTTGTCCATCTGTTGGAATATATCCGATTTTATTGATTAACTGATTGTTGAAAAACTTTTCAGACATTTAATTTTTTTTAAGATTAAAATTGTCTTATTTTTGAAAAAAATAATTTATTTTTGCAAAGTAAAATTAAAATTTCTAATAATGAATAAAACAGTTGGGATTATTATTAAAGTAGTATTGTTAGCGGTTGTCATTATCTTGGCTTACTATATTGTTTATGGGATTAATAAACCTATAAAATTTGAACATGAGAGAGTTAAGCGATTTAATCAGACAATTGAAAAGTTGAAAGATATTAGAACTGCTCAGGTTACATATAAAGAAATAACCGGATTCTATACTCCATCATTTGATACTTTAATTCAGTTTATTAAAACAGAAGATATTAGAGTTGTAAGAGCTATTGGCTTTGTTCCGGATTCATTGACAGAAAAAGAAGCTTTGAAGCTGGGAATTATTTCCAGAGATACATTTTATATTCCTATTATTGATTCATTATTCAAACATATTAAATATCCAATTGAAGATTTAAGGTATGTACCTACTGGAACAAAATGTGAGTTTATAATGGATACTAATTCGGTAATGACCGGATCAGGAGTTTCAGTAAAAGTATTTCAATGTTATGCTTTGAATTTTGATATTCTTGATGGTTTAGAAAGACAATATATTATAAATTATAATGCAAGTAAAAAGGATACCTGCTTAAAAGTAGGTAGTCTAACAGAGGCAAATAACAATGCCGGTAATTGGGAATAATATTCTCATGAAAAATGTTAGTATAAAAGATTTCGATTCAAACAATTACGATAGTTCAAAATTAAATTTGTCCATTTTGTTAACGCAAAATGGACTTTCTTTTTCTCTGAAACTTGTTGAAGAAAATAAATTTATTGCCCTTCACTCTTATAAATTTCAAAATAAACGTAAAATTCTTGATGAAACTGAGAAATATTTGAAAAAGGAAAATCTTTTGGGAAAGGTTTTTAATTCAATTTTAGTAGTTATTTCTGATTCACGTCAGACAATAGTGCCTGATGTGTTGTTCAGTCCGGGTTCAGAAAATAATATTTGGGAACTTAATTTTGAACCTGATGAATCTTGTGAGGTGCTTTATTCACATTTGGAAAAATCAGAAAACTATGTCGTTTTTCCGATAAATAGGAGCTTAAATGATAAAATAAAAGCATTGTTCCCGGATTGTAAACTGTATCCATCGTCACACACGTTTATTGAATCACATTTTACTCAAAATATTCTTGATGAAAATCAAACTAATGCAAAAATTTTTGTTCAGGTTTTTGATGATTACTTCGAATTGTTGGTGTTAAATAAAGCAGGTATTAAGTTATTTAATGTTTTTAGCTACACTACAAGTAATGATATTTTATATTTTTTAATAAATGTTTTTGACAAATTGAAATTATCACAATCAGAAACTGAACTAGTATTATCAGGTTTTATTGATTCTGATAACTCTGCGATTATTAATTTGAAGAAATTTGTTTCACAGGTATATTTTGAATCACAAAACACCGATTATAACTATTTCTATCGTTTTCAAGAGATAGCTCCGCATTATTTTTATAATTTTTTAAATTTCTAATATGCGGATTATAGGCGGTAAGTATAGAGGAAAGTTGTTTAATCCTCCTTCAAATTTTAAAGCCAGACCAACGACAGATTTTGCTAAAGAGGCTTTGTTCAATATCCTTAACAATTTGTATAATTTTGAAAATATTGACGTGCTTGATCTGTTTAGCGGTACAGGAAGTATATCATACGAATTTGTCAGTAGAGGAGTAAAGTCGCTTATTGCGGTTGAAAGCAATTTTAATCATGCAAAATTTATTGAAAAACAATTAGAAAACTTGGATCACAATAACGCAGTTGTAGTAAAATCGGATGCATTCAGATATCTCAATTCTTGTAACAAAAAATTTGATATTATTTTTGCAGACCCACCTTATGATTTGTTAAACATTGAAGAAATATACCATTCTGTATTTAAAAACAAGATTTTGTCTAATGCTTCTTTGCTTGTTATTGAGCATTCCGAGAAAAATGACTTTTCAAATTTTCCATATTTTAGTATGACTAAAAAATATGGATCTGTGCATTTTAGCTTTTTTGAAACAGAAGATTGATTAGAAAAAACCGATTATAGCTTCCTTAACAAACAGAAAAGCAATAAAGCAGGATATTATAATTTTTAGCACAACTCCAAACATTAATCCTAGAAATGAACCAAAAGCTGCTTTTAGAGATTTTTCGAATTTCGCATTATCAGTAGGGTCTTTTTTATGGTAATAATGAAATAGCAATTCGCCGGCCAAAGCACCCAGAAAAGGTCCGACAAAAATACCTATAGGTGAAAAGAATAGCCCGAATATAAGTCCAATTCCGCTTCCACGAGTTCCCCATTTTGAACCACCTGCTTTTTTAGTACCCCAAACAGGCACAATATAGTCAAGAATAGTCGCTACAATGGCTAAAACTGCAGTTAATATTAGAGTGAAGGTTGTAATGTCTGCTTTGCTGGTAAAATGTAACAATAAAAGTCCAATGTAACTCAGGGGAGGACCAGGTATTACAGGTAATATACAACCTATAAGTCCGGCAATAATAAAAATAAGTCCTATTATTAGCAATGCAATATCCATATCAGTCAGTTTGTTCTTTTAGCTTACGGGTTACTTCTTTGTCAATGTCTTCCTTCGATATTTCTATTGCAATATATGACTTATACATTCCTTTTTTGACAATAGTTTTAGAACAGACGATGTTAATGTTATTAAGAACTGTTTTTCGGACTATTGAAATTTTATTTTCGTATTCCGGATCATGTAAAAATGTTTGATGACCATATTTACTTACAATATAATTATCAACGTTTTCGGCTATATCAGTCTTTGCAATAAGTAGTGCTTTTTCTTCGGCAAATTGCTCATTTGTACTGCTAGCTTCGGAATATGCCCTGAAAGTAATATCGTCACTAATATAACTTTTGCAGGGATTGTAATACAATAAACTGCATGATTGCAAAATAAGAACAGATATAACAGCTAGCAGAATTATTTTCATCTTTTTTCATTTTAATTGTAAAGCAAAGATATTCCAAAATTTAATATGAGATAGATATCATTGCTGACATTTTCGTATTTTTGGTTGAGTAGCAATTTTTATGCTTAATTTAGAAACCTATATTTTTTTAACATTTTCGGCAATTATCCAACCTTGTTTGCCATCTGCAAGTTTTACGTTATACCAAGAGTTCAGCGAATCTGTAATCTCAACTTTTAGTCCTTCATTAACTTCAAAAAGATTTGTACTCTCATCCGAAGGCCCTGATTTGACAAGACTTGTTTCAAAAATAATTGCGAAATTGTTATTAGTAATCAACTTTGCTTGACCTATAGAAAAAATAAGACTAAAAATTGATAAAATGAACAATAAAATTGCTGAATAAAATCCGGTTTTCCGCAGAATAATTCTTTTTGAAAACAGATACAATGAAATTGTTCCCAAGCAAAGAATGAAAAATATAATACTTAAGATTGCCCATTTATCAGTACTAAATAAAGAAACAATGCTTTTATACCAACGCAAATAAAACACTTCAGGAACAATATCTGTCTTGTTTTTAATTTTAGAATTTGCTATTTGTAAATTATGAAGTATATCTTCGTCAGATGGGTTTAAAACAATTGCTTTTTCATAAAAATATATAGCATTTGCCAGATCACCCAAATTGTAATAACAATTTCCCATATTAAAAAACAAGTCAGCAGAACAATAACCTTTACTATTTATATCTTCATATATTGCTAATGCTTTTTCGAAATCTGAATTAAGATAATAATTAAGAGCAGAATCGGACTCAGTTTTAATATCATTTGCAAAAATATTAAGTACGATAATCAGTAGTAGTAATGTGATTGTAATGTTCTTCATATGTTTTGACTTTGATAATTTTTTTTTAATTTTTATACTTTTAATTTTTGTTCAAGTTCTTCTATAATATCAGCAGCTTCCTTATATACATATGATAATTCTGTTTCTTTAGAATTAGGAGCAAAGTGAGCATATTCGCATTTGTCAATTATTTCGACTAATTTAGTAGCAAGTGTGGGATCAGTTTTTATAGCCTCCATAACATTTAATACTTTGTCTTTTGTTAAATCTGCCACTGCAATACCAAGTCTATCGCCTGCATAACCCCACAAAGCTGAGATAATTTCTTTATAAAATTCAGTTTTATTATTTTGAACCATGAATTTCTTTGCTCTTTTTAGTCTTTTTCTTGACACTTTGCCGGCATGTTTTACTTTCATCATGGCAATGTCTGCATTTTCTTTTATTTTCTTTCTTAAAAAGATTACCAGCAGAATAAAAACTGTTAATGGTAAGATGAAATAAAAGCTAAAGAAACTATCAGTAATAATTGGAGTGTAATTTTTTGTAAGATTAAGATCGTTATTTTTAATGAATCTTATATCTTCATCGCCAATATATTCAATGCTTTTTTGCGAATAAACATAATCTGTATCTCCGAATTTTGTATCGTTTTTATCTTTTCTTACTGCAAGTGTAATATCGTTGGTACTAATTGTTTTGTATTGTTTTGTAGAAGAATCAAAATACTGAAAATTTATTTTGCCGAGTTTAAATATTCCGGGATATCTTGGAATTACAGTAAATTCCCATGATTTGGTGCCACTGACTCCTGCAGTAGATACGTTTGTATTATCAGACGACACAGGCTCGTAAACTTCGAATTCCTTTGGCCAAACAATATCGGGGATCTCAATCATATTGAAGTTTCCGGTTCCGTTGAGAACTAGTTTGAATGTAACTGCATCATTTATATTTACCGTATCTGCAGATTGTGTCATTTTAATATTAAACGTCCCTATTGCACCGCTAAAATCATCTGATGCGGGGGGTAGATTTTTAACACTGATGTTAACTTCGGGAGATTTAATTTTTCGCTGTACCGTTTCGTAATAGCCGTAAAATTGTGCCCAAAAATTATTTCCACCCGAAACGGCTTGTCTGACCTGACAATCTACTTCACAAGATTCGATTGTAACATTGCCGGAATATCTGGGGTATAATATGTATCTTCTAATCAGAGCTACATTGTAAGTTTGTCCGTTATAGGTTTCTCTTGTGAAATTCAGTCTTGTTGCGGATTCTAATTCTTCGGCATAAAATGCATCAAAAGAGGGAAATTTTATTTCGTTTACACCTGACAAATCTACTTTAGTGTATATTTTGATTGCAGCGTTAATAGGCTCCCCCTTATAAAGATTGGTTTTATCAGTAACAACTCGTACAAATAAATCTTCGTTTGTAATTTCTTTTGGAGTATTATTTACTTGAGGTTGAGTTTGATTGTAAAAATCAGCAAATGGGTCGTAAGTATTATTTCGTCTATTATTTTGAGTTTGTACAGGATCTTTTTGAACCTCAATAGTTACAGAATTTGATGTGTATTGCTTTCCGTTTACTGTTATAGTAGCACCACCAATAGTGAATTTCCCTGTATTTTGAGGCTGAAATACGTAAGTATAGCTATATGAAACGCTTGTTGATACTTGTCCGTTAATGATCTGAGTGTTTGAGCTAGTTGAGGTTGATGGCCCATTCACAAATTTGAAATCTGAATAATCACCCAGCGTGAGGTTGCTGCCTTTTGCATTAACCATATAACTTACTTGAAAACTCTGATTTAGCCCCACTTTAGCAGGTCCATTTGCAGTAAAACTAAGCTCCTGAGAAAATCCCCATATACTTATAAACCCAATAAGGAAAACTAGTAATATGCTCTTCATATCTTTCAATTTTCAGCTTACAAATTTATAAAAAATACCCAATATTTACAACTTTTCATAGTAGCAAATTTGTTTTACTGCCTTTTAACGTAAGTTATTTTAAGATGTTTTTCTCGACTCTTAAAAAAAAGTTAAAAATTTATAAAATATTTTCTAATTTAGCAGAAAGTCATTGAATTCATAATATGAATATTTTAACTCTGAATTCCATTGCCAAATTGTTTGCTTTGGCTGCCAACAGACAAGCAAAAGAGAGCATTAATAAATTTGTGGCAGTCTTTAAAAGTTTTTTAAATTCAGAAATTGAGGATAAGTATATATCAGATTATACAGAAATATATAAGAATTATTTAAAAGAATATAGTTCAGAATCATCTCAAAAAAGAATCTCATTAAACTCAGTAAAACTTATCAGGATTTGTGAAGAAATTAAACTTAATATTTCAATTTCTGAACGTCTGATAGTAGTTTATTTTTTAATTATTTTAATTAAAGAAACAGGTTGCGGTCAACTTTCAGAAGAGTTTTCTTCCCTCATTGCCAATATTTTCGGGTTTTCTGATGATTTCTATTATGAATTAAAAAGATTTATTTTTTCTGACAATAAAACAGAATATACAAGTGTTTTTGTTGACAATGTCAATATTGCTGAAATTTTTTTAACAGATTTTGAGGTAATTTTTATCAAATCATTATCAGTCAAATTGAAATTAAATGATAAAAAAATCATTGAGGGGCAAGTAAAGTACTTTTTGAAAGATTCTGTTTTAGTATATAATGATATTAAAAAATTATTTTATCCGGACTTAAAGTCATTATCCAAAGGCCCGATAAACGAAACAGAAAAGAAGTTTTATCTGAATATTCGAGACATTGAGCTTAAAAAGAATAAAAGAATAATTCTGCATAAAACCTCTCTGGATTTTTGCAGTGGTGAACTGATTGCTGTCATAGGCAAAAGCGGGAGTGGAAAAACTAGCTTTCTTAGAAGTATATCCGGCTTGGAAAATAAAGCAAGTGGAGAAGTCTACTTTACAGGAATATTATCGGGGAAAGATATATTAATTAAATCATACTTACCTCAACATGATAATTTCATTCCTTTTTATACTGTTGAGGAACACCTGCAACATAGATGCAATTTTTTGCAGATGTCGAGTGAAAGTTCAAAAATAAAGATAAATGAAGTTTTTTCTGAAACAGGATTGCTCGAAGAGAGTAACAAGATTGTTTGTAAAGCTGATAGAAGTTCATACCAATTGTCGGGAGGACAACAGAAAAGATTGGGAATTGCTATGGAATTGTTGAACCAACCAGAGGTGCTTGTTCTAGACGAACCTACCAGTGGGTTGTCGTCAGAAGATACATTCAAAATTGTGAGTCTTTTGCGTTCCATAGCTAATCAAAATAAAATTATCGTTGCATCTGTTCATCAACCTGATTTCGACATATTTATGATGTTTGATAAAATACTGATTATTGATGATGGAGGATATCCGATTTATTACGGCTCTCCGGCAAAATCAGTTGAGTATTTTAGAGAGATATTAGGAAAAGTTGATAAAAACAGTTTAATAGAAACGCGGTTTAATCCTGGCGTATTGCTAAAAATGATTGAAGAGAAGCAATTTGATGAAAATGGAAGTGCAACTCGAAAAAGGAAATTTTCAGCATCAGAATATTATCAACGTTTTGTAAATGCAAACCAATTTAATAAAAAAGATGAGAAGATAAATTTTGTTAAGCGTGTAAGACAAAATAATTGGCTCTCATTTATTAATCATTTGGAATTTAGTATAAGCGTTGAAATCAAGCAAAAATCAAGACTAGTTTTGCTTTTGTTAATACCTCTTTTGTCGGGAGTTTTGTTTTCGACCTTGCTTAAATATTCAAATACTGAAGATTATATTTATTACTATAATCCAAATGTCCCTGTGTGGATATTGGTTATATTAACAACAGCGATTTTTACAGGTTTAGTTAATTCCGGACATGAGTTTATATTTCTTAGACATTTCAATCAGCATGAAAATAGAATAATAGATAAATCGCATAGTTATTTATTATCAATAGTTTTTAAATACATTATATTATCTCTCATACAAGCTTTGTTGCTAGTATTACCATCAGTCTTAATAATTGAAAACAGTTTTCATTTTTTGACATTATTTTTCATAAGTTTTCTTTTGATTTGTTGGGGTAGTATGGTAAGTTTATTGATTTCAGGCTTCTGCAGACAAATAAGCACAGTATATTTGGCCATACCTCTTATTATGATTCCCCAACTGATATTTTCAGGGGCTATGATAAATTTTGGAGATTTTAATAAAATAATAAACGATAAAGGCAGAGTTCCATTAATTGCAGATATTATTCCAATGCGTTGGGCATCAGAAGCTGTAATTACTGATTTTTATTGTAATAATCCTTATTATAAAGATATTTATAAGTATAGGCAATTTGTAAATAATTCGGTTTATTATCTTGATTACTTTATTCCTCAACTTGAAGAAATTGGAAAAACAGACAAAGAAAGAGCAGAGAGAATTGTTATTAGCGAAATAAATAATGTTGGATTTGTTGGTTCTATTGAGAATGCTAAATTAGATTTAAACGTGCAAAAGAACTTTTATAATAATCAGAAGAATAAATATTTACTATTCGAAGACTCAGTTATTAATACAAAATCTGAATTAAATTTATTGAAATTGAAATATTCTAATGAGGCAGTAAATAAGGTTATTAACAACCCAAATAGTCCTCCTTTTATTATTTTAAATGATAAAATTTTAAGAAATTTTAAATCTGTATATTCATTTCCCGGCACCGAAGGTTTAAATCGTTGTTTCTTTAAATCTTATGGAAAGTTTGGAAATGTTGAATTAGTAAGCTTTGTGTACAATTCTGTTATATTATGTATATATATTGTTTTATTAATATTTCTCATATTTATTATTAAAAACTTAAAAATATAAAATTCACGTTGACTTTAGTTGGGGAATTTTATTAACAATACAATATTTTGATATAAAAAAAGAGTACTTTTGTCATAAAATATTTTGTTTAACTTAAATTATATTAATTATGAAAAAAACTTTATTACTAACTGCGCTGATGGTTTTTGTAATCTGCGGAGTTTTTGCACAAAATTCTGTTGAGAAGGCAGAAGTGAAAACACTGAAAGGTACTAAGACTATGAATAGTGTTATTACTTGTCAAAATGCTTCTTATGTAGCCGGAGCAACTTTTGATCTTAATTTTAATTATATTCACAATTCACCGGATACTGAATATACCGATGGTATTTCATTGGATTTCCCAGAGGGAGTAACTGTTAATATGTCTGCTGACTTTGCCCTTGCATGGAATGAAGAAACCGGTAACGGAGTTGTTACCTCTTGGGGTGACCTTGGTGGAGGTTCACAATGGGGAGACTTATCTGCTAATGCATCTTTCGTTGTAAATGTTACTGTTGATCCAGGATTTACTGGTAATTTGGATATTGTATGGCTTATCGTTGGTGACGGATATGGGTCAGATCCACACACAGCAACAGGAACACTTACATTGACAGAAGCATTGGCTGTTGATTTATCAGTTATATCTGTTAGTCCATCTCATTTATTTTCTGCAGAAACTTTTTACCCTGCAGTTGTTGTGGAAAATTTAGGTTCAACTACTGCTGATGATTTTTCAATTTCAGTAGTTATAAATGACGGGACTACAGATGTATATAGTTCTACATTAGCTGTTACAGGCGCTGGTTTTGTTTCATTCGCCAACGAAACATACATTATGGATGATTTATGGTCACCTGAAGATGGAAATTATGTTATTACCGCTACAGTTACAATTACCGGTGATCTTAATACTGATAATAATGAAATCGTTCAAGATTGTGAAGTTGCTCCAATTTCTTTTGGATCTGTTATTTCATATTTCCCAGCTAATGCAGCCGGTTGTCCGGGAGTTGAAACTGATGGTATAAATATTTACACTTCTTATTGGGGAAGCGGTAACTTTGATAGGTATGATATGAATGGTCTTTATATTGAAACTTTTACTGTTGCCGGAGCTACTGCAATAAGAGATATGGCTTATGATGGTCAATATTTTTATGGTTCAAATGCTTCAACAAGTTTATTTCAAATGGATTTGGCTAATGAGACACTAATATCAACAATAGCTGCACCTGTTGCAGTACGTGCAATTGCTTATGATGATGACGATGAAACATTTTGGGCAAATAACTGGGATACTAATTTAACAGAATTTACAGTTGCAGGAACAGCAACAGGCAATAATTTTGCTTCTCCAAGTATTTATGGTGCAGCTTATGATAATTGGAGTGACCCATTAAATCCAACAATTTGGGTATTTGAAGGAACTGGTGATTCTGATGTTACTCAATTGACAGAATATGCACTTAATGGTACAGCTACAGGAAGAATTATTGACGTTTCTGCTTTTCCTGAATTTGATGCAGGTGTTGGAAGTGGTTCAGGAGGTTTAGCATCCTACGAAGAAGATGGAGCAGCTTTTCTATTGGTAAATGTTCAGCAAGATCCAAATATGATTTACAAAGTATTTCTTGCTCAAGCTATTCCGGTTCTTGGTCCTCATGCTATTACATTAAGCCCGCTAAATAATGCAAATAATGTTGCAGTTGATGCAGTAGTTTCTGCTACTTTTGATGTTAATATAACAGAAGTTGATTTTTCAGGGATATCCATTACCCCGGATCCAGGCAATGTTGTTGTAACTATTGAAGATGCAGTTTTAACTTTAGCACATGACGATTTAGATTTTAATACTGTCTACACCGTTTTAATTCCAACAGGCTCAATATCTGACGGGGTTGATGATCTTGCTTATGATGTAACATGGTCATTTACAACTATGCTTGACCCTGATGCATGTAATGATCCTTCTAACATCATTATTAGTGAAATAGGAATACATGGAGCAACTGTTTCTTGGACTGAAAATGGCGCAGGAACAGAATGGACTGTTGTTTATGGTCCTACCGGTTTTGACCCTGCTACAGAAGGTGATCAGGTTGCTGCTGATGTAACTAATGCTGTTTTAACAGAACTCGATGCAGATACAGAATATGAAGTATATGTTCAGGCAATTTGTGGTGCAGAAACTAGCGGTTGGGCTGGTCCTGTTACATTTACTACTTTATTCGATTGCGGTCCGGCAATTTCTTCCTTACCTTATACAAATGCTTTCGATGTTGCAGATCCTTGCTGGCTTATTGCTCAGACAAATCCAAATGAAACATGGGAACATAATGGCGTTGATGCATATTCATGTGAGTATGATGCTGCTGTACTTGCTCAGAACGAATGGCTTGTATCTCCTGTATTTGACTTAAGTGCATTTTCAACTGATAATATTGTTGCAAAGTTCAACTGGTCAGGAAGTTATTATTGGTCAGTTGATCCCGAAGATAATTATGATATGTTGTTTAAAGCTTCTTCTGATGGTACTAATTGGACTACAATTTGGGATGAAACGGTACCTGGTGTGTTCGAGAGTTGGACAGAATATCTTGCTATTGTAAATGTGTCAGCTTATGCAGGTGAATCTTCAGTTTGGTTTGCATTCAATTATGTTGGTACTGATGGTGCTCAGTGGCTTGTTAATGATTTTGCATTAGAGATTGCAACTTCAGCTGAAATTGCTAATTCAAATGTGATTTCTATTTATCCAAACCCATCTAATGGCTTTGTTAATATAAATGTAACAGAAAATTCAATTGTTTCTGTTGTTGATATTGCTGGTAGAATAGTTGAATCATTCAATGTAAATGCAAACCAGGAAGTGAAATTTTCACAATCTGCAGGACTTTACATTGTTAAAGTTGAAAGTAATGGAAAAGTTTCAACACACAAATTAATTATTCAATAATTAGTTTTATAGATTTTAAAGAGAGGTCCTTGTGGCCTCTTTTTTTTATATGTGTGACAATTTTTTTTTAAGTCTTTTTCTTATAAATTTACATTCTTAAATAATTGAAATTATGGAAATCGTTTTTCTTATTATTGGTTGTATTCTGGGGTTTGTTATTTCATGGTTGATATTTAAATTGAAAAATAGTAACAAATCTGATTTTAATGAAATAGATAGTAAATTGTCTGACCTTGAAAAAAGTGTTTTATTATATGAAACAGAAAAGAAATATTTAGAAGGCCAGATAGAATCTAACAAAGAACAAAACCAAAATTTGGCTTCTGAAAATAAGGAGTTACTTTCATCTTTAAATGTTGCAGAAACTAATCTTATCAACTTAAAAGAAAAACTTGATACTCAAAAATTGGAAATTGAAGATATGCAGAAAAAACTTATGCTTCAGTTTGAAAATCTTGCAAATAAAGTCTTGGAAGAAAAATCAAAAGCATTTTCGGACTTAAATAAAAACCAGTTAGATGCAATACTTAATCCTTTTAATCAAAACATAAAAGAGTTTAAGGAAACCATAAAGCAAACTTATGAAAAAGGGCTAAAAGAAAGGTCCGAATTGGGAGTAGAATTAAAGCATATTCAGGAAATGAATCTCCAATTGCGTGAAGATGCAACAAATTTGACAAAAGCATTAAAAGGAGATGTGCAAAAACAGGGAAGATGGGGGGAAATGATTTTAGAAAAGATATTGGAATCATCCGGATTGGAAAAAGGAGCACAATACAAAACACAGGATTCATTTACAATTGAAGATGGACGTAGATTAAGACCTGATGCAGTTATATATTTACCTGAAGAAAAACATATCATAATTGATGCAAAAGTATCTTTGGTTGCTTACGAAAAATATGTAAGTGCAGACAATGAAGATGATAGGGAATTATTTATTAAGGAACATATACAGTCTGTCAGAAATCATATTAAAGAACTGGCAGGAAAGGATTATGTTGCTAATTTAGGACTTACAACACCCGAATATTTGTTGATGTTTATTCCGGTCGAAGCTTCTCTTGCAGTTGCAGTATCAAATGATAACAGTATTTTTAACGAAGCATGGGATAAGCGGATAGTTATTGTAAGTCCTTCGACCTTAATTGCCACATTAATGACAGTAAATGCTATTTGGAAACAAACCAGACAGACTCAAAATGCTTTGTTAATTGCTGAAAGAGGAGGTAAGCTTTATGAAAAATTTGTCGGATTTGTAGATGATATGAATAGAATTGGTATTGCAATTGACAAAGCAGGAAAGGAATACGAATCGGCAATGTCAAAATTATCAACAGGGGCAGGTAATCTTGTCAAACAAACCGAAGATTTGAAAAGACTGGGTGCTAAAACCACTAAAGCTCTTTCAAAAGAAATACTTATCGAAAGCGATGCTGATGAAGACAATTTACTTCCTGAGGCGACTGATTGACCTGACCAAGGCTTCATCTTTTGCAATAGCTCTTACAGCTAAAAATGTAAATATGGCTGAAACTAAAGGTAGTATTATCAGAATTTTTGTCGAATAATCCACTCCAATTTGTTTAGCAGCATTCGAAAGATAATAAAATATCATACCAATGCTTCCTAGTTGAGTTATTATATTAAATATGTTTAACCTAATTTGAAGCATACGTCTCTTATAAAGAAAAATACTAGTAAGACTAATCAAATTAATCAAACTAATCATTATTAACATTGGTAAAAGAGAATAAAAAACAGTGTCTCCATTTTTTGTATATCTTACACCTGTCACAATTAAAGGAATTATCGAATCTTCGGTAGTAATTATGTCTCCAAAAGGAAAAAAGTAAAATAGTCCGGTACAAATCAGACTTAGAAGTAAGTATAAACTCTGAATTCTTTGTATCATATTATTTTTTTGGCAAAAATACAATATTTTTATGTGTTTATACTTTTGTCGTTTCAAAATATTATACGAATAAGCAGATTTGTTTTAAAATTGCGCTTATGATAAATTATAATTTGTATTCTTTCTGATGTTACAATAATAATTAACTTTGTTCGTTGAAAAAATGAATAATAAAAGATGGAAATGGTAAAGTATAAAGATAATGTAGAGGCAATAGATGCATTACGTAGCAAATATTCGGATTTGGTAAGTGAAATCAATAAAAAGATTTACGGTCAGGATCAGGTTGTTAAGGAAGTTGTTATTTCAATATTTAGTAGAGGTCATTGTTTATTAATAGGCGTGCCCGGATTAGCTAAAACTTTATTAGTTACTACAATAGCAGAAGTCCTAGGATTAAAGAATAAAAGAATACAATTTACTCCTGATCTTATGCCATCTGATATTATTGGTACAGAAATTCTTGCCGAAGACAGGCAATTTAAGTTTGTAAAAGGTCCGATTTTCGCTAATTTTATTCTTGCCGACGAAATAAACAGAACACCACCTAAAACTCAAGCAGCTTTGCTTGAAGCAATGCAGGAAAGGTCAGTAACCGCAGCAGGAATAGAATATAAGCTTGATGAGCCGTTTTTTGTTATGGCAACTCAGAATCCAATCGAACAGGAAGGAACATATCCATTGCCTGAAGCACAACTGGACAGATTTATGTTTAATATCATTGTTGATTACCCAAGTTACAAAGATGAGCTGACTGTAGTTAAAAACACTACAATTGACAAGGAATTTGATCTTAAGCAGGTTTTATCTGCTGAGGAGATAGTGTTTTTTCAAGGATTAATCAGAAAAGTTCCAATTAATGATAACGTCTTGGAATATGCTGTAAAATTAGTTAACAAAACCAGAGCGGGTTCAGAATTTGCTCCCGAGATAACAAAGAAATATCTACATTGGGGGGCTGGCCCGCGTGCTTCACAATACCTTGTTATTGGAGCAAAAACACATTCTATTTTAAGTGGAAAGTATTCACCTGACATAGAAGATGTTAAAGCAGTTGCAAAAATAATTTTAAGACATCGTTTAATAAAAAATTACAAAGCCGAAGCGGATGGCATAAGTTTGGATAATATCATCGACGAATTATTAAAGTCTTAATGAAATTTGTTTCAATAAAAATATTTGTAATTAATTTTATATTGCTTATTTCAGGAGCAATTGCTTCGGCACAGGATGTGCAAACTAAGAAGGTAGAAATACTTCATGCAAATAGCCTTGAATATGATGAATCTACGGGAGTCAAAGCCAAGAGATTACTTGGTGATGTGGTATTTCGACATGAAGATGCTTATATGTTTTGTGATTCAGCCTGGTTTTTTGATAATTCTAATACCATTCAAGCCTATAATAATGTAAGAATTAAACAGGGAGATACCATTTTATTGGTAGGAAAATACCTAGAATATGATGGCAATAGCAAGATAGCCAAAATGAGAGATTCTGTTGTATTAAAGCATAATAAATCTTTTTTGATAACAGATTCTTTAGATTATGACAGAAATTTAGATATGGCTTATTATTTTGAGGGAGGGAAAATTTATGACGGCGATAACAGATTAACAAGTAGGAGGGGCTACTATTATACAAAACTTAAGGATTATTATGCTGTAGATACTGTTGTCCTGCGTAATCCACAGTACGATATTTTCTCGGATACACTGCGATACAATACCGAATCGGCTATTTCATATTTTTATGGTCCTACTCAAATTATCTCGGATTCAAATTATATTTACTGTGAAAATGGAAATTATAACACTCGAACTGACGAAGCTGCGTTTTCTGAAAATGCCTGGTTAAGGTCAGGATCAAATTATTTAATGGGAGACAGCCTTTATTATGACCGCAAAATTAGATATGGTGAAGCTTTTAAAAATGTGTCGGTTATAGATACAGTTGAAAATTTGAATGCTTATGGTAATTATGGGTACTATTTCGAAAATCCACGTAATGCAATGCTTACAGATAGTACTTTTGTTATCTATGTGACAGACGGTGATAGTGTTTTTATGCATTCTGATACTGTATATATTTCTGTTGATACCTCCGATTATAAATTAATTCGGGCTTTTTATAAAGTACAGGTTTATAAATCAGATCTTCAGGCTAGATGTGATTCGCTGGTTTTTTATTCGAAAGATTCTATTGCTCATATGTTTTTTAATCCTGTGGTTTGGTCCGAAAAAAATCAGATTACGGCGGATCATATTGAAGTACATTTTGTAAATAAAAATCCTGAAAGATTTTATTTGACGGGAAACGCTTTTTCTATAGAAAGATATGATTCGCTTCATTTTAATCAAATGAAAGGTAGAAATATTGTAGGGTATATGAAAGAGAAAAAGATAAATAAAATTGATTTGTTTAATGATTGCCAGACTGTGTATTTTATTGTTGATGAAGATACTGATGAAATTGTTGCCATGAATAAGGTTGTTAGTTCTAATATGACTATTCTGTTTAAAGATGACAAAATTGAAAACATCTGGTTTTACGAAAAACCTGACGGTGAAACAATTCCTATCGAACAGATTAAATATGAAAAAACATTATTGAAAGATTTTATTTGGCTTGACAAATATAGACCAAAATCAAAATTTGATATTTTCGAATGGAAAGACATTGGAACTGGTGATGAAGTTAGTTTAAGTCAATAATTTGCGACTCTGTAATTATAAAAATATTAGTAATTATTTAGGTGGTTTAAAATTCTGAGCCCGTAGGAATCATATCAGTAACCCCGACTTTTAAGTCGGGGTTCACAAGCCGGAACAATAGCTTTTAGCATATGTATTTGTCAAATTAGGATAGCAGGTAGATACAAATACTATGACAAAAGCGAATATTAGATTCCACCTAAATAATTACAAATATTATTTGAATTCTAGTAATTAGTTAGATTTTTTTGTATTTTTATAGAAAATTCAAAACCATGAATACAAAACTGCTTATTGGAGTTATCGGTAATCAGGGCTCTGGAAAATCAACAACATGGAGTACATTATTCGATAGAAAAGTACACACAGGTAAAAATCTTAGAAAACTTGAAATTAATGGAGTTAAAATCCCAGTATTTTTAATTAATGAATCTGCTTTAGAACGAAAGACAAGCTTAGAATACATCCTCCCCGATAATGACCCGCAAATAGTTATAAGTTCATTTTTGTATCATAAAGATGTTAAGTCGAATTTTGAATATTTTCATAAAAAAGGTTATGATTTATATGTACAGTGGTTGAACCCCGGGTTTTCTGACCCAAATGAAAAGGCACTTTTCTATAACGAGGGAATAATAAATTTTTTATTAGGATTGGGCACAACTGTCTCTGTTAAAAATGGAAAATTATCTCCACAACATAGGGTACAAGAGCTAAAAAATTACATTTTTGCCTGGCATTTATCAAAATTATAGAATATTGGTAAAATACTTGTATAAAGAGTTATGTAAATAAAATAAGTGTATTTATATAAATAATATATATTTATGTAAATATTATTTGACAATCAATGTTTTTTTTTGTATCTTTGCAAAGAGAAATTATAGTATTTAAATATTTTTTTATGTCAATTCCGGGGGTACACAACGTTGGTAAAGTAATAGAAGTATTATTGGAAGAAATAGGTGTTGATTCATTTGAAAAATTGTGTCAAATAGGAGCCGAAGATACTTTTTTGATATTACTTGCTAATAATAAGAATTTAAGTAAGAGTGTTTTATTTGCGCTTGAGGGTGCAATTCAAGGAGTCAGGTGGTTTAATCTTGATAAAACACGGAAAGACCAATTAGAGAAATTTTTCCATTCTGTAAAAGTATATAAATAGCATAAAAAAGTCTGATAAATCTCATTTATTAGTTCTTAAGATGTTTGCAATTTTAAACTTTTAAATTTAATGTTGTAAACAGGAGTTTTATGCAAAAAATTAGCAAACATCCGATTCTAAATATTCCTCAAACTGAGGAGGTTAGGTTTATATATAACGGAGTAGAAGTTATTGGAAATAAGGGTTTTACAATTGCTGCTGCCTTACATCAGGCAGGATATCCGGTACACAGTCATTCGTTGGATAATCGTAACAGAACTTTAGAATGTGGAATTGGTAAATGTGGTGCCTGCGAAATGTTGGTTGATGGAAAAATTGCTCGAATCTGTATTACAAAGGTTGATAATGTGAAGGAAGTAGCAGAAATTCCAAAAGATTTTATACCTGAATTAAACTCAGACAAAAAGCAAGAAACTATTAAAGTTTACAAAACTGACGTTGCGATAATTGGTGCAGGTCCTGCGGGATTAGCTGCAAGAGAAATCCTTAATTTGCATAATGTTTCCAATATTGTAATTGATAACAATGATAAAATAGGTGGACAATTTTTAATGCAAACTCATCAGTTCTTCTTTTTTGAAAAAGAAAAAAAGTTTGGAGGAATGCGTGGTTTCGAAATAGCACAAACTCTTGCAGGAGAGGATAGAAATGGTATTCTATTGGATTGTGTGGTTTGGGATATTCTGGAAACTAAGAAATTGGCGATAAAAAATATTAAAACAGACGAAGTATTTTATATTCAAGCTGAGCATTTAATTGTTGCTACGGGTGCAATTCCATTTATGCCCGGATTTAAAAATGATGATGTCCCCGGTGTTTATACTGCTGCTGTTGTTCAGAAAATGATGAATAATGAGTTTACTTTACTTGGTAAAAATATTTTAACTGTAGGAGCCGGTAATATTGGATATCTGACATCATATCAGTTGATGCAAGCAGGAGCTAAAGTAAAAGCGATAATTGAAGCAATGCCACATGAAGGAGGGTTTCCTGTGCAGGCTAACCGTGTAAGACGACTTGGAATCCCGGTAATGACCGGATATATATTGCTGGAAGCTATACCGAATGATGATTATACAGGTGTTGTGGGGGCTGTTGTTGCAAAGTGTCAGAATTTTAAACCAATTGCCGGTACCGAAATGACAATTACAGGAATAGATGCAATAAATATTTGTACAGGTTTGGTTTCTGATAATGAATTATTGACAAAAGGTGCACTGCTTTTCGGAAGAAGAGTTCATGCAGTCGGTGATTCATTGAGAATCGGTGAGGGGACCAGTGCAGTTTTAAGGGGAAAACAAGCAGCTTTCGAGGTAATTGCTGATATGGGGTTGAAATATAATTATGATGATTATTTGAGTGTTTCTAAAGAATATATTGATTCGCAGCAACATCCGATTAAAGTAATTGACGAAGCGTTTAAGCCGAGTAGAGAGAGAGCCGGGGCCAAACCTTATGTTTTAATAGACTGTATTTATGGATTTGCATGTAACCCATGCGAATTTGCATGTCCTCATGGTGCAATAACGAAAACTTCGACCAGCACTGTTCCGCATATAGATTTTAATAAATGTATTGGCTGTATGGAATGTGTTTATCAGTGTCCAGGATTAGCAATTTTTGGATTTAACGAGAAAAAGGATTGGTTGTTTTTACCTGTTGAATATGAAGTCGAGGAAGGAAAAGAGGTCTATCTGGTGGATAATTTCGGTAAGAAAATAGGCGAGGGAATGGTTGAAAAAATACTTAAAAAGCCTAATAGAACTAATATTGCCAGAGTAAAATCATTTGATTTACATGATGATAAATTGTCATCTGTGAGAGGTTTTATTATTAAAGAAGATTATCCCGAAGAGCTCAAAATAGAAAGCTCAACAGGTGAAAGAAAAACTGAATCATATATTTGTCATTGCGAAGATGTTAAACTTGAAGAAGTATTAACCGCTATTGGTGACAGAAAGTTTATCTCAGTTGACGAAATAAAGCATATTACCAGATTAGGAATGGGTGCTTGCAGGGGTAAACGTTGTATTAAAAGACTAAAACAAACTATTGCTCCTTATGGGATAGAAATTGTCGGAGAGGCAACTCCACGTGCTCCTTTATCCAATCAGGTTACAATGGGTCATTTATTATCAGGTGATAAAGAAAAGATATTTACTAATCTTAATAATGTGCCTAACAAAAGGATAAAAGTACAATCTCTTGTTGCCGGAGGTGGAATGGCAGGGACTTCACTGTTTAGATATTTATCTGAAGCAGGATTGAAACCTGTTCTAATAAACAGAGAACGTGGCGGATCGTGGAGAAACATTGCCGGTGGCAGACCTGCATTTTCGTTGCCGGCACTTGCTGAAATTGCAATGAGAAATAGAGAAATATTTATTGAGTTACAAAAGATTTCGAATATTGATTTCAAACCTATCAGATATGTAAGTTTTGCACATGATGATGCTACTTATAAAGCATTGGATGCTTCAAGAGCATGGTCAGATGCTTATATGGTAGAAAAAATGGATTTTAGAAAAGAGATTTCTCCGTATTTTAATTCTGATTTGAATACATATTTGGCAGCATTGGTTACTCACGACTGTTGGCAGGCAACTCCGGGAAGAACTTTGGATTTGTTAAGACAGATAGGCTTAAACAATGGAGGTACTGTATTGGAAGATTGTGAATTGGTGGATTTGTTTAAAGAAGGAAAAAACGTTGTTGCTTTGGTTAAAATTCACACAGGAGAATACGTCGAATATGAAACGGAACATTTTGTAAATGCACTTGGATCTGAATCTGGTAAATTTGCTGCAAAATTAGGTTTGGAAATAGGATTATACCCTGTCAAACACCAGGCTTTCATAACAAGAAGATTGCCTTTTTTAGGAAAAAATGGCGATACTCTGGATATGTTGATTGATAGACGTAAATATAAGGGATTTTCCGCTGTTTACGGACAGCAACTTGCCGATACAGGCCAGGTGATTGGTTGTGCGTCTCCGGCTATAGATCCACAGGAAACAGATAAGGATTTAAGAATTAACAGTAAAGAGTTTTTAGAGATAGTATCCGAAATATTTGTTGATTGGATTCCACGTTTATCTTCTGTTGGTTTTCAGGCTGTTTGGTCGGGATACTATGTTGAACCTCGATATATTGTTGATCCTGAAAATGGATTATTAGTTGGATTGCGTGGACATGGATTTATGTTGAGTCAATATCTTGCTAAAATGTACGTTGATAAATTATTGGGAAAACCAACTCCTGAATATTTTAAAGACCTTGCTTTAAATGGTCCGGGATTATATGAAGCTGCATTTAAATAGTTGACAAGTTTACTTTTTGTTTAGTATTTTTTCTGCTTTAGTCTGAATATCTGAAAGTTTGGTTAATTTTAGATACTTAAGGAATTCTTCAGATAATTCATTACATACATTTTTAAAAAAATCAAGTTGTATTTTACTATTACTATGGCTTAGACATAGGTCATTTTGATCAATTTCTCCACTTATAGCTTCATATATTTCTAGTAAGCTTATTTCATCAGCCGATCTGCCTAAGTGGAAACCACCTGAAGGTCCTCTTGTTGCATAAATCAGACCGGACTTAGATAGGGTATCTACAACTTTTGTTAGGTGATGTTGCGAACATTTTGTTATTTCGGCAATACTATGTACACTAATACCACATTCTCCTGAAGCAGCAATTAATGCCATACTGTGTATCCCTAATATATTTGCATCGCTTAATCCTATTATTCTCATAAATTCTTTATCGTTTTTAGCACATCCTTAGTTTCATTGACATTCTTTATCATGTCGTATAGTGTATGTGAACGAAGATAATCCATCAATTTATTTCCAACTTCAGTACATATTCCACCCATTAAACAAGAACCAAAAGGACATATAGCATTATCAATAGGACAGTCATTAACAGTAACTTCTCCTTCGAGTGCTTCAAGAATTTCAATCAAAAAAATATCTTCTGCATGTTTCTTTAAGTAAAATCCTCCGCTTGGTCCACGAGTTGATCCTAATAAACCTTTTTTTACCAGTCTTTGTAATACCTTTGCCGCATGATGTTTCGAAGCTCCCGATATTTCAGCTATATCATGTGTGTTTATTGATATCTCTGAAATTGCTATTAATGCCATAGCATGAAATGAAATAACATTTGCTTCTGAAATTGCTAAAATCTTTGTCATTATCTACCGTTTAATAATTGTTAAATAAATTTTTATTTTACTGTCTATTGATTATAATGTATAACCTTTTTAAACAATCAGCACGTTTCTTCTAAAAAGAAAAGTAAAAATATAAAAAATTATTTAACAACAAAATACTAAAAAGAGCAGCTTAAATTGTTGTTTAAACCGCTCTTTTTAATATAATTATGAACGTAAAGACATAATGTCTCTATCGAATACATATAAATTGTTTTTACCGACAAGATTCAATTTGTCAATAACTGCCTGAGCAGAACTTTCTTCTTCTACTTGTTCGGCAACAAACCACTGTATCCAATTCTGGGTAGCAAAATCACTTTCTTTAATTGAAGTTTCTAGAATTTTGTTGATACTGTCACTTATATATCTTTCATGTTCAAGCACTTCGTCGAATAAAACATTTAGATCTTTCCATTCTGATTGTGGTTTTTCAAATCCGGGAATGATTGCTCTGCCTCCGCGTTCATTAATATAATCAATGAACTTAAGCATATGCATTTTTTCTTCCTCTGCCTGAGCATATAGCCATTGCGCTACTCCGGGCATTCCTTTACTTTCAGCCCAGCTTGCCATTGAAAGATATAAAACAGATGAAAATCCTTCCTTTTCAATTTGTTCGTTCAGAATTTTTTCAACTTTTGGTTTTAACATAGTTGTATTTTTTAAGTTATTAATAAAAATTTATATTTACATAACCAAAATTAGTAAGAAATGTTTATCTTTAAAACAATATTTTAAATAGATGAAAAAATTTTTGATAACAGATTTACAGGAGATTGAAAAAATTATAACAAATGCTAAGGTATGTTCATTGGCAATGATTAGTGAAAATAAACCTTATTGTGTTCCTATGAATTTTGGGTATGATGATGGAATTATTTATCTTCATGGAGCACCCGAAGGTAAAAAATTTAATGCTCTGAAAGAAAATCCTGATGTATGTATTTCTTTTTATACCGATGAAGCACTAAACATAGTTCATGAAAATGTAGCTTGTTCTTATTCTATGAAGTACAAATCTGTCGTTGCCAGTGGATCGGTTGTTTTTGTTGACGAAATTGAAGAAAAAGTCAGAATTCTAAATATTATTATGAAAAATTATTCAGGTAGAGATAATTTTACTTATTCGAAACCGGCACTTCAAAATGTCAGTGTATTTTATCTTAAACCTAATGAATTGACAGCATATAAACGTGGATATTAATTGATATTATTTTAAACTATAAAACTAAAATTATGAGTGTAGTAGGAACAAAAACAGAAAAGAATTTATTGAAATCCTTTGCAGGAGAATCGCAAGCCCGTTCGCGTTATACAATGTTTGCTAAAATTGCTAAAAAGGAAGGTTATGAGCAAATTGCAGGTATATTTCTTGAAACAGCAGAGCAGGAGTTACAGCATGCGAAAATGTTTTTCAGGTATATGGAAAGTGGAGAGCCTTTGGAAATCACAGCTATGTATCCTGCAGGCAAGGAATTAACCACAGTTGAAAACTTAAAAGCTGCTGCAGAGGGAGAACATGAAGAGTGGGCAGTTGATTATCCCGAATTTGCTAAAGTTGCAGAAGAAGAGGGCTTTAAAGATATTGCTGTATCTTTTAAAATGATTGCAAAAGTTGAAGCCGAACACGAAAAACGTTATCTGAAACTTTTAGAGAATCTTAAAAACGATAAAGTATTTGAAAGAGAAACTGAGGTTGAGTGGATGTGTCGCAAATGCGGATATGTACATAAAGGCAAAAAAGCTTTAAAAAACTGTCCGGCATGTAAGCATCCAATGGCGTATTTTGAAATTCACGCTAATAACTATTAATTAGTTATACATAATTGTAAACTAAGGCTTCATTATTTTATGAGGCCTTAATTTTTACTTTTTCAGTTTCCTGTCAATTAAAAAATTGGTTATTAACATTACAATAGTGCCTAAGATAGCTCCGGTAAGCATTACTGCTTGTGCATGATGATAACCAAAGTATCTTAAAATTAAACCTGATACAACGATTATAACACAAACCGCTAAAGAGATATTCGAGATTTTCTTGTATTTCTTATAAGTATTATTTGCTTCTTCACTCATATTAAAGTTTGTTTATTTGATTATTGTTATTTAATGGCTAAGGCTAAGGTTAAGGTAATCTTAAAATTTGCTTTAACACTCTGCTTTTTTATTATTATTTAATTATTCACTATCATTTTTTGTTGTTTAACTTATTGTTCTATTGTTAATTGTTTATTGAATATTGTCATTTGCCAATTTGTTTTTTCTTAATGACCATATTACTAAAAATACTCCGGTTAATACTACCGGAATACTTAAAATCTGTCCCATATTTATTGACAAAGACTCTTCAAAAGCAACCTGATTTTCTTTTATAAATTCTATGAAAAATCTTGATGTAAACACCATTATAAAAAATACTCCGAGCAGAAAACCTTTAGCTTCACGAAAACGCTGAACTTTATAAAGTCGAAGCAAAACAATAGAAGTTACGATATAAAATAGTGCTTCGTATATTTGAGTTGGGTGAGACGGAACTGTGTCGCCGTTTCTTACAAAAATAAATCCCCATGGTAAATCGGTTTGATGCCCGTATATTTCTGAATTCATTAAATTGCCTAATCTTATCAAAGCACCAGCAAAGCCAGTTGGAATAGCAACTCTGTCAATTAGCCAGAAGAAACTCTTTTTGGTAGATTTTCTTTTAAAAATCAACATAGCAATAATAATTCCTATGGCTCCTCCATGGCTGGCTAATCCCATAAATCCAGTAAAATGAAACTCGGGAGAAAAGCTGAAAGGTAGAATGATTTCCAATAAGTTTTGAGAATAGTATGCCCAATCATAAAAAATACAGTGACCTAACCTGGCACCGATTAGTCCGCCTAAAACCACCCAAACAGTTAAAGAATCTAGTTCGCTTATAGGAATACCCTCATTTTTATAAATTTTCTTTACAATAAAATAGCTGATAATAAAACCCAAAGCAAAAAATACACTGTAAGCTTTAATCGGAAAACTTCCTATTTCTATTAAATTAGGGCCAACATCCCAAGTAATTGCATTTATCATAAACGGCTTAATTTTTGACAAATGTAAACAGTATATTTTAAATGGATATATTTTTTTTAATTATTCTAATAATTTTGTCTAATAAGTTTTAAAGTGTTTTGAATTACGACATAAAAAATTATTTTTGTAAAAAACTTTAAATTAATAAAAATGAAGAGATTAATTGGAATGATAATTATCGGTAGCTTATTTATTCAAACCGGTATTTTTGCTTGTACTAATTTTATTGTTACAAAATCGGCCTCAGTTGATGGTTCTGTATTAATTAGTTATGCAGCAGACAGTCATGTATTGTATGGTGAGTTATATCACTTTCCGGCTAAAACTTATCCAAAAGGTACCATGTTGAAAGTCTATGAATGGGACACAGGAAAGTTTTTAGGCGAAATTCCACAGGCTGAACGCACTTATAATGTTGTTGGTAATGTAAATGAATTTCAGGTAGCCATAGGAGAGACTACGTATGGTGGCAGACCTGAGTTGTTTGATACAACGCTAACAGGAATTATGGATTATGGCAGTTTGATTTATATAGCTTTGCAAAGATCCAGGACTGCACGTGAAGCGATTATGGTGATGACAGATTTAATTGAACAATATGGTTATTGTAGTTCGGGTGAATCATTTTCGGTTTGTGATAAGAACGAAGCCTGGATATTTGAAATTATTGGTAAAGGACCTGGACGTAAAGGTGCTGTTTGGGTAGCTTTGCTGATTCCTGACGGATATATTTGTGCTCATGCCAATCAAGCAAGGATAACTACTTTTGATTATCAAAAGAAAAATGACTGGAATAATCTAAATCAAACTGTATATAATTCAAAAGATGTTATCAGTTTTGCAAGAGAAATGAAATATTTTGACGGAAAAGATGAGCAGTTTAGCTTTTCTGATACATACGCTCCGGTTGACTTTGGTGCAGCTCGTTTTTGCGAAATACGTGTTTGGGCATTTTTTAATGCTGTTGCTGGAGGAATGGATAAATATTGGGAATATGCAAAAGGAAATGTAGAGCATGGTCAATGGGGATATGCTACTAACAGAATGCCATTGTGGATTAAACCTGACAGAAAAATTTCTCAGGCAGATATTTTTAAATTTATGGGAGACCATCTCGAAGGAACAGAATTGGATATGAGTAAAGACTTGGGAGCAGGTCCTTATGGAAATCCTTATCGTTGGAGACCGATGACATGGTCAGTTGATGGACAAAACTATATACACGAAAGAGCTACGGGCACTCAACAAACCGGCTTTTCTTTTGTTGCTCAACTTCGTAGTTGGTTACCCGATGTATTAGGTGCTATTAATTGGTTTTCTGTTGATGATGCTCACTTTACAGTTTATGTCCCGATGTATGCTTCAATAACAAAAATCCCTTATCCGTATCGTCAAGGAAACGGTTCTATGATGAAATTTACAATGGAATCGGCTTTTTGGATTTTTAATATGGTTTCAAATTATGCCTATACAAGATATTGCGATATGTATCCTGAAATTGCTCAAGTTCAATCAAATTTGCATAATGAGTTTGTTGAAGGAATAAAAACTAATGATTCAAAATTCGCTGAAATGGCTAAGACTTCTCCCGAAAAAGTGATTGTAGAATTAAATAATTACTCGGATTACGCAGCTAACAAAACACATAAAACCTGGACAGAGCTTTATGCTCACTTGTTCACTAAATACATGGATGGAAATGTTAAAACCGATGTGGAAGTCCCCGCCGGATATATATATCACGCACCATCTGTTAGTCAGCCTCCTTTGAAAGAAGAATGGTATAGAAGAATTGCTGCAGAAACAGGCGATAAACTTAAATTAATCGGTCCGGGGCACTAAAATATTATTCATTTAGATTTTGAAATAAACCGTTTTTATGCGGTTTATTTTTTTATTAATATTTCCTATTTGAAACATTTTTTATATTTTTGCTTCAATTCCGATTAACTTAAAAAATGATTTATTAACCTAAAATTATTAAAATGAAAAAGTTTGCATTAGTATGTAGTTTATTAGTTATGACTTCAGCGATATTGCTGTCACAACCATTGAGTAAAGCAACTAAAGATATTTCATACAAATTTGTTTCTTCCAGTGGTACAAATGCATCAGCTGTAGTTTGGCATCCGGAAAAGCAATTGTATTTTACGGTAATTGCCGGAAATGCAAGTTTCCCTCTTGAAGCTTTTGACGAAAAAGGAAAATCTGTCTATTCTGAAGAAATTAATATTGATTGTAGAGGGATGTGGTACAACCCTACAACAAAAAATATTGAGGTGAATGGATATGATAACAATGGTTGGGCTTCAATAATTTTTAACGAAAAATTTAATTTTCATGAAGTTAAAACTATTTGTAGTGGAATGAAACAGCCTGATGCTAACGTTTGTGGGACATATTATACGAAAAAGAAAAGTGTGATTTTCTTAAACGAAAAAGATTTATGTATTGACGTTTATAATTATAAAAATCCTGGAAAAGTAAAAAAAATTAAACTACAATTAAGGTCAGATAATTTGGATCCTTATAACACAACTACAGTAGCTTACACGGGTAAAAAAGGCTTTGAATTTGTATTGTTGAATGTGGATAAATACCAATTGGATTATTTTGACAGCAAAGGACAGTTCGCGGGAAGTACCACTTTACCTAAGACTGCAATTGTTTCATATATGTTTAAATTTGCATTTGCAAATGACAGGGTGTTTTTGTATGACAAAGAGGTAAGAACCTGGACAGCATTCAAAGTTTTCTAAAGGCTTTTCTGTTGCAATCTTATCTTTTTACAAATTTCCCATATAGCAATTCCTCCACTTACGGAGACGTTTAAGGAGTGTTTTGTGCCGTATTGAGGAATTTCAATACAATAATCACAAATATCAAGGATTTCCTGTTGTACGCCATTAACTTCATTACCAAGGAAAAGTGCATATCGTTGGGTTGGGGAAGGGGTGAAGTCACTGATATTTATGCTTCCTTCTGCAATTTCAAGAACAATGATAATATACCCTTCTGATTTAAGAGTTTTTGCAACATCAATAGCCGATTCGTAATATTCCCAATCAACAGTTTCGGTGGCTCCTAAAGCAGTTTTATGAATATCGCGGTGGGGAGGCGTTCCTGTTATTCCGCAAAGAAAAACAGCTTGGCAGCCAAATGCATCACAGGTTCTGAAGATAGCTCCGGTATTATGATGTGAGCGTATATTGTCAAGAACAACTATTAAATCAAGTTTTGAAATTTGTTTGTATTCTTCGGGACTTAATCTTCCAATCTCGCTTATAGGCAATTTTCTCATACTGTTAAATACTTAAAGCAATAAAAGCCATTAAACCAATCGAATACAAGAATGCATCTTCGTCAATATCAAATTGATCGTTGTGAAGGCCAATATTACCTTTGTCATTACCCGAAATTCCCATTCTGTAAAAAACTGCAGGGATTTCTTTTCCATAATATGCAAAGTCTTCGGCAGTCATTCTGACTTCCATTTTTTCGATATTTTTTTCGGATAAATACTTCGTGGCAGCTTCTATTACTTGTTTTGTTAAACTCGGGTCGTTATAAACACTTGGATATCCGTGACGTATTTCAAGGTCGAATGTGCATTTATAACTGGCAGCAGATTTTGCAGCTATTATTTCCAATTGTTTTTTAATCTCAATTCTAAGATTTTCGTCAAAAGTACGCATTGTTCCGTCAGCAGATGATTGAGAAGGAATAACATTAAGAACTCCGTCAGCAACAATTTTGCCGAATGCAATAATAAACGGCATATCTGAGATAAGTTTTTTTTGTAATTCTTTGGCTTCATGAATAAACTCGACTAAAGCCATCACTGTATCACTTCTTTTTTGTGGGACAGCCGCATGTCCTCCAACTCCATTAAACTTTATATATAATTCGTCTGTAGCAGCCATTACAAAACCATCACCAAAGCAGAAATGCCCTGTTTTCATTTCTGGTAGAACGTGCTGGCCAATGATTCGTTTAATATTATACTTTTTTAATAACCCTTGTTCAACAAGCAGTTTTGCTCCTCCCGGAATTTTTTCTTCAGCCGGTTGAAATATAAGTATTATTTTTCCTTTGACTTTATCTTTAAGCTTGTTTAGAATTAATGCAGTACCAATAAGAGAAGCGGCATGAGCATCATGCCCACAGGCATGCATTACACCCTTATTCACTGATGAAAACTCTAGATTCGTTTTTTCGATTATTGGTAAAGCATCAATATCTGCACGAAGTCCAATAGTGTCACCGGGTAAACCACCATGAATTATCCCAATAACTGCATTTTTGCCAAAACTATCATCTGTTTCTATACCATTATTAATTAATAAATTCTTTAGATATAATGCCGTATTGAATTCGCTGAAAGATATTTCAGGATTTTTATGCAAATACCTGCGAATCTGAATAATGTCAGAATGTAATTCTTTGCTTAGGGCTTTAATTTCTTCTATAATATTTTTCATTTGCTAAAAAATAACTTAACACTTACTAAAATCATTACTATCGCAAATATCCTCTTAAGATTTACTTCCGAAATGTTTATTGCCAGTTTTGATCCGAAAAAAGCTCCAACAAAAAATGCTACTGCAATTATAGCTGCATATTTTATATTTATATGCCCGGCTTTGTAATAATTCAAAAATGCCAATAATCCTACAGGTAAAAGCATAAAAGCGGTACTCGTTCCCTGAGCCTGATGCTGTGTCATGCCAAAAACCAGAACAAGTGCAGGAATTACTATAATTCCTCCGCCAATTCCAAATAATCCACTCATAACTCCGGTTAGAAGTCCAATTAATACTAATATTATTACTTCGTTCATTTTCATTTATTAAAAATCAGTACTTAGTGATATGTAGAACATACTTGGTTGAATATAGTTGTTGTCAATTCCCCAAGCCCAGTCTGCCCTAACAAAATAGCCAAAAATTCTGCTTCTTAATCCAAAACCATATCCTGAAACGATTGGGAAATTATCGTTGTGAATTATTACTGTTACAGGATAATTGTCATAGTAATCATTTTCGTAAGCATTATTACCTTCAAATGGATTTAGACCACTCCAGGCACTGCCAATATCAAAGAATGCTATTACCTGGAAACTGTGTAAAAACTCATTATTTATTGGTCTTTTATAAAAATACGAAATTATAGGGAATCTTAATTCTGCATTTACTACGGCAAAATTAGTCCCATTACGAATGTTTTGAGAAAACCCTCTAAGATTTGTAGCTACAGCCTGATAAACATAATTTATTTCAGGATCAATGCGTATGTCGTAATTAAATGTTTCAACTTTAGAAGAAAGGTTAATCCAATTATCCATACCGCCAAGATAATAAATTAACTTTGCCGAACCAAAGGAAGCACTGGTAGCAAAACGAGCAGCAAAAATAAAATTACGGTGAATAGGTTGATAATATCTGAAGTCGGCTCCGGTAACAAATAAATCGGTATTTTTCTTGTCAATTCTTTTGTAAAACTCTCCAAAAACTTTAAATCTGGCTCCAGAAAGAATATTTGTGCAAATTTGTTTCGTGTTATCAAAAATATACTCGGCTTTAAGTCCTCCCCAATAATCATAAATATTGTCTGCTATTAGGCTTTGATAATCAACAGATAAGAACGAATTCATGTTTTGTCTGAGATTTGCCGTTATCTGAAAAGCACCAACCTGTGAAAACGGATAACGCATTTTGTAAAAACCTTCGTGTGTGAAAGTTTTGATGTAAAACCCATTTATATAGTTGTTAATTACCTGACGGTGTAGAATAACTTGTTTGTTCCATCGATTTTTTAAATTTTCAAAGCTTAACAGATACTCATTACTATCAAAGTTTCCTGAAAACCTAAAGCCGGCTGTAATTCTGTAATCTTCGAACAAATCCTGAGTCCCGACTTTTAGAATCATGTTAAATCCCGGATTAAAATAAAACGCCGAACCTGTAAAAGCTTGATATGAATTGCTTAAAAATCCAAAATCAATCTGACTTACAACATAATTTGTATAAAAGGTGGTTTGATATTTACCCATCCGCGGCTCTTTTGCATTTCCTTTTTCATCAAATTCGATTTTATCGGCAGTCGCTGTTTTTATCAATTCAGGCTCAAAATTGTAGTTGTTAATATTTATTATATGTTTTGACGGCTCAATCGGGATAATATCCAGAGTATCAGTTGCAATCAATTTGTTGTGTTTCTTTTCTATTTCTTTTTTTCTAAGGTTTTCTTTTTCTAAATTCTTGCGATATGTAGTTTTCTCCGAACTATTTACCTTTGTCGGTAAATCATCGTTAAAATATATTTTGTACTTAGAATCGGAATAATACAACATTGTATTTGCATTAGAAAACTTATCTGTACCGTATTCTAAAATGTTATTTCTATAATTAGTTAATTGTTGCTTGTTTTGAAAAAACCTGTAATGTGTAGTTGTGTCAATAAAACTTATTGCCGAATCTATTTGAGCAGAATAAAGATTTTTTATTCCATTTTCGTCCGAAATATATGTATATGTCTTGTTTTTATAATCAGGAAATTCTTCATGAATATCTTCCGTATTTGTTATCTGTTCAATCTTTTTTGTATTAATATCATAAATAAATACGTCATTTAGTTCCTGAATTTCAACAATATTGTTTCTTTTGTCGCCTAAAACACTTTCTTTTCTTTTTGAGGAAAATATTATCTGCTGAGACTTATTTACGTAAGTAGGAGTGTAATCGTCAGCATTATCCTGAGTAATGTTAACAAGAGTGTTGGCAAGGATATTAAAAATAAAAATATCCGATTGCCCATTGTTAAAACCTGCAATAACAAGGTTCATTCCGTCATGTGAATAGTCAAATGAATTTACTTTTTCAAGAGCAGTTAATTCAATTTCTTTATATTCTTTCGTTTCAAAATTATATGTGATATAGTATATTTCACCCTTTTTTTCAATCATAAATCCAAGCAAAATTCCGCTTTGATGCCATTTTAGAACAGGATATGAATAATCAGTAATTTGTTCAAGTTTATGTTCTCTTTTGTAAATGACACTAGTTTTACCTGTTTGGATATCTTTTACTTTAACTCTATATTTTCCAAATATATTTTCTGTCCAGGCAATTTTGTCAGCATTGCTGTTGTATTGAACCTGATAATATTTTGTTTCTTTTTTACTTTTTCTTAATGTACTAACGCCACTAGGTTCGTCTGTTGTAATAGCAAAAGTTTCATATTGTGCTTTGTAAAAATCGGTCATGTTTTGTTGCAACATAGCCATGGATATCCCTAAAACATATAAAAATCCACTTTCGGGGTTTTTAGTTACGCGGGTTAAATAAACTATATTTGGGATAACTTGTTTTCCATATGATTTTGCTATATAATTCCAGATTGCATGTCCCACAATTTCGGCATCTTCACCTGTCAGTTGGTTAAAATTATCAAATTTATCGGCATTAAGAGCATTACGAGTAAGATTTTCAGATTCAGAGTTCCATTCTTCTGATACAAATTTTAATAAACCGTCAATATACCAACTAGGCATATTAATCAAAGTGCTATTTGCAACTTTTGTTGATAATTCAGAACCATACAACATTTCATTAAGAAAAACATTTGCTATAGCCGATTTAACTTGCTGTTGGTAGCTATTAAGGTCTCCTTCTACGAAAAGAAATGCAATATTATCTATGACTTTTGTTACACCTCCAATATTGTACTGATCTTCACCTGTGTTGAGTCCGATATTGCTTTGCCTGAAGTCGGATAAATTTTGATACACCACAAAAACTATTCTTTGTTTAAGTTGGTGCTCAAAGAAATTTTCTGTCTCCGAAAGGTTATTATTTGCTATGGTAGCAGTTGTTAATGCAATGTCTCGGCTTCCTGCATAAAAATAAACATCAAATCTTTGAAAGCGAAAATAAAACCACTCAAAGTCATCGAATTGGACACGATTTTTGCCAAAATCCATCTGGTGACCATTATAAAATTGTGCAGTAATACTGAAATTGATTAACATCAATAAAATAGTAAGGGCTATTTTTATTTTAGCTTTCAAAGTTTCAATCATAATTATGGCTGCAAATTACGAAATTATTCAATATTTATGATTATAATCTTAAGATTTAAGCTCTTTTTCTATCTTTGTCACTAAATTATTATTAAAAATTATACATTATGAAGAGGTTGTATTTAATTTTGTCAGGATTGGTATTTCTAGCAAGTGTTACAGCTCAGGATGACGTTTCTAAACCGGAAAAAATAAAAACAGGTTGGAATTTCGGTTTTTTACCGGTAGTATCTTTTAATTCGGATCTTGGTTTTCAGTACGGGATATTGACAAATGTTTACAATTACGGTGATGGTTCGTCATTTCCAAAATACAGGCATTCTATTTATGCCGAAGTAAGCCGATACACAAAAGGATCGGGGATATATCGTTTGTTTTATGATTCGGAATTTCTGATACCGGGGATAAGATTAACTGCGGATTTTTCATATTTGCCCGACCAGGCTTTGGACTTTTTTGGTTTTAACGGTTATGATGCAGTATATAATGCTAATTATAAGGATGTTACGTCTGTAGATTATAAAACTCGTATGTATTATAAACATATGAGAAATATTTGGAGATTTAAATTAGATTTTCAAGGTTCGACAGGTCTTAATAACTTAAACTGGGTTTTGGGAGCTAATTACTTGGATATTGAAATTGGTCCTGTGCCAATAGCTAAACTAAACGAAGGAAAGGATTCTGCAGATATGTTGCCTACAGTAAACAGTCTGTTTGATAACTATGTTGAGTGGGGCATAATCGAGCCTGAAGAAGCTACAGGAGGACAACATAGTAGTTTAAAAGTTGGTTTGGTTTATGACACGCGTGATAACGAACCTTGTCCAATGAAAGGAGTGTGGTCAGAAATTGTATTGTTTAATAGTTACAATAAGAATTATACATTTGGAAAACTTGCTTTAACTCACAGACAATATTTTACTTTAGTACCTGAAGATTTGTCGTTTGCGTATCGCCTTGGTTATCAGGGGGTTGTTTATGGCGATGTGCCTTTTTATTTAATGCCTTATATGATATATTCCTATATGCCTTCTTCTACTGTTGATGGTTTGGGTGGCAGCAAGTCTGTGAGAGGAATGGTTAGAAATCGTACGGTAGGAAAGGGGATGGTTTTCGGTAATTTCGAATTCAGATATAAGTTTGCAAGATTTATGTTCTTAAAACAAAACTGGTATGCAGCATTAAATCCGTTTTTAGATGCCGGAATGGTAATTCAGAAGTTTGATATTGACAAAACCGGTATTCCGGACGACATAGATCAGAGTTTATTTTTTGCCTCGGACAAAGAAGTTCCGCATTTGACCTATGGTTGCGGTTTGCATCTGGCAATGAACCAGAATTTTGTAATTGCAGCCGATATAGGTTTTCCCGTTAAAAAAGACGATGGCAAAATGGGCGTTTATATTGGCATGAACTGGTTGTTTTAATTCGAACTAATTCAAAAACAATACTGCTGGCACTTCCTTTAATACATTTTGCTATTCTTACAAACGAGAGTTAAAAAATGTCATAATTTTGAATGATTTCAAAAGAATTGTATATTTGAAATAAAAAATAAAGAGGGGGAATCGTATATAAACAGCTATTTTGGTTGTATAAAAACGGGAAAAACGTTTTTATAAACGAGTTACCGCCAAGCAAAAAAACGATAGTGCGGAGATTAACTCTCGTAATCTATGCAATATTTGCGTAGAAAATTTCTTTTGCGGAGAATAAGTAGTATATTTGTCGCATAATTTGCGGAGAATGAAAATTTATATACACGAGAAAGAAAACTGGACTGACTTCACTTGGGACAATAAAAAAGTGATGATAAAACTTGGTGAAGTTAGAAATCTACAAGGAAGACTATTGGGGAAAATGGAATCGCTTGGTTTCGATTTACAAAATGAAGCGGTATTAAACACCCTTACTTTAGATGTTATTAAATCATCAGAAATTGAAGGTGAATTTTTAGATATTGAACAAGTGCGTTCTTCAATTGCTCGTCGGTTAGGAATTGACATCGCAGGAGCAGTGGAATCGGAACGTCATATTGACGGGATAGTTGAAATGATGCTTGATGCTACTCAAAGATATGACGCACCTTTGAGTAAAGACAGATTATTTGGTTGGCATGCAGCACTGTTCCCTTCAGGATGGAGCAATCTATATAAAATCACACTTGCCGACTGGAGAAAAGATTCGACTGGACCTATGCAAGTTGTGTCAGGACCTATGGGAAAAGAAAAAGTTCACTATCAGGCTCCAAGCTCAGACAGGATAGAGCCAGAAATGAACAGATTCTTGGACTGGTTTGAAAACGAGCATGAAATAGATTTAGTTCTTAAGGCAGCTATTGCTCATTTGTGGTTTGTGACAATTCACCCATTCGACGACGGAAACGGAAGGATTACAAGAGCAATTACAGATATGATATTAGCACGTTCTGACAAAAGTGTCAGGCGATTCTACAGTATGTCTGCACAAATTAGAGTTGAAAGGAAACATTATTATGAAAAACTTGAAAAAACACAAAAAGGAAATTCAGACATTTCAGAATGGATTTTGTGGTTTTTGCAATGTTTAATAAATGCTATTGACTCCACCGAAGAAATTTTATCTAAAATACTTCACAAAGCAGAATTTTGGAAAAACCATTCTACCACAATTCTCAATGATAGACAGCAAAAAATAATAAACAGACTACTTGGTGGATTTGATGGAAAGTTAACGACATCGAAATGGGCGAAAATCAACAAGTGCTCACAGGATACTGCTCTTCGAGATATTCAAGATTTAATGAAGAAGGATATTTTACAAAAAGAAGCAAGCGGTGGAAGAAGCACAAATTACGAACTAAAAAATGCCAGGCGGTAACAGCAAGTAAGCTCCATAGCCCTGCTATCCCCACTCGGAGTAAAAGGCAGGGCTACGATAGCCTACTTGCCTCCGTTACAAAGTCCCGTGACCCGTCCTAAAATAAATTGAGTGCAAAAAGCGATAGCGGGGAAGTTTACAAAACATAAAATCGCCTTTTGATGATTTATAAATATTTTATAACTTTGAAGAAAAATCCAAATGGTACGGTTATACAATTAAAAAATGAACGAACAGCAAAATATTGAGTGGAAAGAAATCTGGAAAGACGAGTATCTTAAATGGATATGTGGCTTTGCAAATGCACAAGGAGGAAAGCTTTTTATTGGGAAAAATGATCAAGGAGAGGTGGTTGGTGTTCAAAAATATGAAAAACTGTTAGAAGAAATCCCGAACAAAATTCAAAATCATTTAGGAATAATTTGTGACATTAATCTTCATGAAAAGTCTGGAAAATATTATATTGAAATTGAAGTAAATCCATATGATGTAGCTGTTTCGTTTCAAGGAAAGTATTTTTATAGGAGCGGAAGCACAAAACAAGAGCTTAAAGGGAAAGCTCTTAATGAGTTTTTACTAAAAAAATCAGGAAAAACATGGGACGATGTAATTGAATCTCGAGCAAATTTTGAAGACATTGACAAAAAGGCAATTGAAGTTTTTAAAAAAGCAGCTGTTCGAAGTAAAAGACTCCCATTTATTGAAGAAGAAAATGACATAGAAAATATTTTTGAAAATCTTCTGCTTCTTGAAAACAATAAAATGAAACGTTCAGGAATCTTGCTTTTTGGGAAAAACCCTTGTCGTTTTTTCATAAATGCATACGTAAAAATTGGACGTTTTGGCAAAACTGACGATGACCTTCTTTTTCAGGAAGTTATTGAATCTAACATTTTTGAGCTTGCAGACAAAACGCTTGAAGTTTTAGATAGGAAATTTTTAATTTCCCCTGTTTCATATGAAGGTTTGCATCGCATCGAAAACTGGGAATACCCATATAGAGCGGTTCGAGAAGCAATTATTAACGCTATTGTTCACAGAGAATATACCGGAGCTCCGATACAGATTAGCGTATATAACGATAAAATTATCATTTGGAATGAGGGCAAACTCCCCTATGGTTATACAGTTGAGAGTTTAAAAAAACGTCATTCTTCAAGACCCTACAATCCGCTTATTGCCTCCGTATTTTTTAAGGGAGGACTAATTGAAGCATGGGGGAAAGGCACTATAAACATCATTAATGAATGTCTGAAAGCTAATTTGCCTGAACCTACATTTGCAACTGAATTTGGAGGAATTTCTGTAACTTTACACAAAGATAAATACACTTCAGATAATCTCTCAAGATTAGGACTGAATGAGCGTCAAATTAAAGCCGTTTTATTCGTTAAAGAAAAAGGGAAAATAACAAATAAGGAATATCAAGAATTGGTTGAAGTTGCAAGAATGACTGCAACAAGAGATTTAAAAGAGTTGGTTGAAAAAGATATTTTCAAATCTTCCGAAACAAAAGGAGCGGGTTCATTTTATAAACTTTAAATTGCATCATAATAGCACCAATTGCATCATAATTGCACCAATATTGAATCATTTGCACCATTGAATTTTATTGAAAAGAATGAATCTTATACTTAAATATGGCGGGTATCCAAATGAAAACAACGAAACGCTAACAGCAAGGCTTTGCTCAATGGCGGGCTGAAAAAGTAGCAAAAACATCAGTTCGACATGCTCACTGACCGTAGTTTTTTATAACTTTGTCAGCGGTTTGAAACATTTGTAGTTTAAAACCCGCTACTGTGCCAAGCTGCAGCCGTTAAAAAAAGCTGCCTCAATAAGAAACAGCTTTTTTTTTTGTATTTTGTTATTTGAGATTTAATTTACTTTAAATTTCACATCTCCTTTTTCAAAGAAAGCAATAATTTGATTTACAGCAGCTATACCTGCGTTTATGTTTGCTTCTTCGGTCTGAGCTCCCATTTTTTTAGGAGTAAAGACATATCTGTTAGGGAATTTCTCTTCGAAGATATGAGCACATTCCGGAGCTATATCAGATAAGTATTTAAAATCAGGTCTCTCACACATTATTGCAATTAAACCATCTTCGTCAATAACTTCTTTTCTGGCGGTATTAACAAGAACAGCATTTTTTGGCATTAATCCCATCAGATTTTTATTTATTGACTTTTTAGTTTTATCGTTTGCGGGAATATGCAATGAAACATACTGGCAATTTCTGTAAAGATCTTCTACAGAATGAACAGGAATAATTCCGTCTGCTTCGATGTCGCTGTCTTTAATAAAAGGATCGAAAGCATAGAGTTTCATTCCAAATCCTTTGGCAATTTGAGCAACATATTTTCCGACATTACCGTAAGCATGAATTCCAAGAGTTTTGTCTCTTAATTCAGTCCCTGTTTTTCCATCGAAACCACCTCTTGCAGAATAAAGCATCATAGCAAAAGCCAATTCTGCTACAGCGTTCGAATTTTGTCCGGGAGTATTCATAGCAACAATATTATTCTCTGTTGCTGCTGCTAAATCAATATTGTCAAAACCTGCACCTGCTCTTACAACAATCTTTAGGTTTTTTGCTGCTGTTAGAACATCTTTATCGGCAATGTCACTTCTGATAATCATTGCATCTACACTGGCAACTGCTTCGAGTAGTTGTTCTTTTGTAGTGTATTTCTCAAGTTTAATTACTTCGTAACCGGCATTTTTACCTATGTTTTCAATGTTTTCTACTGCTTCTTTAGCGAAAGGTTTCTCTGTTGCAATTAATATTTTTTTCATATCTAAATGATTTAAGTTTACAAATTTAGTGTAACAAAGATATCTATAAGAAAGTAAATTTCAAATATCTATTTACATATTATAAAACAGTTTTGTTAAAGGAAAAAACCGTTTATCGAAGTTAAAGAGTCAAATCTTTTTATTTCTCCTGACTTGTCCGGATTAGTGCGACAAATTAAGGTCGCTCCAGACTTGTCCCAATTAGTGCGTTTTTTTAATCAGAATTGTAAAGCGACAAAACAGTATTCAATGCTCCGCGGGATGGCCGGGCAAAACGGCGGGCAGCTCAAGCGGTGAGAGCGAAACAATTAGAATTGTGTCGAGCCGACATGTAAAGTGCCGATGATAAATTTGTTAAGTATAATCGAGCAATATAAATGCGAAGATTAGACTTTTACAAATTTACAATCGGTGTCGTTCTCTAAAACAAATATTTGAGTACTGGCCAAAGGGGAATGGCATTTGTTTTAGGTCAAGGTCGACTTACAATTCTTTTGTTTCGTCTCGAGGTGCGTTGGGCAGCATCGGTTTGCCTTGACTTTTTTGTAACTTTTTTTGTTAAGAAAAAAAGTTTGATATAAATAAATGAAGCGAATTTTGTTAGCTGTTGACCAGCTATTATTTACTTGAAATATTTTTCAAGAACTGCCTTAGTGTGACAAAAACACATGTTTTAATTTGTATATTGCAGATATTCAAGCACTTAAGGCTGTGCTAAAATTCGAAGGGACAAGTCGGGATCAATCGAGATACTTCGTATGCAGATTTTAAAAAACGACTTCAACTTATGCTTATCAGATACGAAAAAGCCGGATATAATTATTCAAAACACGAAGTTGAGTAGGTTTTGAGTATTGAGTCCTAAATATGCCATTTGGCTGATTTGAAATCTGTAAACGGGGTTGTAAAGTCCAGCAATAAAACGGAAAAGATATTAAAATCTTCAATCAATTGAAGAATTTAACAACTTTAAGATATGAGTATATATATTGTCTATTTCAAATTGTATTATAATTTGACGGTTGAAAAATATATTTTGTTTTTATCCTAAACAAAATATAAATTTGGGACTTTTAATTTTTAAAACTTTTCTAAATAATGAAAAATCAGTTTGATCCTTACAGCAACTATCTTGCAACAATGAAGAAGATTGGGTATGTACCGCGGAAAGAAGCTACACAGGACGATTACAATCGTATCGGGTTTATGTCGGGACTAGAAGTGCACCAGCAATTATTAACAAAGAAAAAACTATTTTGTCATTGTCCTGCCGGAATTTTTCATGGAGATGACGAATATGATGCAGAAGTTATTAGACACATGCGTCCGACTTTGAGTGAATTGGGCGAGTATGATGGTACTGCACTAATGGAGTTTAAAACAAAAAAGGAAATCGTATATCGTATAAATAACGAAAATGCCTGTACTTATGAGGTTGATGATACTCCTCCTTTTTTAATAAACAGAGAAGCATTGGATATCGCACTTGAAATTACGATTTTAAGTAAATTTAATGTTGTTGGAGAAGTTCATATAACAAGAAAACAATATCTTGACGGAAGTATCCCAACCGGTTTTCAACGTACTGCAATTCTTGGTGTGGAGGGAGAAATCCAACTTAAAAATAAAGTTGTCAGACTAATACAATTAAGTATCGAAGAGGACTCGTGCCGCGAAATTAGTGATATCGGTCACCGAAGGATTTATAAAACTGATCGTCTTGGTATGCCATTAATTGAAACCGTTACTTATCCCGATATGGTTAACCCCGATGAGGTTAAAGAAGCCTGCGATTATATACGCTTTTTGAATCGTTCTACAGGAAAAGTTAGAACAGGAATGGGAGCAGGGCGTGAGGATGTAAATGTTAGTTGTAAAGGTGGAACAAGAGTTGAGATAAAAGGTGTTGCTCATACTAACTGGATTCCTGAACTGACTCATAATGAGTGTTACAGACAGTGGTCTTTGCTTAGAATGAAAGACGAACTATTAAATAGGGTTAAGGATATTGATGCATGGAAAATTGAGTATGCTTATTTGGATTTAAATGAATTTACTAATAATTATCCGGCCATTAAATATGCAAAAGATAACGGATATAAAATTCTCGCGGTAAATCTTAAAGATTTTAAAGGAATATTATCTTGGTTTAACCAGCCTGATATAATGTTTGCTCAAGAAATTTCAGACAGACTTAAGGTTATTGCCTGTATCGAAAAACCAAATATGATTCATTCGGAAATGAAAGAGCAGGTATTGACCGAAGCAGATTACAGCGTTATTAAAAAGCATTTGTCTTTTAATGACGAAAAAGATGCAATTATAGTTTTCTGGGGACCTGAAGCTGACATTGCCTGCGCTCTTGAAACTATTGAAGAGAGATGTAAAATGGCTTTTCAATGTGTTCCGAATGAAACCAGAAAATCATTCGAAAACGGCACAACTATTTTTGAACGTGTACTTCCGGGTGCTGACAGAATGTATCCTGATACCGACTCAATGCCTATTCCATTGACAAAAGAGCATATTGATAATTTAGGTAAAAATATACCGGATGACATTTCGGATAGACTTGCACAATTTATAGCTTGGGGAATTCCGGAAGACACTTATCATTATTTGCTAAGTAAGAATTTATTTCCATATATCAAACAAGCAATAGAGTCCGGTGCAGATCCAAAAAAGGCGGGAGTATTGTTCGGACATAATCTGAAATTTGTTGAAGGACATTACAATCAAGCAAAAGGTTTTACATATGCCAGGATTGTAGAAATGATTCAATTCTGCTTGAAAAATAACTTCCAAAGTCCTTTGGGTGAAATGATGTTACCTGAAGTATATCAATATCCTGAAAAAGATTTTGAATCTGTTCTTAAAACAATAAACTTTAAAAAGTATAGTAAGGAAGATTTGATTTCGAAGATAAAAGTTTTAAGTTCTGAATTTGATAAAGAAGCAAGAGTTAATACTCCAAAAAACAAAACAGATTGGGTTATGGGCAAGATCAGACCATTGGCAATAGGTAATATTAATTTGTCAGAATTGAAATCATTGGTTGAAAATAGTATTAAATAATTGAAATATATTTTATAATGGAGAATACAGATTTTTTTCAGGGGTATAAAGGACGTTCTCTTGACGTGTTGAAAAAATTTAATGTTCGTGTTTGGGGACAGGCAGAAATGAATACAACCAGGGGCGAATTTAAAGGTACAATTTTGCCGAGGTCTTCTAATGATGATGATGAGCATATTGTGATGAAGGTTATTACCGGTTATAATATCGGAATAGATATAAATACAATTATTGACATGAAAGAAGTTGGCTATAAAAAAGCCAATTATGCAATTCCCGAAAAGCAGTTTCCATATACCGAAGGATTGCCTCATGTTAAACTATTTGGAACGGGTGGAACAATTGCATCAAGACTTGATTACAGAACAGGTGCAGTAATTCCTGCTTTTTCACCCGGTGAATTGTACGGGGCAGTGCCCGAGCTTGCAGATATCTGTAATCTTGATACTGAAAAGATTTTTGCTGTTTTTAGTGAGAACATGGGTCCACAGCAATATATTGAACTGGCAAAAGCGATAGGCAGAGAAATTGAAAATGGAATTGATGGTATCGTTATTGGTCATGGCACAGATACCCTTCATCACACGGGAGCAGTGTTGACATTTATGTGTCAAAACTTACCTGTACCTGTTGTACTTGTGGGTTCACAGCGTTCGTCAGATCGCCCAAGCTCCGATGCAGCATTAAACCTGCAGCATGCAATGAAAACTGCTGGGACTTCTGATATTGCCGAAGTGCTGGTTTGTATGTTTGGGCCTACTTCTGATGAGTATGGTTTGTTACACAAAGGAACAAGAGTAAGAAAAATGCACTCATCATATCGTTCTACCTTCAGAACAATTGGCGACACCCCTGTAGCAATGGTTACAACAAAAGGGGTAACTCCAATAAAGAAAGATTACAATAAGCGGCGTAACGACAGAAATGTAATTATTAAACCATATTTCAGCGACAAAGTTACGATGGTATATTATTATACAGGAATGAAGCCGGACGTAATTGATGCTATAGTAGATGCAGGATACAAGGGAATTATTATTGTCGGAACAGGATTAGGTCACGTTAACAAGGAAATTTATCCGGCTATAAGACGTGCACATGCTGCGGGAGTTCATATGTATATGACACTGCAAACGATTTGGGGATATGTGCAAATGTACGTATATGATACAGGTCGTGATATGATGGCGATGGGCATTATTCCTGCCGGTAATATGTTACCCGAAGTAGGATATATAAAATTAAGTTGGGCATTAGGACAAACGGATGATCCGGAAGAAGTCAAGAAGCTTATGCTTACGCCGATAAATGATGAAATTACAGAACGTGAACCATATAATGGTTATCTGGTGTATCAGGGTGGAGTACCCGAAGTAGAAGATTTTATAAGAAAGGTGAGAAAATAAACTATCGTTTAAACTAGTGAGTCATGGATTCATTTAGTTTGCTTTTATTCTGAGTGTCTAATTTTAAAAACAATAATTTAATATACATTTTGTTGATCAGTATTTTCAATTTGGTATTCCATACCGGTAGGAATAATATAGAATGAATGGTTTCCACTTTTTAAAGAACTAATCCTTTTTTCATTATCGTAATAGAGTTTGTTCTCATAAGCAGGCACTTCAATAAACTTATCTTTTGGCTTGATTATTTTAGATACATTTTCTTTTGTTTTGTCATCAACGCCGTCTATTTTAATATTAATTTTCCCTTTAAAAAGGTTAACGCCTTCTTCTCCTTTATCCGTATTATCTAATATACTGAGTTTTTGATTTCCGTTACCTTTTAATATTATTAATTGTTCGGTTTTTCCATCAAAACTTGTGACTAGTCTGCTCAATAGTTTATCATAATCCTTGTCTATGTCTTTTACATACCTTTTCATTTCTTCAACAATATTTTCAGCAATGCAAATTCTGGAATAAGCATCCATAGTTATTTTAAAATCGGGAGATTTATCTTTCGCTAAATCAAAAAAGTATGACTTTATTTCTGAAAAAATTGTATTATACAGGGCATCTGTATCTCCTTTGTTTATTGCATCCATTGCGTCAACAACAGAAATTAATGTACCCATACCCATTAAGTTTAGAGCATATGCAAAAACCTCTGCTTCCCGTGTCTGTGGTTTTAAAGGATTTTGAATAAAATAAATATAAATTGCATCGGCTGCTAGTCCGGTTGTAAGATTAAAATAAGACTTCTTTAAAGAATTCTTTGTATTGAGTATTTCTTGCCCATTTTGATCTGTAAGCTTTATTTCAGCTTCATAATAGTGATTGCCTGTTGCAGATGGTGTTACAACTGGATAGCCGTATTTGTTTAAAGATGATTCGGATATCCATAGAATATTATACTCTTTCTTATCTTTGAAACTTCTTACTTCAACCTTGTCTTTAAAAGGCTTTTCCGGAAAACGGCTTTCTCTTAAATAATCCATTAAATATTCAGGTATGTATGAATTATTTTTAATTTCCAGATATAAGTAAAGCTTGTCATTACCATGATCTCCTCCAATTCCCCAGTAATTTATAATTTCGCTCAGATCTGCGTCGGGATTCCAAATATCTTTTATTTTTATCATAATCGGAATCTGTTCACCTGCATTTATTACTCCTTTTCCCTCATATTTATTTTCGAGTTTTTCTATTACCAGATTTAATCCAATCGAAATTTTCGCTGTTACGGGTTTTACCATATCTGTCGTTTTAATCTCAATCTCCTCAATAATATGATTATCAGAAACTTCATTTAATGAATAGAAATAGTAAAACTCAACGAAACCTGAATTGTCAGTACTAAGAGTTAGCTTGTTAGATTCTGTTCCGTTTTTTGCCCTTAATTTACCAACAGTTTTTTCTCCTTTTATTTCAGCATAAACTTCTGCATTTGTTTTGGGTTCGAGATTTTCATTTTCAAAATACACTCTGATTTTTGCGGGATATCTTTTATCGGGAGGTACAATGCCATAACTTGAAATCAAACCGTTAGAAGGCTCAACAAACACTTTGGCCCGATCCGAAACAAAATTAATGTAAACAATATCTTCTATGTTAAAATCATTTTGACTGACTTTAATTGTAGCTGTGTTAATTAAATGTAGCGAATCTTCTATTCTAGCCGCATCAGGGGATTTATAAATAACTTTTGCAATTCCATTTTCATCGGTAATAGCAGTTGAAGCAGATAAGCTCCCCGGAGTTTTGCCATACTGGTCAAGTATTTGAAAATTTAGAACTTTCCCCGAAACCGGTTTGCCGGAGCTTTCAACCCCATCAATAAATTCATAAAGCTGAGCATTAATTTCTGTGGTTGATTTACCATCTGTTTTAATCTCTTTCGGATTGGAACCTGCTTTAATTGCGTAAGAACTCTTAACCTGTTCACCTTTTTTTACATATTTGAAATATTTTATTTCTCCACTACCATTGCCATAATTATCTATAATTATATAGTCTCCTGTGCAGCAGTTAAAATAACTAAGCACGTTAGGAGTGGTATATTCATCACAATTTGAAATAAATCTCGTGTCTTCTTTTAGTCTGCCTAGTACATCAAGCGATTTGTATATATTTTTGTAATTATTGGGATAAAGTTGAACACTACCAATTCTTTTAAAACAGTTGTACCCAGAAGAAGGAGCAATTCTGTTGTTGTTCCCATCAAGAAACATAAATCCATCTTCATATTTGGGAGTTCTTGACATTTCCCATCCTGTTTCACTATTGTATTCTCCTACAACATAATAATCACAATATATGACATCTTTTTCAATTAGTATATTTGGCAAATTTTCATTGATTGTCAGTTTTTCCATATATTCATATTCGAAGTCGTTTTCAAATACATTAGTAAACATCGTTCCACTATTTGGAACATATTCCCATTCCCCATAACAGTCGCATTGGCAAAAAGCTGTATTTGATAATACTGTTAGACAACAAATTACAAAAATAAGAGCTCCTTGATTTTTCATGATTACTAAATTTACAGTTAGTCTTAAAGCAAAAATAATAAAAAAAAGACACTTATTGTTTTTGTAAGTATCAAATAAAATTTCTTACAATGAATGACTTTCTATAAACTTTACTTAATTTTGTTGTAAAATATTTAAATATATAGTTTGGTGTCTTTAGGTTTTAATATAATTTCAATTGAGGGATTCTTAGAGTCTGCTCTTCAAAAACCTTTACCCGGTGTTGAAGCTCAAAAAAGAATGATTCCCGAGTTCCCGAAAAATCAACCGGAGTATTTTAATTATGAAGTAGTTTTAAATGAAGCAGCGGTTTTAATTTTGATTTTTGAACAACAAGGAATTCACAAGACTGTTTTAATTGAACGTATGCCTGATGCTGGTCCTCATTCTGGACAAATAGCTTTTCCGGGGGGCAAAAAGGAAAAAACCGATGCAGATATTATTGAAACAGCAATAAGGGAGGCAGAAGAAGAAATAGGCGTTAAAATAGATAGAAGTAATTATATCGGCAGTTTAACTCCGGTACAAATTCCAATTAGTGGCTATTCGGTAACTCCTGTTATTTGTTCAATTGATTTTGTACCCAAATTTAAAATGTGTCCAGAGGAAGTAAAAAATATTTTTATAGCTGATTTGTTCGAACTATTAAATTCTGAAACATCCAAAAAGATAACTGTCAGAGAAATGGAAATAAATGCTCCTTGTTATATGCTTAATAATAAAATTGTTTGGGGTGCAACTGCAATGGTTTTGTCAGAATTTCAAGCTCTTATTGATCAAAATTCAGGTCGCTGAATTTCTTTTTCTTCATCAGAAAAAAATCTTTTACTATGCTATGATTATAATATCCCTTGAGGTATTTTACAGACTTTGGCTTAATAATTTTGCGTTGCTTACTCATTTGTTTTGAATAATACCAAAAATGAAAATATGCTTTTATTATTGCAAATGCTTCAGCAAAATTACCTTGAAAAATCATTCTGTACAAAGCAATCTGATCGGTAAATAATCTGACAAATTTTACTTTATTTCTTTTATATCTAGGTATATTCTTTTCAATTAGGAAAAGATTATTCCTAAAGTTCAAAAATGTCTTAAAAGGATTTGATTTTGGCAAAGTACCACCTCCAATGTGATAAACAGTACTTTCGGGTTGAATAACCACTCGGTAGCCTAAATTCTGTATTCTCCAGCACAAATCTATTTCTTCCTGATGAGCAAAGAACTTGTCATCAAAACCACCGGCTTTAAAAAACAGCTCGGATTTAATCATAAATGCAGCTCCACTTATCCAGAAACAGTCAGCAATGTCATTATACTGTCCGGTATCAGTTTCACAATGCTCGAAAATTCTGCCTCTGCAAAACGGATAGGCATATTTGTCTATGTAACCGCCTGAAGCACCGGCATATTCAAAACAATTTTTGTCATTGTAATTCAATAATTTAGGTCCGCAAACGCCTATCGAAGAGTCATTCTCCATTAAATTCAGCAATGGCATTAACCAATCCTGAGGAACTTCAATATCTGAATTAAGCAGCAAAAAATATTCAGACTCAATTTCTTTTAATCCCCGGTTATAACCTCCTGCAAAGCCATAATTTTTATCTAATTCTACAAGTGGGATTTTCGGAAAATCTTTTTTTAAATATGAAACGGATCCGTCTGTTGAATAGTTATCAATGATGCATATTTCAGCTAAATCGTTGCTTGTATTATTAATAAGATTTTGTAAAAATTTCTCCAGAAAATTTTTTCCATTCCAGTTTAATATTACAACTGCAACTTTTTTCATCAATTTCAGATATCTTACAGTAAGTTACTTGCCAGTTCTGCCAGAAAACTTCTTTCTCCTTTAACAAGATTAACGTGAGCAAAAATATCCTGCCCTTTCATTTTCGTAGTCAAATAAGATAATCCGTTAGATCTTGCATCAAGATAAGGGGAATCAATTTGCTCGATATCACCGGTAAATACCAGTTTTGTTCCTTCGCCGGCTCTTGTTATAATAGTCTTTATCTCGTGAGGTGTAAGATTTTGAGCTTCGTCAATTATAAAGAATACTTTTGAAAGACTTCTGCCACGGATATATGCTAAAGGCTCAATCAGAAGTTTTTCGCTTTGAAGCATTTCATCTATTTTATTAAAATCTGGGCTTTGGGGTTTAAACTGATGCTTTATTACAGATAAATTGTCAAACAGCGGTTGCATGTATGGGGTAACCTTTTCTTTTGCATCACCAGGCAAATAACCCATTTCCTTATTTGAAAGTGATACAATAGGACGAGCCAGAAAAATTTGATGGAAATCTTTTTTCTGATGTAATGCTGCTGCGAGAGCTAACAAAGTCTTTCCGGTGCCGGCTTTACCGGTTAATGAAACCAGCATTACTTCCGGTCTCAGAAGAGCGTCTATTGCAAATGCTTGCTCAGCATTTCGCGGTTCTATACCATAAACAGTAGTTTTTAAAACTCTTTCGACATTCTTTGAATTCGGATTATAATGAGCCAATGCACTTGAGGAACCGTTTTTTAATATAAAATATTGATTTGAATGAGGTGTGGTTTCAAGCTCCAAATCTTCAAGAGGTATACCTTCGGTTTTTTCGTAAAGACTGTTTATAGTTGCTTTACCAAGGCTTTCAACGGTTATAACTTCTCTGTTTAGTCTTTCGAGATGTTCTACATGGTCATGTTTGTAGTCTTCTGCATTTATTCCTAATGCTTTTGCTTTTACCCGTAAATTAATATCTTTTGTTACAAGTATTATTTGTCTGTCTGAATGATTATTATTGTAATATTCAGCTATTGCTAAAATCATGTGGTCGGGACGATGCTCCGGAAAATTATTTTGTAATTCTTCCGAAAAAGGCTTACCGGTTTCTATAAATAATCTGCCCAGTCCTTCGCCAAGGCTTACTCCTTCTTTAAAATAATCATCTCCTGACAAACTGTCAATTGTTCTGGTAAATTCTCTCGCGTGGAAATTTATCAGATCATTACCTTTTTTAAATTTGTCAAGCTCTTCGAGGACAACAATCGGGAGAACTACATCATTTTCCTCAAATTTAAAAATACATTTAAAATCATGCAATAACACGTTAGTATCAAGTATAAATATCTTCGATTTGGTTTGCTCCGGTTTTGTTGTTTTTACTTTCTTGTCTTTTGCCATTTGATATCTATTTTTAAATAGCAAATGTACAAAAAATATGATTAGAGATTGATTAAATTTCAATAGTTTACCTGACAGTTTTCAACAAATGATTATTAGTAGTGAGATATTTTAATTCATTATTTGAGAAGAGTTATTGACAGTAATATAAAAAAACTTGAATAATTATAAACAGTGAAACAATAACCACATAGTCATTAAATACTAAAAGTAAAAATGAAAATATAAAAATATGTGCTAAATATATAAAACAGAGCTGTTTATAAACAATATGTGTTGTATAAATTTGATAAATATAATTGACTTCTATAAAATATATGTATATCTTTGTAATAATACATACAGAATTAGAAATGTAATTTTATGAAATATACATTTGTTTTTTTATTATATATATTTTTCTTTGCCATGATTCATACATCATTTGCTCAGAATGATCAATATTCAGTGCAAAAGGCTGAAGAATTAGGAATTTTGGTGAAATATGTTTCGACTGGGAATAATATTTATGACAATAAAGTATGGAAGAGAGATTTGATTGTTTATTTTAGAGAAAATTATTCTTTTCCTTCTTTTACATATACTGGGAATAAGGACATTGACATTGCTTTATTTAACAAATCAGTTACTGACTGGTATGCAGAGTATCCTGAGTTTAATGAAGTATTGGATATTCCTCCGGTCTTTCAGGATTTCCAAGATTATGACATGAGTTGTTATCATCCTGCTCCTGTCTATATAAAGGATGGTAATGCGGAACAAGAAAGAGTTTATGAAAAAAGGTTCTCTATGTGGATGGCAGGTCATCCTTATGGACCTATACCTGCAAGCGAAAAGGAAGAATCGAAGATGCAGCACGAAAAAGAAAAAGATGAGTTTTATGAGAAGTATTATAAGAAATAGATTAGTCTTTTTTATAGAGAGTTTGAATAATATTAAATACATATTATTTGTGAGTTTTATTCTTTTTCTTATATTTTTTGGCTTAGGTTCTTATGGCGCAAATTCAACATTTGGTTCTATGTCATTAACTCTTTCGAATAATACAGGTTGTACTATTTCCACGTATACTTTTACTCAAACGGTAGGCAACTCTGCTGATTATCAAATCAATATTGGGCATAGTGTAACAATAACATTTCCATCAGGAACAGATGCGAGTACATTTACTGGTGGTACATTTAAAGGGATTGCAATTTCTGGTGCTACTGTTACAGCAACTCAGATTTCTTTTAGTGCACCGGCACAAGTTAAGAAAAGTATTGAATTTTCGATTGTTTTAAATGGCATTACTAATGGCGAAAGTATATCTGGGAATTGTACCGTAGTTACAGCTAACGCAAGTTTAGGAACAAATACTGGGACCTATGCATTTATTACTACTTCATGTGCATGTGCACCAATAACTTCTTTACCATGGTCAGAGAACTTTGATGCTGTTTCTACTCCGTCATTGCCAAACTGTTGGATAATTGAAGATAATAGTGCACCTAGTGATGATTGGATGACATCAACAACATATCCGGGTTCATCGCCTAATTGTATGTATATTAGTTGGGATGGTTCAGTTGCTCTAAATGACTGGGCTTTTTCACCAGGGTTCAGTTTAACCGGTGGTGTGTCCTATAGGATTGAATTTAAATATAGGGCAAACAGTAGTTCTGGAATTGAAAAGCTTGAACTTCATTATGGAACAAGTCAAAGCTCAGCAGGAATGGCTATTGAGCTTTTTGATAATCCTTCTTTTACCTATACGACTTATCAATCTGTAAGTGTTGATTTTACTCCGGGTTCTTCAAATACATACTATTTTGGTTGGCATGCTTACAGTATTGCTGACCAATATGGAATA
>JAKQEK010000011.1 GCA_029558535.1 Bacteroidota bacterium | reverse complement strand
CAATTTATTAAAAATTGGGTTGCCATTAAAATAATGAATCAGTATCGTTTTGTACAGCGTTTAATTTCCAAGCGAGATTGTAATAAAAGTATCTTTCAAACCCGGATGCAAAATATGCAGGAAGCAGCCATTTGTATAATGCAAGCAGAAGGCAAATTGGAAGAAGTTTCGGGTTCTTTTATGGGTTGGGAAGGAGGTGCGTCCAAAAATTACTTTTCTATTTTGGCAGAGCTTATTTCGGATGCCTATAAATTTTCGGGTAGAAGTTCGCGTCCCGCTAAAGATGCTTTTAATGCTATGCTGAATTATGGTTATGGTATGTTATATTCTAAAGTGGAGAGAGCTTTGATTATTGCTGGTCTTGATCCCTATCTGGGTCTTTTGCACAGTGATAATTACAATAAAAAGTCCTTTGTCTTTGATTTTATAGAGCCCTATCGTATTTTGGTGGATGAGCCGGTATTTTATATTTTTTCCAGGCATAAATTTTCTCCTGAGTATATTGAACCGGTTCATCAAGGTGTTTTACTTAGCACTGTAGGCAAGAAATTCCTGGCTCCTTTGTTATTAGAACATTTTGATGAAATTATTCGTTATCGCAATAAAAACCGTAAACGCATTGATATGCTTCAAACCGATGCTCATGCTTTTGCCAATTACTTAATTGATAAAAGGGAAAACTATCTTGAGACCTCTGTAAACAGGAAATTACAGAATTTCCTAAATAGCAATTTTGAGGACAATGGAGATGAAGAATGTTAACCTGGGTTATGTATGATATCGTTAAAGATAAAATCCGCAATAAAGTTTCCAAATGCTGCGAACAAGCCGGAATTTACAGAGTTCAATATTCTGTTTTTTTGGGAGAATTAAGCCGCACAAAATGCAAAGGGCTCAGCTGTCAGATAGAGGACTTAATCAATCCTGAAATTGATCGAGTTTATATTTTTCCAATGTGCAATGAGGATTTTAAAAGTTGTCAATTGCTTGGCCAGGCTTTTGATCCTGAGCTTATAACAAATGAAATAAAGGCATTTTTCTTGTGAATGATTTT
>JAKQEK010000008.1 GCA_029558535.1 Bacteroidota bacterium | reverse complement strand
TAAACAAAGTTGCCGTTCTGTATAACAAACATTTCCAGAAATTAGAACCGGCAAACTCATGCTAGCATTTCCACGTCTCGCAGTTTCGCGTATAAGATCTCCTACAATAAAATCCTCATCAATCATCATCTGTCTAAAATCAACACCGTTATCTCGCATCCACTTCTTCAACATTTTGCATCTGTTACAATCCGGTCCAGAATATAATAACCATCTCATTATTATTTCATCCCCGAAACATACGCCAAATCGTCAGAATGTCCTCGTTTACAATCACATCTCGGAAACATTCCCTTATTTTCAACAATATTTAATTCGCGTTCTGATATTAACCACCAACGTCCGCAATATTCGCACTTCATTAATATTTTATTTTTTGGAATATTTTTAGGACGATCTGTCAATTTAATCATACAATTTTCTCCAGTGCATTTCTTTTAGTACGCACATCTTGTTAATATCGTGTTTTATATCTTCATCAATATTATTACATAAATTATTTAATTCGTCACCTCGTTGCTTTTCCCAATCGTTATTATCCGTTATCGATGGCCATCCAAAACAACTCCACTCCGCATGAACATTTAGTTTAGTAAAATTATATTTTTCCAATAATTTTATTATTACTTTATCGTGAATATCCTGATATGATGGTCCATTTTCGTTAACTATCCTTGTATCTGTATCTATACCTTCAATTATATCTTTTAATACATCATTTACTGCATTATGAACAATATATCTAAATTGATATTTATCTAAACATTCATTACTGCATAAATATTCAAATTCGCTTTCTTCGTAACTTCCATAGCCAACACAATAAACATATTTCATGCAATCCCACCATACTTTTCCAGTAACACGTTTTTGCGTCTTCGTAACACTCCAAATTCCAACATGGCTTCCTCGGGTGGATAAACAACTTTCAAAATATCTTTCCAATCTCTTTCATAACAATGCAAAGAACTTGAAACTGTCGTGATCTTTCCACAATCCAAATTAGTTTCTTTACCAACAAATTTCAATAGTTCATTTAGTCCGTAAACGTTTGCGGGATATGCCATTATATCTTGACTTCTGAAATACGCAACTAGAGTCAATAGTTCTTTGTTGAC
>JAKQEK010000470.1 GCA_029558535.1 Bacteroidota bacterium | reverse complement strand
CAGGAAAGATCTAGAAGATTTCATTGCCAAATGGAAACTAACCGACAAAGAACTTGGAAGAGAACTAACAGATTATTGGAATAAAAACCACAAAGAAATCATACAAAAGGAGACACTCCTATGAAAGTATTTACAGATCCTGTTTCAAAAATTCCGCCTCTTTTAGAAAGTGATATAAAAACCAAAATAATAATATCAAAAATGTATATTAATGATATATTAATTATGAATTACATGATAAAAAATCAATATGGAATGATAATAACAAAAGATCATGATATAAAAAATGGATATGATGTAATATGGTCCAATGATTATGCTTGGGGCAAAACAATGTTAGATGTAATTATTAAGCAATATAAGCTTTTATTGCCACGAGGTTATAAAATGTCATATTATGTAATAGAATCCAAAAAAGAATTAAAAACCTTCATAAAACAAAATCAAATAACAAATACCGAGCTAGAAACTGAATTATTAGAACTTTGGAAAAAACTTAAAGAAAATAAAAAATAAAAAATATCAAATAAAATAATGAAATATCGCACAAGCTATAAGTATAACTAATATTAATAATACTTCCATCACAAACAACACATAACATATCCCAAACAGCGTGGAATCGGAATTGGTTGTCATGTTTTCCTCTCGTATTCATATTCAAGCTCTGACATGGATATTGAATGATCAGGACCAAATCGATTTCGCACTGCCTGGTAAATGGCTTCACGGTCTTGCTTTCGTAATGCCCCAAATTCCGGTCTTTGGAATTCTACAAGCCTAGTTTGTTTCATGGTGACCTCCCTTATAATACCAGTATAACCACATTTAATATTATGCCAACAATTGTGCCGACAACGCATTCCAAACTAAATACATCATTTTCTTCCATTTTTGTCACCTCACTTTTCTACACATACATATAGTACTTACTAGAATAAATAGTTTACGGCTGAAAAAAATATGTTATTGTAATTATTATTTTGTTATTATTACTGGTTCTTCAAATAAATTTCCTTGTATGCTTTCCACAAAGTCGATCAAACGATTTATGGTTTCATCATAAGTTTCATCTTTTTTAATATTATTTAATCTATTCTTTGTTGAATCATTTAATTTGATTGTTTTTGTCATCATGTATATTCCATCCATAGTATACTACGTTTTTTTAGTAGTAAACTAAAATCCTAGTATTTATAGTTTTTGCCCAATTTTCATTGACTTAATATATTTATAGTAATTATTAATATATTTATACAGTTTTTTTAAAAAACCACTAGCTACTACTTATACTTATACTTATACTTACTTATATTTTATACTTACTTATACTTATGTAATATAGTAAATATATAGTAGTAATATAGTAAATATAGTTAGTAGTTATTGATTATATAGTAATATAGTAGTTATAGTAAAAAATATAAAGAGCTTAAAACTTTAGTAGTATAGTAAAAGTTTTTACCGTATTACCTTATTAAACAACTTACGGATATTGGTTTTGTGAAAATTTTGCAATATGGTTAAGAGAAATTTCGAGACGTTTACCGATAACGGTTTTGGACAATACGTAGTTTAACTATAATTAGATATTCAAAACCAAAAACTATAAGTACAATAAAGTTAAAACTTCCTAATATGAAAATTATTGACTATGACGTATCTAAAAGAATTCCGCCAATCACTGAAAACGACGTCAAAACCAAAATAATCATATCACATAGCATTTCGGATGGGGGAAACAATTTCATTGATTATGTAATAAGAAACAATGATGGAATATTTATGTTTCGTGGTAATTTAAAAAATTGTATGACGGATAATTGGCTCGTTGATGTCAGTACATGGGAAGATAGATACAATAATGGTAAAACAATAATGGACTTATTATTAAAAAAACAAACTGAAATGGAAAAAAGGAGATGGACAACAATACATTATATTGTGGAATCCTACAATGACTTATTGAAAATAATAAATACTTTTGATATTACCGGAAATCTAAAAACAGAACTAATGGATTGCTGGGAGAAACTTCCAGTTAACCAAAAAGCTTAAATACGATCATAGTGTTTTATAATGTGCCCCCAAAACACCGGAAAGCCAGGAGACAAGATTTTCCTTGTTTCCTAACTTTTCGATGAGGGAAATGAGGTGACCTGAAGTGACGTCTGAAATGATTCAGGATAATGAACATGCTACCCGGCTTGCTATTAGAATTGCAGGGGTGTCGATAAAATGCAGTTAACTGCGGAAGAACGATATCAACGTTCTAAAGCTTCATATGAAAGAAATGGATGGGTATTCGAAGATGATAATATAAGGTTTGATAAAATATGCCCAGTAATTCAAAGGGCTTGCATAAAAAAACAATGCCTCTCATATATAGCATTTACTGGTGTTGACAACAAAGGAGTATATTATAATTGTCATAAATGCAGTTTATTGAATATAGAATTGGAGTGACCGAACGTGACCACAAAAGATAACATTGAAAAACTTTTCCAGGAAACACAAGATAAGATGCTGGACCCGAAAACAGATAGTACGGCTTGTATAACGTTGATGCTGGATTTCGCGGATAGGGTATCCGTATTGTTACCGGATTTATTCAAAGAATATGAAAGGCTAGAAAAGAACCTTGCTACGAGCAGGTCATATTGTAACTGGTTGGATAAGCAGTATCACGCTGCCCATGAAAACGCAATAAAAACATTAAAGGGAGTACCATGAAACTAGGAATTTGGCCGTTTGGCAATAAAAGCAACGAAAACAAAGAATGCGTAGTAATAAAAAACATGCCACTTGAGCAAGTATCTTGTGATATTTTGAAGGAAGAAATTGCAAGAAGAAAGAAAGAAAACCACGATAGGCGAGTCCGGGAAGCCAATGCAAAAGCAGACAAAGTAGACAAGCTCATTGATGAACTATGTAATGAAATAATGACGAATGCCGGAAAAAATTCATCTGACTTGCCTTATCCCGAAACACTAATGTTTAAATTAAAGGAAGGTATATTGCCTATATTTCAAACCTATGGTGGTTATAATTATCATTGTGATGGAAACAGGGAAACAGAAGAAAGAATTTGCGGCGTTATTTATGATGCCGTATATCATGTTGACAACAATGCTATTCACATAGCAAGTATTTTCAAATACATGAAATCTGAGTATAGGAAATCATTGCTATCAAACATCAAAGAGGAATGCTAGCTAGGTGGTCACATTGAAAATTTTTGGTGATCCAAGAATTAAGATTCCACAAATATTGGAAACCGATATCAACGATAAAATAATCATTGCATATAAGGTTACACCAGAAGGAAAAAGGTTCCTTAATTATATGATAAAAAACAAAAACGGCACATTATCATTTCGAGGGTCTTCCAAAAGCTGTTATAATGATGATAAATGGTCTACTGCCGTTACTTGGACAGATTCTTATAATAACGGTCATACAATAATGGATCTTCTAATAAAAGAATATGATAAGATGCGGGACATTGATTGGTCTACGACTCATTACGTTTTAGAAAACCGATTAGATCTTAACAACATATTGCAAGCGTATGATGTTAGTAGTGAATTAAGAACCGAACTAGAAAAATTGGGAGCGAAAATATTTTCCCCTAAACCCTAATTTTTCAGCATTTAGTTTATATACTAGAGTCCGAAATCGCGGGGAAATCAATGCAAAAACCTACGATCTTTTTTATTTAATATCAAAATACTACCTGAATTAAAACTGATTTTAATCGCTTAAAACGTTTATATAGCAAAGTAATTATTAAAAAACATTTATAATAATAGTTACCAAAAGTTATAAATAAAGGCAAAACTAACAGTTCGTTATGAAAGATACAATTAAATTAATTCTTGAAGACGTAGACAAAATACCCAAGGACTTTCATGAATTAAAGAACATGCTAGAACAATCGGAAAATCCAAACGAAAAAATGCATATCGATGATATTTATAAATTCAAAAATCCAATGTTAAAAATTCCTAACATTTCAGAGGACATAACCAAACAAATTGTGTTAATCCATACGATAACAAATTATTCAAAATTCGTAGGTATTGTGGTGAAGGTTCGTGAAAACAAATACGCAATAAGAGGGACACAAATCATAAATTCTCGTTATGATCCAGACATGACAACATGGGTAACTACTGGACATTCAATACTAGAAACAATATCGAAATTTCGAATTGCCATGGGCGATAATTATGTAATGTTTTATGTAATAAGAAATAAGGAAGAAATGTTATGTGTCTTGAATGAAATTTGCTTTAGTAGCCAAAAGTTATATCGGGTGTGAAAACTAAATGACAAAGTCAATAGCAACGTTACAAGACCTGCAAAAAATAGATCCGACGATCCAGGAAATTAATAACCCATATAAAGAAATACCGAACATAAGTGAGGATGATGATAGTAGAACGGTTATTTGTGTTGTTTATGTATATGAAAATTTATATTGCAAGACAATGGTGAATACAAAAAGAGGAGGTTTTGCCTGGATATATGGAACCAGTTTTTTAGATAATGATTATACAGGACATGACTTATGTATTGAATCAAAATCAAAAATCGGCCTCATGAAGTCTGAATACGAACTATACAATTTATATAATACACGTATGTGTGGTCCTTGTAAGTTTTTTGTATGTGGCACAAATAAAGCAAAAAAAATAGTGAAATTTATATACTATGGACGTGATACACATTACGGTAAAATTACAACGTATGCATTATTATTTGTATGGTTTGTATTAGTACTTTTTGAGTTGTTTGGTGGTGTCTAATATGCAAGTATTTAATAAACCAGATAAAGTATTTCACGTTAATGAAGACAATGATAGTAATTAGTAGGTGACATAATGATAACATTCAAGAATCCCCAGGAAAAAATTTATGACCTGGAAAATCTAGATGATAAAATAGTGCTGGTCCATGTGAATACACCATATAATGAAAATTATTATGGAATTGTACAAAAACATTCACTAAATGATTATAAAATAAAAGGCGGCACAATAGGTAAAGGTAACGATGATATACACATATGGGGACTTACTGGAAAAACAGTTCTAGATATTCTTACAAGGTGTTATATTAATTCTATTGGAAGTAGATATGAATATATTTTCTATATTATAGAAGAAATGTCAGAACTTGGGGACGTGTTAAAAGGTTAAAAGAAATTGTTGTGAATGGTTTTATCCTGTCCAGCCGCCTCCAGTTCTTATAACTCTTTTTGGAATCCTTGTTGGAATAGAAACATTATTAGTAAACGTTGATAGGTAAAACAAAGCCTGTGTCATGCTATCAACCTGGTCGTCGTTTTTTCCAACCGGGAACGATGCAACTTCTTCCAAAAAATCATGTATCCAATCGGCGTTTTGTGGCATAGGTAACCATACGTTACCGGCTTCCACGTATGGTGTAATTGCGCGAGCCCTAACTACCTTTCCGCCTTGTGGTTCAACGGGAATAAGACCGGGTACAGACCGTTTTAACATTGTTATTATTGCAGGACCATTTGCTTTATCTTCTATTAGTTTTGCGGAAGATGTCGGCCATTTCGTTGAAAGCGTTGTAATACTTTGCATAGTGGCAATGACGTCCATTTGGGCACGAACCTGATCAAGTAAATAGAAGTCGGATTTTTTTCTTCCCCATACTTGACCGACGACATAATCAGTGTCTTCCGCATCTTTGAAAGTGCAATCCCATGATTGTATTATGATATCCATATGGGATTCGAGGTCTTTTGGTTTTTGGATGTAGAATTGGTTTTTGTGGGTTGGATCGATGTCACCGGGTATTCCCCACCAGCCCCTATTAAATATGGCACCACCTGATGGGCTAGGATGCTGTTGGTAAAGTGACGCCCAAGTATAAGAACCGGCGCTAATTTTAGTAGCTTCCAATTCCTCAGCATTTCCGAAACGTTCGGGCCATAACGCTTCGCCGACTTGCCGTGGATCTTGTGGTTCTAGTGGATATTCAGCGATCATTGGGAATTTTAATACTGTCCATTGTTCCGCTTTCGGATTAGATGCTGCTAACGCAAGGAGTCGACCGGACAAATCGTCTTCGTGCCACCTAGTTTGCGTGATCAATATACGGGCATCCATATTAAGTCGTCTAGTATAAAAGTCGTCTTTGTACCAATTATAGATACCGTTGCGAATGGTTTCTGATTCAGCGTCTTTCCTGCCACGAATTGGGTCATCAATAATACCATAAAAGAATCTTTTACCAGTGATAGATCCACCAACACCAGCGCACTTATAATAACCTACATGGTTTACAATTTCAAAATTTTCAGTATTTCGTTGGTATGATCTGGTTGTTGATATTGTTTTTACGTTTTTGCCGGATAGCAAAGTTTCTGGGAAAAGTTCGCGATATAAGTCATCGTCTATAATTCGCTGGACGTCTCTATTCATGTCGGATGCGAGTGAAGCAGAATAACTTGTGGCCATTATACCGATGTCGGGATTCTTGCCGAAGATCCAGGCGGGCAATCTTCTGGAAACCAATTCAGACTTACCGCTACCGGGCGGTAGAAAAATCATAAGTCGTTTTATGTCGCCAAATGCCCAGCGTTCCAAGTAATCACATATGATCTTGTGGTGCCAATTAACAGAATAATCTGGTTTTGTGTATAAGGTAAAGTCTAGTAAGTGTCTTCTTGCTTTTGCTTTTTGTATTGCAATGTCTCCTCTTTCTCCAAGTAACCAGGGAGCAATGTCACCACTAGGGGTTAAGATCGGCGACTTCAATACAGGAAGCGGATTTTCAAGTTTTGTTTTTTTCATGGTAGCGCAACCAAAAACTATTAATACTTGTAAGCGTAATGTTAACTTGGTGATGGATGTTGAAAACGATAAAGCCTGATGCAAACGGCGTATTTCCAATAATCAATGACAATGACCTTGATAGTAAGATTATTGTAGTGGTTGATGAATATAATGAGGAAAGGTTACCGGTATCATATTTTCTGCTGGAGAACCAAAGCAAAGTACTTTATCATATACCTTCTATGAATATCGTAAATTCTCATATAAACTTATGCCAAACTGAATTAAGTGATTATCAGAATTTGTTTAGGATACTGGGTTCGAAATATAAACCATTATGGGCAACTACTCATTTTATTATATTTGATAGCGTATATGAATACATGGAATGGAAAGCAAGAACCATTCCCGTGCAGAGGTAATCATGGATACCTATAAACTAGATAGTAATGGCATATTAAAGATTATTAATTTTGATAAATATGAATATATAGTAATGGTTTCTCGTATTGTTATATTCAATAGTTATAAATTAACATTTTATCATAGAATAAATAAAAATGGTGATATAATTAATTTGCATAGTGGGGATGGTTTCAATATAGGATGTGACTATGATTTACAACATTTGGTAAGTAGTTTTATGAATGCTAATTCAGAGTGTCTTTTATTTAAAAATTCCACAGAATTCCTTGGATGGATCAAAGAACAACCAGGATTAAAAAATGTATAACAAAATATTATGTCGGCTGACTAGTTTCTAGAATGTTCTCCCAGTCAAACTTTATTACATTAAGGTATATTTTTCCGAGGCCATTTTTTTCACAATCAACACATACCTGGAAGTCTTTCAGGTGTTCCATGAGTTTCTTTCCGGAAAGATGCTTTTCCACAGAAACGATTGTTTCTTTATGGCAGGCAGGACACTTTAAAAAAATTTTCATGGTAGGGCTTCCTAAATAATTTTCCCGGATTCTAGGTCAGATAGAATCTTTTTATTGTGATCGGCAACGTTGCTTTCAGTTGTGATGTCACAGCCGCCTTCACAAGTGCATGTTTTTTTATTTTTTCTTTCCAACAACTTCATAGAAATCAATGATGTTATAAAACATATGTTGGTATCAAGTTCTATGATGGCATGTGATAAGTTAGATTTTTTTTCTATTAATTCGTCGAGGGCGGTGGCAAGTTCCTCGGCAGTCATGTCTAGTTCTGGTATGTTTTCTTTGAACATGGGTTACACCGAAAAAACAACATTAAAATGACGGCCCGGAATTCTGTGAATGGAAGTGTCGCTTCCGCGTCCGGTCTTCAAAGTATAGGTTCCGGGCGATAGTCTGCCTTGCCAAAAGAACGGCCTGTTTCCGTGGATGGTTTCCATGTCGATTATTTGGCCTTTTTCATTGAGAAGGGTCCAATTTTTTTCGCGACCAACCGCAACCCTAGCATAACAAGAATCACTTATGCCGCCATACTCTTTTGAAATAGTGTATATGTTATTTAAAACGCTTATCGAAAAGTCTTCAAACTTAAATAGAAGCTTTGGTTCCATGTTCTGTTTATTAATGTCGGGACTAGGAGTTTCGGGAGCATTGTCTTCCTGTTCGGTTTCCTTTGTTTTATCATGTTTTGTCATTTATTTGCCTCTCTGCAATTTTGATAATTCTTTAGCTATTTTGTTTTTCTGCTTTTCTAGGTTACTTCTTTCGGTTGGTGGAAGGTCATTAATGATTTCTTCCAACTGTGTAATTTCGTCTAAAACGTAATTGTATGGTGTTTTTCTTACCACGTTCTCCATCCTCGGTCCTTGGTTTTAATGAGATGTTCTAAATGTTTTTTAAAATAGATTTTTTCGCGATATCGAAAGTCCTGGTTGGATTGTCTTCGAACTTCCGGACTGTCATGGTTATACCAGAACGGGTTATACTTACGGTATTTAGAAAATTTTGGGAATTTTGAGTTTTTGCTGTAAATTCTATAAGTTTTAGACATATATAGTACTATAATTTATTTTTATTGAATATTATCAACTTTATTACAATATTCTATATAATTTTTGCTAAGATCATATTCTTCAATAATTTTTGTGAAATAATCACTAGCAAGATCATATTCCTTTTTAGTGTCAAACCAACCAACAATTCCAAAAATTGTCATTGGCTTACCATCAATGATACTTTTACCAGATTCTGTTGAT
>JAKQEK010000434.1 GCA_029558535.1 Bacteroidota bacterium | reverse complement strand
ACAATTTTGGCTGAGTCAAGTTCTTTTAACAGTTTTTCTGCTTCGTCATTACTGATGGATCTGAATTGCTTGGCATCATTGATGCTTTTCTTAATACGCGCATAATCCAGCCGGTTGATAATTATCTTACTCATAACTTTTGTATGTTATTCAGTTTAAAAATACTGTGTAAAATTATTAAATATTTGGTCATGACAGAGTTTTCTTAATGGTTGCTGCACCTCATTTTTGATTATAAAACCTATGTTTATATAGTTTGAATGTTTGGAATGTTACTTTAGCACAAAGTTTTTAAATGGCTGAGGCAACTTTCAAAGAGATATAAAAAATCCCGATAAAGTTATCCCTCAGAGTATGCTGATTTCAATTGTGTTTATTGCAGGTTTGTATTTGCTGATGAACAATTGTGTAGCCGAAATTATCCCTGAAAACAGGCAGCATAAAGCGAATTTGTCATCAGTATTTATATTGAACTCATTTATGGCACTGCTGCTGCCAATGCTGCAACAGTGCTTGCTTTTAGCATGGGCTTAATTTATCTGTAACCAGAATGAACCACCGTGTTTTTCTACATTAGTCAAATTCGGATGATTCCACATAGGTAAAATAATCTTTGCCAGTTCTGCATCCTCACTTATAAAATAATTTGGCAAAATAGTTTTGAACTTCTCGGGATTTGCTAAAATAAATGCCGCAAGCATATACTGCTCGTTATAAAATCTATCACACATAAATTGCGGATAATCATAAGGAAGATATATGTCATGAATATGTACAATAACTCCTTTCCTTAAAAATGGAAGTAGCTCTAAAAAACAAATCATTGCATCAGAATTGGGAAAAACACGATGAGAATTATCAATGAACAAAATATCGTTCTCATTTAATGACTCAATGATGAACTTGTTATCAGACAAATTTTCGAAAGGCTCTCTAATAATCTTATCTGCTAAATGGTCTATATTGGCTCTTGGGAAGGGGTCAATCGAAATTATCTCAGTATTTAAATTGTTTTCTTTAATAGACTTTCGTGCTACTTTGGTTGAATTCCCTGAACCAATTTCAATGTACTTTGCTGGTTTATATTTAGCAATAATGCCATAAATACCAACAATATCAAGTCCCGGCAGAAAACCATTATTCCAAGTAGGGTTATTTTCATCTGTCTCATTACTTGAATCTTTTATTTCGTGAATTCTTTCAATGTATTTTAAGAATGACCCTAAAAGGTCTTTGTACAATGGTCTGCCCCTGTTTATTAAATCGAATAAAAGGGTATGGGAAGGATTACCATGTCCATACCTTGGTTTAGGAGTTACTTTGTATTCTAAATGGACACTCTGAAATTTTGGTGACAGAAATCTATACACCGACTTGATTTTTTCCATCATTGCTATGCTTATTTATTTAAGATTATTTCGCAATCTGAAACTGAATTTGCTTGTTATTATTCTGAAAACTCAGCTTCATAATGGAATTCGTTGTCACCACATTGGATGGAATGGCTTCGGGTTCCACAATTTTGGCTGAGTCAAGTTCTTTTAACAGTTTTTCTGCTTCGTCATTGCTGATGGATCTGAATTGCTTGGCATCATTGATGCTTTTCTTAATACGCGAATAATCCAGCCGGTTGATAATTATCTTACTCATAACTTTTGTATGTTATTCAGTTTAAAAATACTTTGTAAAATTATTAAATATTTGGTCATGGCAGAGTTTTCTTAATGGTTGCTGCACAGCATTTTTGATTATAAAACCTATGGTTATGTAGTTTGAATGTTTGGAATGTTACTTTAGCACAAAGTTTTTAAATGGCTGAGGCAACCTTGAAGCGTGATTTGGGATTGTTACAATCTACTGCTATCAATATGATAGATATGGTTGGAATAGGTCCTTTTATAGTGTTGCCGCTGGTCATCCAATATCTCAAAGGTCCTTACTTTCTTTATGCCT
>JAKQEK010000427.1 GCA_029558535.1 Bacteroidota bacterium | reverse complement strand
AGTTATTTTTGTATTTGATGCTAGTTCAAAATACTTTTGTGGATGCTTTAAACACGACAATAAATAGAGTTGCCACAACAGGGAAATTTCCATAAAAAATGATTTTCCCCAACCAATACCACCGGTTAATATAGCTTCATTATATTCAGAGTCTTGGTCATGTAATTTACAAAAATCATTAAATAGTTGTTCATGTAATGTTTCACAAACACCAACCCCGGTATCTGGATTTTTACCAAGATAATATGGGTCTGTCAAAAAAGTTGCAGGGGAAACAGGCTTCCATTTATACGGATTTGCCTCTTCCATTAATTCACCAAATGATTCTTCAATCAATTTAAGAATTAATTCTTCATTTCCCTTGTATTTTTCAAGAAGTTCTTGTACAAAACCCTCATTATCAAGAGTGTTTAAAAGAATCTTCTTTATTTTATCAACTTTATCTATTCTAATCATTTTTTTAAGAAGCTCTTGACTTTCATTATTGCTTCGTGCTAAAATCGCAGTTCAAGCGGATTTAAGACACCTTAATCATAAAACAAAGGGGAATATAATGTCAAGTAGACAATCATTTTTACCTAAATTGATTGGTTTTTGTGGTTATGCGACATCTGGAAAGAATACAGCAGCAGAGGAATTCAATAACTACTTAAAATCAATAAATTGTGACAAAAACTACAAGATTGTTGGTTTTGCAGACACATTAAAAGGAGATATCAAACCATGTATTGATTTTGCGAAATCACATGGGATTGATACAACAACACAAGAATTTAAAACTAAATTTAGACCAATGTGGGTTTTGTGGTCGAGAGTTGCCAAAGACATAACAGGTGATAAAAAAATTTGGGTAAAAAGATTGTTTGATATCATTGATAGATGTACCGATGATTTTGCAATTTGTGATGTTCGTTATGATTATGAAATAGATGAAATAGTCAAACGTGGCGGTGTTGTTATTTTCATTACAAGACCAAACGTAACATACGCCAATGATGAAGAG
>JAKQEK010000416.1 GCA_029558535.1 Bacteroidota bacterium | reverse complement strand
CGCTGGGCGCTCGCAGAGCTTCGAAATCATACTGCCCATATTCCAAACAAGAACGCTCACTTATCAAACTTTCCCGTTTTCACGGCGCGCTCGGTTGCACCTTGCACAACCGCTGAATTAAACAAAAAATAATTGACAAATCGACAAAATGAAAGCACTTTAAAATTTATTTAAAATTTCGTCATATGCTCCACTATCATTCCATTTCAATATTTCTGATGCTCTCATGACAGTCCATGGGTGACTTTGCCACATTATACTCATAACCTTAGTTAATTTATCAAGAGTATTATAATCATAACTTTCAAATTCGCGCGCTTGTGTTATAAATTCATCGGTATTAATTTTATCAAAAAATCTTTGTGGAATTCCAGACATTTTAACCATTAATTTCAATACCACATTAATATCTTGACATGCTAATAAACCTGCTCTATCGGCAGTAAATTCTGACATTCTTTGCCAATTTAAAAGTGCAATTTCTATAGTTTTTGAAACCATTTCGCCTATTCCCAACGTAAAACTTCCAACAAATTCACCGATACTTGGTAAAACTGAAGCCATTTGATGATAGAGAACATGCTTACTTTTGATATGACCAATTTCATGTCCAATAACGCAAAGCAACTCACTAGGAGTTAATAAATCTATTGCACCCGAATTTAATACTATTATTGGTTTTTCGACTCCAGCTGTAAAACCATTAATGGAATATCCCCATTCTACATAAAGATCTGGCTTTTCATTTAACCCAATATTTTCGCATGCCTCAAGCAAAATATTATATATTTTGGGATAATTATTTTTTGTGATTTTCAAATTACTCCCAGTATATTGAATCCGCAATATTCTTTCGATGCCATATTCATTAAATTTCTTTATTAATGTTTCAAGGCCGATTGTTCCGTTTAAAGTTTTAAGAGCTTTCTTGTCAAAATCATGTTCATATTCCTTAGCAGAAAGCAAATACATTTTTTTTCTATTCATAAACCATTCCCCTTATTTCAGAATATTAAAAGTTTTACTTAAAGATGATTTTTATATTATCATTTTAGACCAAATTATGCAATGTATTTTTTCTTAAGATTTTTAATTCAACAATAAAGTCGTTTTAAAAAAGTTAATGATTTGTACAATAAAAAAGTAAATTTCAAATTGATTTGAATTTCAAAAAGAAAATTTTAAATTTTAAAAATATGTCTTGATTTTTCAATTAATTTTGTTATAATAATGATAATTACAAATTATGAGTTATTTATCATAAAAGCAAATAAGGGGGAATTTGAATATGGCATTACCGGGCGGTCCAATAGCAACAAGGCCTCTTCATTTTATTTGGATCCTAGATTGTTCTGGCTCAATGAATGAAGATGGAAGAATTCAAGCCACTAATACTGCCATCAGAGAAGCGCTTCCAAGCATGCTACAAGTCTCTGAAGATAATCCTCACGCAGAAATGTTAGTCCGAGCAATAAAATTTTCAAGCGGAGCACAATGGCACATTTCTCAACCAACACCTGTGAAAGATTTTAAATGGATTGATCTTGCTGCTGATGGTGTAACAGATATGGGTAAAGCATTTTCCATGGTAGCAGATCAATTAAAAATTCCTCCAATGACAGATAGAGCTTTACCACCAGTTTTAGTGTTGGTGACCGATGGTCAACCCACCGACGACTACAAGACCGGTCTTAAACAACTACTTGACCAACCTTGGGGTAAAAAAGCTGTTAGAATAGCGATTGCAATTGGTGCCGATCTTGATAACATTAACGTTCTTAAAGAATTCATTAATAATCCAGAAATTAAACCTTGTCATGCCGAACACGCAGACCAAATAACCAAATACATTAAATGGGCTTCAACAGTTGTGGTTAAGTCTGCCTCTGCCCCCCCAAGCCGTGCCAAAGACAGTCAAAACTCCAACTTAAATGTTCATATACCCGCACCGCCTTCAGATACAGATGGACCCAATTCAGCGGGGGATGTATGGTAGATAATATTAAAAAAAACTATAAATTTCTAAATCAATGGATAGTTTTTGGTGAATCCGTTACAGGTGACTCTCACAAAAAAAATGGTTTACCCAACCAAGATGCAATAAGATTCGAAACAAATGAAAGCTCCGAAACGTCTCTTCCTCTAATACTTGCCATCGCCGATGGACACGGAAGCGCAAAACATTTTAGAAGCCATATTGGCGCGAAGATTGCAGTTGATATAGCCATCGATGAATTAAAAAATTTTTCTTGCAGTACAAACAATAAGAACATAAGTTTTATTAAATCCGAATGTGAAGTCAGATTAACCAGAAACCTTGTCGGGAGATGGCTTAAAGAAGTTATAAAACACTATGAAGATAACTTTTTATCAGAAGATGACCTCAAAATGGCAGAAAAAAATGGTGTTTCTCAATCGCTTTCAAATATTGAAAATAATAAAAAAATGATTTATGGTTCAACTTTATTATCAGTGCTAGTAACTGATAATTATATAGTTTATCTTCAGCTAGGAGACGGAGACATATTGGTTGTTAATAACAACGGTGAAGTAAAAAAACCAATTTCACGTAGCGAAGATTTCATTGCTAACGAAACATCTTCACTTTGTTCCGATAACGCATGGGCAGAATTTAAAGTAGCTGTTGAATCAATCGAAAAAGAAAAACCGGCCATGATATTTGTTTCGACAGATGGATTAAGCAATTCATATTCAAGTGATGAAATTTTCTCGCAATTAGGTTGTGAATCATTCAAAAAAATTTGCGCTAATTGTTTAAATATAGTAAATAAAAATATAGATGAATATAGGCTTTCGTTGCCGGAGGCTTTGCTTGAAACAACTGTAAAAGGAAGCGGAGACGATATTACACTTGGTATAATATGCCAAAAAGAAGCTTTCATAAAAAATAATGAATTAAACTTATCTAGTCCTAAGTCCAACGATAATTTATCCGAGACGCATTCTACCTTATCACCAAATGAAGCAGAAAATTTATTTCCAGATAAAGGAGATAATTATGAATCAAGAACTTAGAAACGGACAAATTTTAAACACTTTATCTAGCGGCCAATGTACAATTGAGCAACTACTTGGAGGCGGCGGGCAAGGAGAAGTGTATAAAGTAGATCTTAAAGGAATAAAATATGCGTTAAAATGGTATTATCACGACCAAGCCACCGATATGCAAAGAGCATCACTAGAGAAAATAATTGCCAAGGGTGCTCCAACAAAACAATTTCTTTGGCCATTAATGCTTGTATCATCTGATAATTCAAAAAATTTTGGATATATCATGCCACTTAGAAATCCAGATTATAAAAGTATAATTGATTTAATGAAACGTAGAATTAAGCCCGAAGTATCATTTTATACTTTGGCGACCGCAGGCTTGGAACTTGCTTATAGTTACCTACAACTTCATTCGAAAGGGTTAGCTTATAGAGACATATCATTTGGCAATGTATTCTTCAATCCACATAACGGCTCAATAATGATTTGTGACAACGATAATGTTTCTGTAGATGAAAATAAGGCCTGCGGCATTTATGGCACGGCAAAATTCATGGCACCTGAAATAGTACGTGGCGATGCCGTTCCAAGCACTCAAACAGATCTGTTTTCGCTTGCAGTATTATTGTTTTATATTTTCATTATGCATCATCCTCTTGAAGGAAAAAAAGAAATTGAAATAAAATGCTTTGATGAACCAGCCATGAAAAAATTATATGGTATAGAACCTGTTTTTATTTTCGATCCAAATAATAATTCTAATGTCCCCATTTCGGGATTCCATGATAATGCAATCGCCTTTTGGCCTATATATCCCAAATTTATAAAAGACTTATTTATTAAGTCTTTTACCGAAGGAATTAAAGATGCGCAAAATGGAAGAGTTCGTGAATCGGAATGGCGTAATAACATTTTAAAACTTCGAGATTCAATTTTTTACTGTGGAACATGTGGCAATGAAAATTTTTACGATATAGATTTAATAAAAAATAACAATGGAGATTACGGAACTTGTTGGTCGTGTCAAAAAAAATTAATACTTCCATTTAGAATAAAAATTGGAAAAACCATTGTAATGCTTAATCATAATTCAAAACTATATGAATATCATTTAATCGACGATCCAAGAACATACACTCCCGAGCATTTACCGGTAGCAGAAATTTCTAAACATCCTACTAATCCTAATATATGGGGTTTGAAAAATCTTTCAAAAGAAAAATGGGTCGCCATTAACGCAAATGATACAACTCCAAAAGAAATAGAAAATGGAAAAAGTGTAAAACTTGAAGTAGGAACCAAAATAAATTTTGGTAAATGCGAAGGTGAAATAAAATATTAATTTTTTGTCGAGGTGATATTAATGAACAATAAGCCTAATGTCGTTATTGTTATAGTCAAATGTACTTCGCATAAAAAACTATATGGAATAAGGTTCGAAGAAGTAACTCACAATAATTGGAGTGGCACGTGGGCTTTTTCAATAAAGGAAGAGGTCGCAAAAAAAGAAGGGTATGACAAAAGTCGAATAACAGGTAAATTTTCATTTGATCCGAAATATCCTGGTTGCCCATATTGTTATAATAAAGGCTTTTTCCAATGTTCATGCGATAAAATTAATTGTTGGAATGGTATGGCTATGTCGGTTCAATGTTCATGGTGTGGCCAAAATGGCGAACTGGCCGGTTCAATTCAAAGCATAAGCTCAGGTGGCGATCGGTAATTATTATATGAAAATTGATACAGTCAGAGAGCAACTATGCCAAATTATTCGAAACAATGGCGGTCCTTCGTTTTGTATAGAATCCAAAAGAATCGAAGGCCTACTTAAAGACTTATGTTATGGTCATACAGGACAAATAAAAATATTAATACTAGCATTGAATGAAAAAATAACTGATTTTTTATTAAATCCAAATAATCCTTACGATATTATTTTCAACACCCTAGTAGAAAGATTAAAGCATGATGTCGGCATGCAAGAAGAAGCAGCAAAATGGGCAATCGAATCATGGGCTTTAGCTTTAAACATTATCGATGAATATGATATAAAATTTAATAATTACAAATCTTCAAACGCTCCCTCGTTTTCTATTGATAATGTTAATCAAACTATTAATTTAACTAATAACACTATTATAGTTTCTAAACTTCGTGGAGATTATAAAACATTAACCGAAGCTATCGCCAATGCTCACGCAGGAACTATTATTCGTGTAAAAGAAGGTAAATATTACGAATCAATAAATATTGATAAACCATTAGAAATAATTGGCGATGGCGACGTAGATGAAATAATAATCGAATCTGAGAACTCAGAATGTTTTACAATATCTTCAGACCAAGTGATAATAAAAGGTATCAGCATAATCTCTTCAACCTCTCTCACAAATAATGCTGGTTCAAATACAATTAATTCTTCAAATAGCCATTTAAAATTAGAAAATTGCAAAATATACTCAGCCACTCACTCAGCAGTTTATTCGAGCGGAAAAAGTTCTGATACTGTAATAAAAAAATGTTCAATATCATGTGCACATGATATTGGTCTATGGCTCAATGAATATGCCAACGCAAGAATAGAAGAGAGTGTCTTTTATGCCTGCGGCGGTCACGGGATATCATTAACAAACGGAAGTAAAGCAATAATTAAAAAATCTGAAATAATCAAAAACTCTGACGGTGGCATTTTAGTTTCTCACAATAGTTCTTTACTAGCTGATGATACAACGTTTAAAAATAACAAGTTCGGAATTATTGTCAATTCGGGAAGTTCAATTACACTCACTCATTGCTCAATTACAAACAATAAAGATACCGGGGTAATTGTTTTTGATCGCTCTAAAGCCGATATTAAAAAATCTGAATTTTCTACAAATCATTTTGCATCACTTTCATTTTCCGAAAGTTTAGATATTTCAATATACAAATGTAAAATTCATACCAACAAATATTTTGGTATTTTATCAAAAAGAAGTAACTTCAAAATTCATAATTGTGAATTACATAATTCGTTTGAAATCGGTATACTAATGACCGAAAATAGTATTTCTACCATAACAGATTCTAAGATTTTCAATAATAAAGAAGCGGGAATAATATTATGCGATGATAGCTATACAGAAATTGAAAATAGCGAAATATTTTGCAATCAAGGGCCAAATATTTTAATAATGAGTTCCATAAAATCAGTAATTAAAAATAGTAAAATTTTTCAAAGTAGTTTTGTTGGATTGCTTTTCGCGCATAGCGGTCTATGTCAAATTTATGACTGTGAAATATACCACAACGACTTAGCTGGCATTTTTGCTATACAAAATGGATCTCCAAATATCGAAAGATGTAAAATTTTTAATAATAAACATTATGGAGTGTATTTTTCCAAATACGGCCAGGGAATTATAAACAATTGTAAAATTTTTGAAAATTCCTCTTCAGAAATACGTATTTCTCAAAATTCGTTTCCTACTATCATCGACTGTAAAATAAATAGCATTAATGGAACGGCGATATGGATTGAAAGTAATTCCGACTGTAAAATTGAAAATACTTTCATTAAGGCACCCGAATCGATGCCGGCGCTGGCCTTGGGTAAAAATTCTAATCCCTCGGTAAAAAATTGTGAAATTTCAGGAGGCCAATACGGCATTTTATTATATGATTCCGCAAGAGGTAAATTTGAAGACTGTATAATAACCGAAAGCAAATTGTGTGGAATCGAAATTAGAACAAGTAACCCGATAATCGAAAGATGTAAAATTTTTAACATAATCGGAAACAAGACTACAGGAATTTATATTAGAAATAGTAATCAAACACAAATTATAGGCTGCACAATTAGTGATATTACGTTAAATGGCATTGCAATAATCCAAAGCACCCCGATAATAGAACGATCTAAAATCTCCAATTCGTCAGTAGGCATATTTTTAAATGAAAACAGCGATGGCAAAATAAAAAAATGTCACATATTTAACCATAATTTTGCAGGAATTGTATTGGGTAACGGAAGTAATCCTCACATATATAGATGCAAAGTATCTGATATTGAAAAAAACGGCATTATAATTTTTAATCAAGCCACTGGAATTATTGAAGAATGTCTCATTTGCAACAATAATTTGAATGGTATTGAAATTAAAAATTCAGGGAATCCAAAATTAATCAAATGCAAGATAACCAATAACGACTCTAGAGGTATATACGTTTTTGCCGAAGGATCAGGTATTGTAAAAAATTGTAATTTGGACGGCAATCCAAATGGTTCGGTTTATATTGAAACAGGCAGTTCGCTTGACATAAGAAACGAAAACGTTATATAAAAATAATTTGGAGAATAAAATGGCAGATGCAGGTAAAATTATTGGCGGTTTATTAGGGTTTTATTTAGGTGGCATTCGAGGTGCTGCTGTGGGAGCCGGTATTGGAAGTATTTTCGATACTGAAGGAAATAATACTAACAACATATCGCACACTAATAATCATATAAATTATAGTAATAAAGTTATAAATTGTCCAGCTTGCGGAAGAACATGGAATGCTCCTCCTAACAAAGGGGTCTGGAAATGCACTTCATGCAATAAAACATTTTATTATGATGAAACCGATGTTTATAAGATGGTGTCAATAAATTGCTTATATTGTAAAACCTCAATTAATATATATGATGGATACTCTGGACTTTGTAATTGTCACAATTGTAAAAAAAATTTTTTTATTAATGATGACGGATTCTCAACCGATTACGAAACTGGTGTCGTAACGGCATTTTTTCTCAAATTTTCGTCAAGTAATTTTGGGTTTTATGATAATCAGAAGATCATTTTATTAAACGTAATTTTTAATGAATTGGGGTTTAATGACGAACAATTTATTCAGATTAAAAATATCGGTGAAAAAATCACTAACAGCTCTTCGTTTGAAGATATTACTAACGAATTGATTGCAACATATTCTAACGATAGACATATTTTGTTAAATTACTTATCAATAATTGTAAGACTTGCCATTTTAGATGGAAAAATTGATACTGATGAGAAAAATAGATTTCAGTATTTAATTAATCAATTCAATTTGAATAAATCAGAATTAGAAGATTTAGCGGTTATTATAACCATCAGTGAAATTACGATTCCCATTCTCGCAAAATTTTCAAAAGATATAAATTCAAAAAAATCTCAAGAAATTATTATTAACAATTATTTTAAAAACCTCCCCATTTTTAATGATGATTCTATCATCAGTTTTAACGAAATTTATAATAAGCATTTTTCTTCTGTTGATAATGCTATTTTTTTTATCAATCAGTTAAATGCTCTAGAAGATTTAACTTCTAATCACTATCCAACTTTAATTACTGTCGAAATTTTGCTAAGAGACTTCCTTCTTGACAAAGAACATTCCAAACAAAAAGAAAAAAATTTATTAAAATTAATTAAAATGTGTAACGTTAATGTCGCTTCAATCACTAAAGATTATTTGAAAACAATTGCTGAAATTATTATTATACCTATTATACTTCATTTTAGTTTTACAGTATCTTTGATTGACGAGGCAGAAAATCAAATTTTTAAAAATTATAATGACCTATTTCACTCAAACGATTTGCCGTCAATTATTTCAATGATCAAAAAAGCATTCAACAAGAATCAATCAGCTTATTTATTAGATGAATTAACAATAATACAAAAAAACTTTTCTGCTTTATTTAACGATAATTCTTTATCAATTCAAATTATCAGCGAATTATATTTTTTAATTAATTATTTTGCCGAGCCATCTGCTCAAAATATTTCTATCCTAAAAGAATTTGCACGAAAAATTGACATTAACGAAAAGGATTTTTTAGATTATGTTATTTTACCTGTTTTAACACGTAATTCATGTATACCACTTATTATAAAAGCATTAATAGAAATTGGTATAAAAGATAACGTAGAAAAATACATTTTCGAGCACTATAAAATAATATTCAATGATTATAATACAATTAAAGATATATACGTGAACGCAGTTTCATCAACTTCAAATTTTTCAATAAATGATTTTACTGATAGATTATTTAAAATTTGTTGTTTTGAAAACAATATCGAGATTAAAACCACAATGGTTGAAGTACTCATAGACATCATATCTCAAAAATCAAAAAATGATACGCAAAGTGAAAAAGTCATTAACAAAATAGTTAATTTTCTTAAAATTGATTCAAATTTATACAACACGATAATCACCAAATATAATCCAAAAATAAATATTCCTCAAAAAAGTAGTAAATTTCCTGAATCACTTTATTCAAAAAATATAAGATTAAAAGCGTTTCCCGAATCATTTTATAATGGTAAAAAACTCTCCGAAATTAAAATGCATTATAGTGATTATTTGATAAAATAAATATTTCATCTCTTATTTAATTGTTCTCATTTTGCCCAGCGCGCCAGCTTCAAGCCGGCAGCGGTGAGCAATCGAAATTATATTAACAAGTCCGTCCGCAATTTGACCATCACAGTCAGAACGGCGCGCGTGCTTCCAGCCCGCACCGCCGTTCTGAAAAAAGTCAACAGCATCATAAACAGCCCCATTCAAACCATCTCAGTATTTTTTTATAAATCCCGCCATCCAAAACAAGAGCAGCGGGGCCCATCGTCTAACACGCGCGTGGGCGCTGCGTCGCCGCCGGCCTGGCGGCGGCTCCTCGGGTCTCGCCCGCACGAGCTCCGCGCTTTTTGCGGATAAAGATCGCACGCATCAGAACGATTATCGTAAATCAGCACCGACGCTTCGAAAACCACTCGCACCGCAAAAAGCGCTGCGGGCCTGAGCCCTTGCTCGGTCATGCGGGCTCGACCAAATTCGGCCGCCCTCAAAAACGCAAGCGTTTTTGGGGCGCCCGAACTTCGCCAACGCGCGGGCGTTATCTGAAACGGCGGCCACCGGCGCCGGCCTTCCCTGGCCGGCGCTCAGCATATTAAACTCTCTATTTTTTTAGTATAATTTTTAGAAAATTAAAAAAGAACGCTTGATTTATATACATCATAGTGGTATAATGTACATGAGGTGAATTATGAAACGAACTCAGATATACATTTCTCCAGATCAATATGAATTTCTTGAAAACTTAGCCTTTTTAACAAGCAAAAAAGAACATAAACGCATTTCTATTTCTGAAATCATCAGAAACGCTATTACTATGTTAAAAGACCATTATAGCAAAAACAAAATTGAAGACAAAGACTTACTATATTTAAAAAAGCACGCAAGTAAATCATTAGAAGAAGTCTGGGATAACGAAAAGGACGCCGAATATGACAAACTTTAAATCTGGCGATATCGTTTTAATTGAAGTAATTTTTTCAGAACAAAACGAAAGTAAAAAAAGGCCTGCTTTAATTATCAGTACTGACGAATACAATAAAAACCGCAAAGATATTATAATTGCTGCAATCACAAGCAACACTTCAAGAATATTACTGGGCGATACATTAATTAACGACTGGAAAAAAGCCGGATTATTATGTTCTTCGGTTGTTACTGCAACCATCCAAACAATTAAAAACGATATGGTTATCAAAAAGCTCGGAACTTTAGTCAGTAATGATCTTTTGGCTATTAAACATAATCTTAAAAAAACCTTAATTGTATTAAATTAATCTAAGCTTTTAACAGGTGTATTATTAATCACTATATTTTTAAACCAATATCTTTAAAAGCACTATTAATATTACTAGTTTTCTTTTTTTTCTTATCTTTTATAGAGAATAAAAAAATTAAAAATAAACTTTTAGCTTTTTTTATTCTAATAAGTTATGGCTTTAGTTTTGGATACAACTTCGACCAAAGTTATTACAACGCTTGTAAACAAGCATTAATCCCCATTTATTACCTCGGAAGTATAATAATTGGATTAGTTTTACCAACTTTTTTCTCAAAAATTAAATTTCCGCTCTTAAATTTAAAATTTGACTATAACACTTCTATAATTTGCTTTATAGCTTCAACCATTGGATGCCTTTTGAACTTTACTGTGTTTTTCATTTTATTGTCATTTTCAGTCAAATATTTAAACTTGAAAATTATATCAACGCTTTACGGTCTTTTCAATGGACTCCTTTTTACTGTTATTGTTGACGATAGAATCATTAAATTTGAATTTTCATTTTATGAAAAATTATTAGCTTTAATAATATATTTTACTTCAACTTTCATTGGAACCGCTTTTCAATTTTCTACTGTCACTCTTTTTTTAAATTGAAAATGTTATCAAACAGCCTATAAAATATAATAAATTTATTTTAAAGCTAAAATTTAAATTTGTATGTTTTAAAGTTAAAATAATAAATTAAACATTTATGTATGAGTCCATTAAAAATACTCACCACAATTTAACCGGAATTTCCGACTCCGGCGCATCCAATTCAGTTTCAAAAATAAATTTAAACAAATTTTTCATAAATTTATCAATATAAGTCGAAAATTCGTCCATTTTTCCGCCTGACTCGATCAAATTTCTATATATTCGGCCGAAATTTATTGCCATTGCACCCAGGAAGGCAAAAATCGAGGTCTTGAAATTGCCTCTCACTTTGAGTTTTCCATCTGTTTTCATCGCGCAAAACTCTCTGACAGTGGCTTCTACATTCGCTCTTATATGTTTTCGCTTTTTAGGCAACTTTTCGATAATCTTAATTCGCTTTTGCATTAAATAGTCGGCTTTGTCAAACAAATATTCATAATCGGGATGCTTGCCTCTGGCCATTACGCACTCTTTTTTATCGCATTTCAAGCATTTTTCCTTGTCGAATGAGGCTATATACTTTTTGCCGTTAGAAAGCCCTTTTATATTTTGGTATGGACAAACCGCATGATATACGTCACGTCCGGCCCATCTTTCGATTTCTATTGTTCTGTCACATTCCCGGCCTTTAATGGCCGTTTGAACCATTTGAATTTTATGGCGATCTAGCAAAATATCGTTGGGGGCGCTGCCATAGCCGGCGTCAGCATGTAATTCGTTAATTTCCGGAGTTATGGATTTAACAATTTCTATCCTCTGATTTAAAATTTCACTGTCACTTTTGTTGTTGGCAGCGGTTTTAACATCGGTTATCAAATTGAATTCGTTTTTAGGATTTGCGGTTTCTATAAGGCTTATCATCCGCCCATAGTGCTTTTTATCGTTCTTCTTGCGGTATGTAGCACTCGTATCGTCCGGTGATTGAAGATTTCCGCTTTTTAATCCCTGATCGTCAATCGGCTTTATCTCGTCATTTTCTTCTTTGAAATGTTCGTCATAAACTCTTTTTAAATTTTTGTACTCAACTGTTTCGCCATATTTTTCGCAATAGGCTTCTATAATTTCCTTATATAATCTGCCTATTTTTGTTATTTCGTGAGTTACCTGCTCTTTTTTTATATTGTAAACAAAATGTCCGCTTGTCCTGTATTTTAGATAACTTTCAAATTTATCGCCGAAGGACGCCTTTTCTTTATTTTTCAGAATTTTGTGAAATCGCAATACTACTTCGACTAGAAGTTGTAAGCGGCTATAACGGCGAATGTTAGACGATACCATAAATGAATCCGTCCGCTGGATGTTAGCTTTGACCTTAAATTTTTCAAGCTGACTAATCGTTAATTTTCGGAACATATTTTCAAAAAGATCTATTCCAGTATTGATTTGGTAATCCATTACCCTGTTTTGAAAATTAAATAAAGTCGCTATCGAAAAAGGCGTGCTTTGAATATCAAACAGCCCAAGCGCAAGCCTTGTAAGGACATTGAAATCGATGTTGTCGCTCAGCTCTTCATACGTCCATTCAAAAGCCGTCAATAATATCAAAGCAGCTACCATCGAATTTATTGGCGAATTCGGACGGCTTGCCTCTTTCGAATATATAACCATAAAATCGTTCTCGTTAATATTGTTAAAGATCTCTTTATAAAACAGATACTCCCAGGAACTTATATATTTTTCAAGCTTTCTGCCTTCGAATTGACTTTCCCATGAGTCGAATTCCATTTGACTGTTAGCCTTAAACATCTTTATCACCTTGCTTTATTACAATATCTTAATATATTTATATTATAGCAAAAGTAATATAAAATGTCTACTTTTTATTAAAAGTTTCATAATATTTTTTCTGAAATTTCCGCTTTTGATTTTAACATGTTTTAAAGACTTTTGACCTTTTTAGAATGAACTCATGTATATTAATACTCATCACCCTCGGCCATCCCTGGCCTCGGGTGGGAGTGGCCGCCGCATCAGATAACAAGCGCGTAAGCGCTGCGTCGCCGCCACCCCGCGGCGGCTCCTCGGGTTTCGCCCGCGCGAGCTGCGCCCTGAGGCGCGCTCGGCCATGCGGGCTCAACCAAATTCGG
>JAKQEK010000413.1 GCA_029558535.1 Bacteroidota bacterium | reverse complement strand
TCGTAAATAATATCGCGGTCTTGATAAGGATGTTTTTGCGCGAAAAGCAGGGATAAAAGGATCAACACTGCGATATTATTTACGACGGGCCAAGGAGATCCTCAGATGCCCGGATCTCCTTGGCCCGTCGTAAATAATATCGCAGTGTTGATCCTTTTATCCCTGCTTTTCGCGCAAAAACATCCTTATCAAGACCGGACTTCGCAAATCGATCCGCCATTTTTTCATACTTAGTCATGATTATTATTTTCCTACTAAGGTATGACCACAGATGACTTGAAAAAAGATGTAGTTAGACGGTTGCTTACATACAATTAATAAAATCGAATTGCCCGTAATATAGCTTTTAAGGCTATCATGTGCCACCAAGTAGTTTTATAAAATAATTTAGGTCCAAAGTTCTGTCTTACTTGCATCCTTCAAGATATGAATATGTTTCATGTTCCGGAATTATAAAATTACTTTCCTGGAGTATGTAAATTGTACAACAGGCAAGGTATTGCCTAAAGCAGTGTTCAATAATTCACGGACACCTTAGTAGTGAAAATCACTACCTCTGGCAGGCTGCAAACCATTGTTATCAAAAAAACTGCAAAATTGATGTTTAAAAATTTGCATAATACAAATTATGTACATAATTTTGTACACACCAAAATACTTAATTATGCTAATTACAAGTGTTTCAGATTTTAGAAAAGATATAAAATCATACTTAGATAGAGTTGCTAAAAATTTTGAAACTCTTATTATAAATCGGGGAAAAGAAGAGGGAATTGTCATAATCTCACTCAAAGAATATAATGCTTTAATGGCAACAAACCATGAATTATCTTCCCGAAAAAACGAAATGAGATTAGATTCTGCCATCGAAAAATTAAATAAAGGAAATTCATTCGAAAAACAATTAGTCGATAATTAGCATGAAATATATCTTCGTAGATGAATCTTGGGAAGATTATTTATATTGGCAAAAAACTGACAAAAAGAAACTTAAAAGAATAAACGATTTATTAAAAGACATTTTAAGGAATCCTTTTGACGGAATTGGCAAGCCTGAACCATTGAAACATAAATATTCCGGATTTTGGTCTCGAAAAATCGACCATATACACAGGCTCATTTATAAGTATCAGGAAGATGAAATCTTAATTGCAAAATGCAGGTTTCATTACGACTAAAAATATTACTTCAATTAACCAATACAGTTTAGACACCCGGACCGAAGCGAAGTTGCAATTTAAGCTCAGCAATACCGGACCGTACAATTACACCTCATTTTCCCGGAAATATCCGATGAGTAACACTGTTTCCGGATGATAGAGTGAGATGGGATTTTATGGAACGTTTTCACCGATATTCATGAAGGTTGATCCTTATATCTTTTAACGATCCGCCAACTTTTCTTACTTCGTAATGGTTCTTATTTTTCTGATTAGGTATGATCGTCGATGGTTTAAAATGATGTGGTTGAACGGTCGGTTACGGAAATTTGAGGGAAGTGATTATATTTATACGGGAAATTTACGCCATATGGCGTAAATACAGATGTTGGTGGCAACACTAAAGCTACACAGACCGCATAAAAAAAATCGTTTAAAAAATTTGCTTCAACAAAAAATAAGTTTACTTTTACAGCCGAATAGGAAATGGTGTTCTTCCTAACCCAACCGCCCTAAAAAAGCTGATGACGCCTGATTATAGTAATGTTAAACACATTTAATCAGGATAATTATGACCAATCGTAAGCAAAAGAAATCAGTAAGCAAAAAAACACAAATTCAATTCAAGTTATTTTTTAGAAAATTCCCTGCAATTCCTTATATTATTAAATGGTTTTTAATCAGCTCAATAATAGGAATTTGCGTTGGTTCAGCTTCGGCAGGCTTTTTAGTTTCTCTTGATTGGGCTACTAATTTTAGAGAAAATCATTTGTGGCTAATTGCGCTTTTACCCATTGGAGGTTTACTAATTGGATTGCTTTACAACTATTTAGGAAAAGACATTGAAGCAGGAAATAACCTCTTAATTGACAGCATACACAATCCAAAAGAAATTATTCCGTTCAAAATGGCTCCGTTTGTATATCTTGGAACCATTGCAACACATTTCTTTGGTGGTTCAGCAGGTCGAGAAGGAACAGCTTTACAAATGGCAGGAGCAATCGCAGACCAGTTAACAAAACCATTTAAACTAAACGAAAGCGAACGAAAAATTCTATTGATTTCAGCTATTTCAGCAGGCTTCGGTTCTATTTTTGGCACTCCATTAGCAGGAGCAATATTTGGATTAGAAGTTTTTTTAATCGGGCGAATTAAATACAATGCTATATTTCCAGCTTTTGCATCAGCAATTCTTGCCGATTTAGTTACCAATCTTTGGCAAGTTAAACACACACATTATCACATCAATAGTATTCCACAAATAGGAACACTTCCCATTGTTTACAGCATCATTGCAGGAATAGCTTTTGGAATATGTGCCGCTTCATTTAGTAAAACAATACATTATGCTACTGCTATTTTCAAAAACAAAATAGCTTACGCACCATTCCGTCCATTTATTGGTGGAATTATAGTTTCGTTAGCGGTTTTAGCAATTGGAACTACAAAATATATCGGTTTAGGAATTCCAACTATTTTACAATCATTCGACCAACAATTGCCTATTTACGATTTTGCTATAAAAATGGCTTTTACAATTCTCACGCTATCAGCAGGTTTTAAAGGCGGAGAAGTTACTCCACTATTTTTTATTGGTGCAACTTTAGGTAGTGCATTATCATTATTTATTCCTTTGCCAACTTCACTTTTGGCAGGAATGGGTTTTGTTGCCGTTTTTGCAGGTGCAACCAACACACCTTTAGCTTGTATGATAATGGCAATAGAACTCTTTGGGGCAGAATGTGGAATTTATGTTGCTATCGCTTGCGTAGTTTCGTATTTGCTTTCAGGACATAATAGTATTTATAACAAACAAATTATTGGCGAGGCTAAAAATTCACGTTACAATAATCATATAGGAAAAACAATTAACGATAATAATCACTAAACTATGGAAAACAATATAACAATAGCACGATTATATTTCAATTATGGACAATCTATAAAAAGGCAATCTTTTTGGAAAAATATTTGGAATAATTCTTTGAGTGATTTTTTAATCAAAAAAGCCAAAGAAAGCAATATCGAACAAGCCAATCTTTTCATTGCAAAAGCAGGCTACCTAAACTATGAAATTATAAAAAATAACATTTCAGAAATGCCAGCATTAAAAAACCCAGTTTGTTTAGAACTAATTGATAATGATTATAAAATCAAACAATTTTTAGAAAACAACAAAGAAAATTTAACAGAAGTAAAAACAATAATTATCAACCCTAATTCTGAAAAACTAAAATAGAAAATGATACACTTACCAAAAGTCAATATAAAATATTGGTTCTTAATGATACTTGCCACAACAATTGGAGAAATAGTCGGCAATTTAATTTCAAGAAATTTAGGTTTAGGTTATAGCACAGGCTCAATTTTGCTTATAAGTATTTTTGTTCTATCGCTTATTACGGCAGTTATTGCTAAAACAGAAAATCATAGTTTTTATTGGTTATTAATATTGCTTGGCAATATTGCAGGTACAAATTGTGCCGATTTTATAACCATAGAACCTTTAAAATTAGGAACAATTTGGGGTTCACTTTTAGTTGTAGGTATTCTAATTGCACTATTAATAATTTGGCATATTGTTACTCCCAAATCTTCTATCGAAAAAGGATTAAGTACAACAGCCGAATACCTATATTGGTTTGCTATTCTATCTTCAAGTACATTCGGAACAACATCGGGCGATTATCTTTCTAACGATACAGCTTTAGGTTCAGCAGGCGGAACAATTTTATTAATTATTTTATTAATTATTTCCATTCTACTATTACATTATAAGAGAATTTCAAAAGAACTTTTCTATTGGTTAGCCATTGTCATAATTCATCCAATTGGTGCAACATTTGGTAACTATATTTCAAAACCCGAAGGTTTAAATTTTGGTAACATTTGGACAAGTTTAGTTTTAATTACGATGTTTATAATACTCTTTACTTTCAATAAAAAGCAACAAGTATAATGAAAGAAATTAATAATCTCGATACCCAATTATTTCTATATCTAAACGGAAAACACAACGCATTCTTTGACCCAATTATGTATTGGGCAAGTGATAAATTATTTTGGTTGCCATTTTATATTTTTATAGTAGTAATAATCATTAGAGAATATAAAAAAAGAAGTTTTTATGTTCTTTTAGCCATTGGTTTACTAATTACTTTATGCGACCAAACAGCATCAAACTTAATAAAAAACACGGTCAAAAGATTACGCCCATCACACGAACCATCACTTCAAAAATTAATTCATTTAAGCCAAGCAGGAAAAGGCGGAGAATACGGATTTATTTCTTCACATTCAGCAAACGCTTTTGGTTTGGCAACGTTCTTAATTTTATTACTTCCAAAAAAATACAATTGGCTAAAAATATTATTAGTATTATGGGCTGTTTTAGTGGCATATAGTCGAATTTACAATGGTGTACATTACCCAACAGATGTATTTGTAGCAATGCTATTAGGTATTTTTTATGGCTTTTTAGTAAAATATTTATTAGTCAAAACAAAATCATTTAAAGAATAATCATTATGAAACAATATCAAATTTTTGCAATAATATCAATGATTTTTGCAGGTTTAACTTCGGTAATAGCGAAGGCAGGATTAAAAAATGTTGCTTCCGATACAGGTTTAGCAGTCAGAACATCGTTTGTTTTTTTCTTAATATGGCTCAACATTTTAGTATTCAACAACACCAAAGATTTTGCAAACCTTACCAAAAGAGATATTGCATTACTCGCAGTTTCAGGATTTACAACAACAATCTCTTGGATATTCTATTATAAAGCAATGAAAGTTGGTAATGTATCCGAAATAGCATTGATAGACAAAGGAAGCATAATAATAACATTAGCACTCTCTTTCTTTTTCTTAAATGAACAATTTACTTGGAAAATTGCAGTTGGTGGACTTATGATTATTGGAGGAATTTTAGTTTTGACATTCAAGTAATTAAAAGCTTTTAAAATTTTAACAAAATCTATAAATAAAAAATATTTTTATTTATTTTTGATTCATATTAATTCAAAACCAATATAATTATGGCATCAACTTCAGAAACAGGACACGCAAAAAACGTAGCAAATTTTCAAGATTTAATAGAGTTCGTTACAGGCTATGGAGCAACTTACAATCCATCAAAAAACAGTTTAAAACTTACGCAACTCATTGCTTTAAAGGCATCTGCCGAAGGCAATTTAGCAGATGTTATTTCAAAAAACACAAACTACAACAATAAAGTAAATGAACGCATAACCGCTTTCAGCGGTTTAAAGTCATTATCAACTCGTTTAGTTAATGCTTTACAAACTACTGACGCTACTGACGAAACTATTGGCAATGCCAAAACATTTAACCGTAAAATGCAAGGCAAAAAAGCATCGTCAGCTCAAACTCCAACAGACCCAAATACGCCAGCACCAACAACAATTTCAACAAGTCAGCAATCTTACGACCAACTTATTCAGCATTTAGCAGGATTAACTTCTGTATTAGAAGCAGAACCAAGTTACACACCAAACGAAACCGATTTACAAGTAGCAACAATCCAAACTAAAATTGCTGACCTTACTGCAAAGAATACAGCCGTTGCAACAGCTTACACAAGTATTAGTAATTCAAGAATTGCAAGAAACGAAACGTTATATTCTTCAACCACAGGATTAGTAGAAACCGCCAACGAAGTAAAGAAATACGTTAAGTCAGTTTTTGGAGCAAGCAGTCCGCAATTTGCACAAGTCAAAGGTATAGAGTTTAAGAAACCAAAGATTTAAATCTACCACAAAAAGAAATCGTGCTACCACAAAAAGAAATAGAGCAACATCAATAAAACTTATTGCTTCCGCAATAAGTTTTATTGTATTCTCATTTAGATTTATTCTAACTGCATTTAGAAATATAACAACCACTTAAAGAATTATAGTAACCGCATTTAGATTTATTCAATCCGCCAAGAGAAATATAAGAACCGCCAAAAGAATTATAGCAACCGCAATTAGAAATCTTTTAACCACGTTGAAATAGAAATTTAGTGGTGGAAAAGAAGTGCAGCCACCAACACAGGTTTTACGCTATTGCGGGTTTTGGGCTTAATTTAAAGTTTGTTTTGTATCTTTGAAGTCAGTGCAAAACCGAAAGTTTCGGCTTCTTTAGTCCGCAACAGACGTAAAGCCTGGGAACGTTATATGCCATTTTAGGACGACCGCAAACCGACCGACAAATCGACAAGAAACAGAAATTAAAAACGTAACTTTACAACCCTAACGAACAGGCAAAATATTGATGGCAAAGTCACAAAATAAAAGTTTAAAAAATGCAAAAGCGTTAAAAAATGACGAATTCTATACTGAACTATCGGACATTGAAAAAGAACTAAGGCACTACAAGACACAATTTAAAGGGAAAACTGTTTTCTGTAACTGTGACGACCCAAGAATTAGTAATTTCTTTCACTACTTCTCTCACAAATTTGAAGATTTAGAGCTAAAACGACTAATCACAACTTGCTACAAAAACCAAGAAAGAGATTTGTTTAGCGAACATAAATCCGAAAATGCTATTTGGCTTGAATACAATGGCGACAAAAATGGCGACAGAGTTCCAAATCCCGAAGAAATTGGAATACATAAATTAAAAGGCGATGGAGATTTTAGAAGTCAAGAAAGTATCGACTTGCTAACGCAAGCCGATATTATTGTTACTAATCCGCCTTTTTCATTGTTTCGTGAGTATGTTACACAATTAATTGAGTATGATAAAAAATTCTTGATAATTGGAAACAAAAATGCTATTACGTATAAAGAAAGCTTTCAGCTAATTAAGGAAAATAAAATGTGGGTTGGAGTAACTCCAATGAGCACAGATATGTTATTTGATGTGCCTTCGGAATATTCAAAAGTTCTAACTGAAACAAAAAAAGAAGGAAGTGGCTACAAAATAATAAACGGCAAGGTTAAGGCAAGGGCACAAGCAATTTGGTTTACAAACATTGATAACCGTAAAAGGCACGAAGACATTATACTTTATAAAATCTTTAAAGGAAATGAAAATGAATATCCATACTACGATAACTATGATGCAATTAATGTAGATAAAACAAAAGACATACCAATGGATTTCAAGGGAGTTATGGGAGTTCCAATTTCATTTTTAGACAAATATAATCCTGACCAATTTGAGATTTTAGGAATGGCTTCTTCGGCAGGCTATAACGAAGAAGTCGTAGGAATACCATTTTTAGGTGATAAAGATGCAAGACCAATAGTCAATGGTATAAACACATTTGCAAGAGTATTCATAAAGAACAAGCGAGTATGAAAATAGAACTTAGAGAAATATCCATAAGAGAAGTTTCAAACGGCTACTTTAACGACAACGAAGAAGGAGTTGTTGGTTTTGGTGGTAAACTAAATATACGACCAAAGTATCAACGTGAATTTGTTTACAAAGACAAACAGCGTGATGCAGTAATTGAAACAGTTAAAAAACAGTTTCCATTGAACGTTATGTATTGGGTTAAAAATGCAGACGACACATACGAAGTATTGGACGGACAACAAAGAACAATCAGTATTTGCGAATACGTTTCAGGCAGTTTTTCTTTAAACGCTATGTATTTCAAAAACCTCACAGACGTTGAACAAAACCAAATTTTGGAATACAAACTAATGGTTTACTTCTGTGAAGGCAACGACAAAGAAAAACTTGACTGGTTCAAAACCATAAATATTGCAGGCGAAAAACTAACGACACAAGAATTAAGAAACGCCATTTATACTGGCACTTGGTTGACAGATGCAAAAAAGTATTTCAGTAAAACAAGTTGCCCGGCATACAACATTGGCAACGATTATTTGACAGGCACACCAATACGACAAGACTATTTAGAAACTGCAATTAGTTGGTTAAGCAACGACAATATTGAGTTGTATATGGCAGACAACCAAGACAAGCCAAACGCAAACGAACTTTGGTTGTATTTCAACAGCTTGATAAATTGGATTAAAGTTGTTTTTCCAAACTACCGCAAAGAAATGAAAGGCATTAATTACGGTTTCCTTTACAACACTTTCAAGGACAAACAATTTGACGCAAAGAAATTAGAAGCAGAAATAACGACCTTAATGCAAGACGAAGATGTAACGAAAAAGTCAGGCATTTATGAATACGTTTTGACCAGACAAGAAAAGTATTTAAGCATTCGTGCATTTACCGACAAACAAAAACGTGAAGCATTTGAAAGACAAAAAGGAATTTGCCCAAAATGCAAAGTAAAATTTGAACTCAACGAAATGGAAGCCGACCACATTACACCTTGGCATAGTGGCGGTAAGACAACAGCGGACAATTGCCAAATGTTATGCAAACACGACAACAGAATTAAAAGCGGAGTATGACGACAGAAAGAAAAACGGCATATAACATTAAGCCGAATATACAAAAGCCCACCAAAAATCTTCCAACGTAAGCCACTAAGCCAGCCCGGCTTTTGAATATTCGGTGTTCAGCGAGACCGGATGATGGACTGTGTTTCTCTTAGGTGGATTACTATCTTTTT
>JAKQEK010000405.1 GCA_029558535.1 Bacteroidota bacterium | reverse complement strand
GAGTTAATTTAATAATGAAAAACATTAGAAATATAATCAGAGAAGAAATAAAAAAATTATTTGTTATAAACGAAGGTTATTATGACGATAAGGGTGTTGTAAGATTATATCATCGTGTTGGTACAAAAGGAGATTTGACAGTTCCAGAATTAATCAAAAGTGTATATAAAAACGGTTTGATTCCTAAAGATAATGGTGAGATGGGAAAGGTAATATGGTTTTCGGATAATTATGAAGACTATGCCAAAAATGGAAAATTTGTTGTGGCTGTGGATTTTGATACTGCAGTAAACGGATATGAAAATAATGAATATGGAATGCTCTATGAAGGACATAACGGATATGCAATGAATACCATTCCATTTGATAAACTAATTGTAATTAAAATACCAGTAATCATATTTACCAATAACGGTCATGTTATGAGCAGTGAAGAAGTGATTGAATTTATTGGTCACAGCAGAATGCCGTTAACCCCAGATGATTTAAACAATAATTCATTAAAACCTCTTATATATGCAGATGTTTTTAATAAATATGTTCAGCCATATATCAAATATCCAGATTTCATTAAAGAGTTAGACCCGAATACAGTAAAAATTGTCAATATTTTAAATTAAAAAATGAAAAGCATAAGACAAATAATAAAAGAAGAAATTGAAGATTATCGTGGCAGTCATACAGCACCAAGTCCAGATGCTGACGATTCTCCAATGCATGACGTTACAGATAAATATGGTGAAGACATTTATACCAGTAAAGCACTTAGAATGTTTGGCGGTTATGGAGCATATGATAATTACAGCATAGCTTTAATTCAGAGAGCAAGAAATAAACCAAACATGCAGGTTAAAATATACCGTGCCGTACCTGCAGTAATCACAAATCAGGATAAAATAAACGATTACGAAAAACAAAAAGCATATATTTTAAAAACTGGCAGACTTCCAAAAGGTGTAGATAACTGGCAAAACAGCAGCGAATACCATGACTATATCTCAAATGAAATTGATAAATTGAAATCCTTACCGTCAGAACAGGATAGTAAAGTTAAAATAAATTCAGGTGATTGGGTTACAATAAACCCAGCATACGCAAGAGAACATGGTCAGTCAAACCTTAATAATAAATTCAGGGTATTGAGTAAAACAGTCCCAGCAAAAACTTTATTTACAGATGGCAATAGCATACATGAATGGGGATATTGGGAAGGTGGAACGGTTAAAGAAGATGTTCAGGCATGGCATGGTTCGCCATACGATTTTGATAAATTTGATGTGGGCAAAATGGGAAGTGGTGAAGGTGCACAGGCATTTGGCTGGGGATTGTATTTCACTGATTTGAAAAGTATTGCTAATCGATATTCAAAAATAAAACAAAATGTTGATGCTTTGGCACAATATATATTCGGTTTAAAATATACAAGAGAAAATCTGGAACAAATTGAAGCGATGTCAAACGCTGAATTAATTAAATTGGTTAATCAGGCATATGAAAGAAAAACCAAAGAAATAAACGATAAATATGGGGAAGAATCTAAATATGGTACTAACCCCAAAGCTGAAGATTTTAAAGAACATTTGCTTGCAACACAATATGAATTAAGAGATAAATATGTTTCAGAATTACTTTCAACCAAACCAACAAATTATCAGGTAACATTACATAAAGGAAAAACACCAGACCAATATGACTGGCTTTTATGGGATAAACCAATTACAATGCAGCAAAGAGAAAAAATATCAAATCAGGCAGCTAAAGAAAATATAGAATTTTTCCTTGTGAAAAATAACGCATTTAATTCATATGTGGAAAAAATACAGGATAAAATGAAAAAATCAACTGGTGAATTTGCATTTTTGGATAGAGATTCATTGCAAGGTCAAATAAACCTGAAATTATATTATATCGTTAATGAAGTAACTGGAAAAGAAGTATATGATTTATTATCGGGAAAATATTTTAATTCACCAAAAAAAGCATCATTATTTTTACTTCGTGCTGGCATTGACGGTATTAAATATCCTGCAGAAAGTATTGCAAGAGGAATGACATCAGATACTGCAAGAGGATTTAATTATGTCGTGTTTGACCCAAATGCTGTTACAATAGAAAAGAAATTTACTAATGAAAATGTTTCTCCTAAATCACCACAGGAAATTGCAAACAGTCTTGTTACAGACCCACGATTTAAAAATGGAACTGTACTTGTTAATCTTGATGTAAAATTGGCTGATGAAGCATTTAAACGTGATGAAGGTTTTTATATCGGCAAAGATGATAAAGGCATTGGTATACGTAAAGAAAAAGTCATGGAACTTATTAAAAACGGTGAACTTAAATACGCACCAGAGGCAAGCATTTATTTAACTCCTGATGGTAAGCCAAGATTATCATTCGGAGATGGCAGACACAGATTTGCAGTACTTAGGGATTTGGGTGTGGAAACAATCAATGTTTCAATATGGAGTGCACCACAATCAAAAAGACTAATCCCACTTTTACAACGAAATGGTCAAAATATAATGGAAGAAACCAATAATCCAAAAAAATATTATACAGCAAGAGATGTTGCATACCATATCTATAATTTGCTTGGAAGCGAACAACAAGAAGAAAATGATTGGGGTTTTCAGGATTATTATAATGCAGTAAAGAGATGGGGAAAAACATGGGTGCTTAGAGAAGTAAATCCAAATGATTTAAGAGAAATAACACCAGACAGTGAACTGAATGCAATGACTGTCCAGAATTATGTTGATGATATAAATAATGGTAAAGACATTCCGCCAATTGTCGTAATGAAAGACAGAGTAATCATTGATGGCAATCACAGAGCAAAAGCAGCAAAAATCACAGATAAAAATATTAAGGCATTTATTCCAGTTGATGTTGCCCAGAATTTAAGAGAAGAAATTGAAAAATCAATTACCCTTGATGAAGGCATAGATTTTCATATAAAAGATTATGGCTTGGCTTCAGAACGTCCGACAGATAATTATAATATAAGCAACATACTTCTTCACAATGCTTTAAGCAAAGATTCGATGGATAACTGGACTGAGGAACAAATACAATACTTTAGAAAAAATTCCTTCGGATTCTATAATACAATTGTGCCAGACGGTGGAACTGATGACGTTATTAACTATTACCCGACAGGTACACCGCCAGAAAGAGTGCCGATAATACTTAAAGAAATAGAAAGGGTACTTGCAAAATACGGTGTGAAACTTTTAAAGACTTGGAAAGAAAGAGAAAATACCAAAAATGAAGTGATAAGATTTCAGGTAGAGTTACCAAATATTCAAGTCGCACCAGAAATGCACCTTGCACAAGGCAATGCCGTTGAGTTAATAAAACTATTAGGGTTTGAACAAAACGTGTCATCAGGACTATTTGGTATGGATACCACTGATATTAATACCGAAGTTACTTTAGACCAGATGAAAAAGGGTATTGAAAGAGCAGAATATTACCTTGGTGAAATAGATAAACCAGATAAGACACAAATGACCCATCAGGGAAATGTCTATGCTTTCCATGTGGGAAAAGACCAGCTTCGTGAATATTTAAGGAGACTTAAAGAAATGGTCGCATACGCTGAGAAGTATGGCTATACTAAAATAGACATTTCGTAAAAATTCTTGATTTAAAACTTTTCATTTATTATATTTGTGTTTTTATATTTTTTAATGAAAAGTATTACAATTAGAGAAGTATTATTATTAAGTAAAACTGGAAACGTAATAAGAGTATTTGAAAGCACTAAAGACGCTGCAGAATTCTATAAAACAACAATAAGTAAACTCAGACCTAAAATAGCTGAAAATAAAGTAGTATGGAAAGATGGCGCATATTTAGCGTTTGGACAAAGAAAAAAGGTCGTAATTGATTACGATAATTATAAAAAGCCGTTATGCAAGAAATGCGGTGAAGATAATCCGAAGAATTTTCCACGTGGGCGAAAATCATTATGTAAAAAATGTTCTTCTGAAGAAAACCTGATAAGATATAGAAGCCTTGATGATACATCATTTACTGCTAAAATGCAGACTCAAAAAGAGTGGCGACAAAAAAATATTATTCATTACAGGGTAGAAAGTGCAAAAGCAAGAGCAAAAAGAAAAAAAATAAGTTTTGAATTAACTGATGAGATTATTCAAAAAAAATTTATTGAACAAAATGGTCTGTGTTATATATCCAAACAACAATTAACTTTAGTGGAAGATGACTGGTACGGACTTTCGTTAGATAGATTAGATAATAATATAGGTTATACTGTTGACAATACAATATTGGTTACTAAATTTGTCAACCTTACGAAAAACAAGCTGACGTTTAATGAATATCGTAAGTATATTAAAGAAATTGCCAGTAAGATTTAAGTAATTCATTTTCAAATTTTTAAAAAAATTTTTTAATTTTTTTTTGATAATCCCTTTTTATAGTTTTCAAAAATTTTTTTGTAATTTTTTTTAACGACCTTATTTTCAAATAATTATATACCATTCAGGAATTACTCGTGTAGCACCCACCCTACCCACAGGGGGCGGTTTCTGGGGGGGGCATTAGGGGGGGATATGGTGGGGGGACGTATCTATTAGGAATAAAAGATATTAGTATCTTTATATCTCATATATAGCTAAAAGAAAGGGTACAACTTGCACCCTTCCCTATCTAAACAAAAGCAATATAATTTAGAAACTAATTTAAGCCGTTTTAAGCTATTCAATAGGCTAACTGATATTCCGTATTGGCTGAATATTAATCGTGCCTTAAACGAAAGGAAATAGGGCAAATCGCCCTATTCCTTAATCGCATTTAAAGTCTATAACAAAGCCTAAATAGTGTTTTGCCCTCGTGTAAGCTACGTAAACCAAATTGTACTCTTGTTCACGCATCCAATCTACTTTCATGGCACGTTTCAATAGCATCTTATCTTGGCAGATAATAAACACGTTATCGCTTTCCAATCCCTTTGCCTTATGGATAGTTGATAGGCAGATTCCGTTTCTGTCCTCATCCTTAAAGATAGTTTCAATCCTATGAATAACGGCATCGGCAGTTTTAAGGTTTCCTGCAAGCACCTCTATTGCCCTAACTTTGTCCAAATGACTTGTATAGGTTGCATCTTCTTTCGCATCAGCAAGGTTGCAATGTTGTTTCTTCATTATCTTACTTGCAATCTTTTCCAATTCAGCCTCAAGCCTCTCAATAACATCCTCAATATTGCGTCTGTTTGTTTTCTTTATCATGTTGATAAGATTAACGCCAATATCTTTGCCCTTAACATAGGCTTTAACGCCATCAGCAATGTACTGCATACAAAGTTTAACAAGGGGTGCGGTAACACGACACAAAACCATATCGCCATCCTTAATTTCAGCTAATTTGGCTTCCATGTTCACAATACCTTCAGGGGCATTTTCTTTAGCCTCGATTTGCGGAACAATAGATTTTGCAAGGTTAATAACATTTGCATCGCATCTGTAACAAACCGATAACGGCAGTAAGGTTGTATCGGGTAAGTTTTTAAGCACGTTAAAACTTTCAACGTCAGCACCCGAAAAGCCGTATATAGCTTGTCTTGGGTCGCCTACTGCTATGAACCTTCCATTAGGCTTTAAGCACTTTAAAAACAATTCCCTTTGTGCCTTATTTAAGTCTTGGCATTCATCAATAAAAACGTAATCGAATTGTGGCATTTTAAGACTTTTGACATTAGGGAAATATATCATATCGGTAAAGTCAATTTCATCAGTTTTATTTGCTCCCCACTCAACAACTTTAAGAGCCATTTCGCACTCATTGTCTTGCAAGTTTAACTGATATTTGTCTGCAATATCCTCTAACTCGCTAACACTTGTTGCAAGGGTATTTCTTGCAAGGTCAACAAGTTTTACAATATTGTTTTTGTAGTCCAAAATTTCTTCCTCGTATAGCTTAATATTTGGCTTAATTGCACCAAATTTAAAAGCATCGTTAATGTAGGTGCGATACTTATTAGTATTCAGTACCGATTTGAATGTTGACATAACAACACTTGCACCTAATGAATGTAAGGTTTTGATAGTAACGTTTTCTTGTTCGCCTATCTTAACTTTCAGTTCCTCAACAATAGCCTTATTGAATGCAAGGAATAAAACTGAAAACATCTTGGCAATCAGTTTTAATCCTTCAACTATTGTAGTTGATTTGCCCGAACCTGCAACCGCATCTATAACGGCATGACGTTTGGTGACATCAGCAATAAAGTCATAAACTGCTTGCTGAAAATGACTTGGCTTAAATTTCTTTGTTTCCATTTGCTTTTGTATTAGTGACTATTAAAAACTTAATTAAAAAAAGCAAGGGTGCAAACTTGCACCCTCGCTTGTAAATCGCATCAGCTATTCAGCTAACGTTAGTTCCTCGCCCATTGCAACAACCTTTGACATTTGGTCGGCATCAACAACCAAATTGCGATATTTGGTTGTCGG
>JAKQEK010000387.1 GCA_029558535.1 Bacteroidota bacterium | reverse complement strand
TAATTAAAGAGTGTGAGGCTGCTTATAGGTTTTACAGAGGAATTGAATCGAATGGTGGAGAGTTTGAAAATGCTTACGAAAGTTGGAGGAAATTATCAAGAAAATGTTTAATGTTAGATAGTTCTATTGATAGCATGGAATCTTTAAAGTTATACAAACAAAGACTAATTTCAGAGCGTTCTAATTTGAAAAACAACGAAAATAAAGCAAGGTTTGAAAAGTGGTTAACCAAAGAAAATTACACTAAATTTGTAAAGCACCTAAAAAAGAAGTACGGCAACAACCTTACTTTAGGGTTTAATAAATTCGTTGAGGAGTTGTAAAAGACGTGGTAGATGTTGCCACAGGTGAAGAACCTGAAAACACAAAGAAACTACTCAAAAGTGCTGCAAAAGATGCTGAAAAAGCTGGTAACACTATGATGGGTGAAAACAACGATGGTCTGCTTTAATTTAAACTTTTAGCGATGGCTTATAATAGTGAATATCATACAGAAAAAGAATTAAAAGAAGTCCAAAATTGGGATATAAAAGACGCTCATAATTTGGTAAACAGATTGCGTGATATGTGGCAATACAATGATTATTTTATTGAAAATTGGGGACTTGACCACATACATAATGAAAGACCTGTTTTAATGCTTGAATTACATACGGGCGGATGGAGTGGAAATGAAGATATAATTGAAGCATTGCAGAAGCATAAATTATTTTGGATGATGTGGTGGTGGAAAACTGAAAGAGGTGGACACTATTATTTCGAGATTGATTTTTCTGCAATAGGATTTAAGCCCGTCAATCAATTTACAAAGGAAAATAAAATAACAAGGCAGTATGTATCAAAAGCTAAAGAAAAATTTGAATGGATTGTTATTTCACACGGTAAACGACTTATGCGTGCTGTGGCAAAAGTTTAAATTAATTAATACAATTGAACATAACGTTTTGCATGTAGGCGATAGTGCCGCTTACCACAAATGTAAATATCGAAGCACTCATGCTCATAGCGGCATTTTGCCTACCTGCTGTTAGGTGTCTGTAAAAAATAAATTTAGCGTGGGCTTTAAAAACGAAAATTATGAAATTAGAAGAAATCAAAGAAATAATTCACAACTATGAGAAATTGCATGAATTAGCAACCGAAAAAATTAAAGTAATTGAAAAATTAGATGCTGAATATACCACATCAAGAGGCATTGAAGATATATCATTTTATGATGATGTAGTTAGTGTTACTTGTGATGATACGTGTATGGGTTGTTATGATACACGTTCTTTTAATTTCCCGATTGATTGGTTGTCTAAAACGGATGCTGAATTAGAAGAACTTGTTGTGGTTCAAAAAGAGCTGAAAGCAGAAAAAGAACGCAAAAGAAAAGAGGAAAAACAACTTAAAGAAAAGAAAGATGTAGAACAACGAGAGTTTGAGCAATATCAAAGATTGAAGGCTAAATTTGAGCATTAAATCGTGCGGTGGGAAATTTATTTTTTATTGCACCTAACGCCTACGGCTTTGTGCAGTGTGGGAAATTGAAAAACAAATGTTGAATTATGCAGAAAAGTTTATTTGAAAACGAAATGTTGAATGTAGTACAGAAGCCCACATTGCACAAAACCGATGTTAGCCGCAGTACTTTTTTTCACGGAGATTGTCTTGTAGAAAGTCAAAATATAGAAAATTACAGCGTTGATTTGATACTTACAGATTTACCTTATGGAACAACTGCCTGTGCTTGGGATGAAATAATACCTATTGATGAAATGTGGAAGATGTTTTATAGAGTTTTAAGACCGAACGGATTTATTGTATTGACAGCATCACAGCCATTTACAAGTAAGTTAGTGAGTAGCAATATGAATAATTTTAGCCATCAATGGGTATGGGAAAAAATTGGTAGCAATGGTAATCCTTTATTGGCAAAAAAAATGCCTTTGAAAAACTTTGAAGATATTTTAGTATTTGGTAAAAAAGGATATGATGAAGATTTAAACCACCCTTTGAGATATTATACAGTTAAGTTGAGAGAATACACAAATTATTCAAGAACAAGATTTAGGCAAATATTTGGACATTGGAAATTTCAGCACTTTATGGAACTACAACAACAATATACACTTTGCACCGAAGATGTTTATAATGAATTGACAGAATATTTTGAACTTAGAAATATGGAAGGATTTTTAGAATACTCTGAACTGGTAAAAACAGATTTCAATTTACCAAAAAGAATTTACAACCCACAAATGACAGAAGGCAAACCATACTCAATAACATCTGGCAAAATGGGTGATGCTTATGGTGGTGATTTAGGTGGATTTACTACAATATCCGATGGCAATAGATACCCAAAAAGTATTTTAAGATTTGGATATTGTAAAGAAAAATTACACCCAACACAAAAACCTGTTGAATTGATGGAATACCTTATAAAGACTTATACAAACGAAGGAATGACGGTATTTGATGCAACGATGGGCAGCGGTTCAACAGGTGTCGCTTGTAAAAAAACAGGTCGGCACTTTATAGGAATAGAGAAAGATGAAAAGTATTTTGAAATTGCCGTCCGCAGGGTGTCTGCGTATTGCCACTAACAATTCGCTAAACGCAACAATATAATATCAAAAACAGTATAAACAAATGATACCTAAAGAGTTACAATACAACTTATAAAAAGGTAATAGGTTTTACAAACCAACAGAAAAAAAGCATTGCAAACATTAGGGTACTGCCCATTTTAACTATGAAAACAATTATAATAACAGCCATATCAATTTCTGTTTGTTTTATGGTTTATATTGAACGGCTTAAAATAAGCCATTCTAAGACACTTAAAAAACAAAGCAGTATAAATATATTACTTTTGAAAGAAAATGTAAAATATCGTAGTTTAATACACGATTTGACTACTTTACCCAGTCAAGAAGTAATTAACGAAAATGAATTAATAATTAAACACTTTGGAAAATGATAAAAGTAAGTTTTGATTTTGATTCAACCTTGAGTAGGATTGACGTCCAAGAGTACGCAAAAACACTAATTGACAAAGGAATTGATGTTTGTATATGTACAAGCCGATTAGAACCATCTAAAGCTCCGAATAAAGAATGGAACGACGACTTATTTTTAGTTGCCGATAATTTAGGTATCAAAAGAAGTAATATAATATTTTGTAATTACGAAAATAAAAGCGTTTTCTTAAAGGATAAAGGATTTTTATTTCATATCGACGACGACAATATAGAACTATCATTTATTAAAACAGACACAGAGGTAATTCCAATATATTTATCTAGAAATAAACAATGGAGAGAACATTGTGATAATGCCTTAAAGTAATTTATTTTTAATTATTTTACGTAAAAAATTTTATACGTATAAAATTATTCGTATATTTGTCAAACAAACGCTAAACTAAAAAACATGAGAAACATTAGGAGTTACAATAAACTTTGCCGTATGCCTTTACGTGAGTTGTTCTTTCAAAACCCAACATTGTTGGCTATTCCAGCAAACGATTTTATCGAATTGGTAATAGCACGATGTCAAGATGAACTTGAAACAAAGGAATCGAATTATTTTACCTTAAAAAAAATGGTTTTAAACCAACCAACAAATGAGTTCAAAGACTTATTTTTAGTTGAGCAATCAAAAGGGGCTTGGTTTAAATCAGACGAACGAAAACTAATTAAATCTTTGAAACAATGAGCAAAAGCCAATTAGAAGCCCACAGCCAACTTGTAAATAGTGGCAAGGCTAAAACGCAGCAAGAGGTAATTTTAAATTTATTAAGAGATTCGTTATCAATGAATCGTGAGCAAATTGCTAAATGGACAGGATTTAAGGAGTCATCTGTAACAGGTCGATGTTCGGAATTAGTGGATGAAGGTAAGTTAATTGATATACCTATTAGGGGGGTAACATACTACTCCTATGTATATGTTGATGAACTTAGAAAATCTTTAAA
>JAKQEK010000375.1 GCA_029558535.1 Bacteroidota bacterium | reverse complement strand
ATTAAAGGAGTACTTTAATCAGGTTTATGTGGCAGAAAATGGAGTTAGCGCCCTTAGTATTATAGCACAAAAACATCCTGATATAATTGCGTCGGATGTTATGATGCCTCAAATGGATGGTTTTGAATTATGTAAAAAAATTAAAGAAGATATTGAAATAAGCCATATACCAGTTATTCTTCTTACAGCTTTGAGCGGTCAGGAAAGTTCCGATTTGGGATATAAGTTAGGTGCGGATGTCTATATTTCTAAACCTTTTGAAATTGATTTACTGGTAGCGGTAGCCAAAAACATTATCAGAGGAAGAGAACTTACAAAAATCAGGCATAAGGAAACATCTGTTGTGATTTCACCTATAGAATCGACTTACAGCAATGCAGATGAAAAATTTATGATAAATTTAAATGCTTTGATAAACAAAAACCTAAGTAATTCCACCCTGGATGTTCAGTTTATAGCAGACAATCTGGCAATGAGCCGTGCCTCGATATACAACAAAATGAAAGAACTGGTAGGTATAGGCATAAAAGATTATATTAACAAAATCAGGTTAACGGAAGCGACTCGTTTATTAGTCAATACAGATTTAACGATTATGGAAATTGCAGATAAAACAGGTTTCTCCAATCAGCAATACTTTAGTACTGTATTTAAACAGGCATACGGTACATCTCCGTCCAAGTATCGATCAGAGCAGACCGGAATGAATGAAAAAAATGAAAGCTGATTGTATTGATAAAAATAGGTCCGTATTAAAAAATAATGATAGCAACAGTGCCATAATTATAAAAAAACCACGTAATTTGCCGGGAAAAACATAACACTTTATCTAAAAACTATTAAAACTCAGAATTGTATGATTACATTTATTTGTTCAATCGTCTTATTAATTGGTGGTTATTTTATTTATGGTACTTTTGTGGAGAAACAGTTCGGAGCTGACGGGAACAGGAAGACTCCAGCCTATGAAAGTGAAGATGGGGTTGATTACGTACCCATGAGTTGGAGTAAAATTTTTTTGATTCAGTTTCTTAATATTGCAGGTCTCGGACCTATTTTTGGAGCAGTCTTAGGCGCTGTTTATGGACCATCTGCTTTTATATGGATTGTTTTAGGAAGTATTTTTGGAGGGGCCACTCACGATTATATATCCGGAATGATGTCGTTGCGTAACAATGGTATGAGTTTACCAGAAATAGCCGGCAGGTATATGGGAAACGGATTCAAACAATTAATGAGGGCATTCACACTAATGCTTATGATCTTGGTCGGTGTTGTTTTCGTTGCTGGTCCGGCCAAGTTACTTGCTAACATGACTCCAGATGTTTTGAATTATACATTCTGGATTATTGTTATTTTCATTTATTATACTCTTGCCACAATTCTTCCGATCGACAAATTAATTGGAAGAATCTATCCTTTTTTTGGATTTGCTTTATTATTTATGGCGGTAGGTATTGGTATTTCAATATTTATTCAGGGTGCTCCAATCCCTGAAGCCAGTTTATCCAATTTACATAATATGAATGCCGATCCTGATAAATTTCCAATCTTCCCGATG
>JAKQEK010000479.1 GCA_029558535.1 Bacteroidota bacterium | reverse complement strand
TTAAGGTCGGTACAAATAACATCACTATTACAAAAATACAAAAATGGCGAATCGGTAAAATACAAGATTATAGGGTTAATGATTTAGATGACTTTATAGAACATTTACAAAATAATAGTTTAACAATCGTCGATTGGGATAATGCCTGGTTTAAAGTACAATTAAGCTCTTTAGATGATGTTGAACGCTTGTATAAGTCTACTTTGTCTTATCAAAACAAGTCTTAAAAACCCTTTATTTGTTATTTAAGGCTTTATTTAAAACTTTTAGACATCAATAAAACCCTTATTTTATAAGGTTTTTTTGTATTATATACCTACAAAAAACAGTGGACATACCTACAGAAAACAGTGTTGATATACCTACAGAAAACAGTGTACATAACTACAAAATGTATGATAAAGTAGTATATATAAAAATTGGGGTAAAAAATGGAACAAAATCAATTTAAAAGAGAAAATAATTCAGTGCAATCAAATGATTTAATACGGTCGGTTTGGTCTTTAGATAGTGTAGGATTAAAAATATTTGAATTGGCAGTATCGTGCATTGATACGGTCACATCAAATACAGATAATAATGTGGTTTATATATCTAAAAAGGCAGTCTTTGGAATGTTTGGTGCAACAGATGAAGACAGATATACACGCTTTCAAGAGCATTTAAAGAAACTACAAAAGCAAGTTATAACGATTAAAGATTTTGATAACGGTAAAATTACACAGATTGTACCTATACCAACGGTTCAATACGGAATAAAAGATGATGATGATTTGATTAAGTTTGAGTTTAATAAACACATAATGCCTTACTTGGTTGAATTAAAACGCAATTATACGGCTTATCAGATAGACAATTTACGCAATATGAACTCCAAATACAGTATTTTGATGTATAAGTTCATCAAGATGAACGCTTGGAAAGGCGCTCAGATTGTTGTGTCAGTGAATGACTATAAAAAGTATACCGACACACAAAAGCAGTATGTACGGTTTGATAATTTTGAAAGACGCGTATTAATCGATGCAGTAAACGAAATAAACCACTCCTATGCAGATATTGTGATTTCATACGATAAAATCAAGAACGGGCGAAAAATAAGCGCTATAAGGTTTAAATGGCGTGATAGAACATCACACAACGATAATAAATATGAAAATGACGGGCAGATGACAATAGATGACTATTAAACAGAAATAGAGATGATGAGTTAAATGGGGTTTGTTCCTATAGGATCACAAACGCAATTTCACTCATTATCTGCGCCCCTTGGGGGGGACTTGGGGGGAATATTAGGCATATGCCTAAGATAAAATTCTCTTACCATATAGCAAAATAATATTCTAACCTTGGGCGTGTCGCCGCTACGGGCGACACAACCCCACAAAGACAGTAACACAATGTTGCTACTACGACTAAGCAACATCAGTGTCAAGTGTCAAAGTTTTTCAGTTTATTTACAAAAGGAAGGAATTAAAAATGACACAGTATTATGTAAAAAAAGAAGATTTATCACATGGGTTTAAGGTCGGTACAAATAACATCACTATTACAAAAATACAAAAATGGCGAATCGGTAAAATACAAGATTATAGGGTTAATGATTTAGATGACTTTATAGAACATTTACAAAATAATAGTTTAACAATCGTCGATTGGGATA
>JAKQEK010000477.1 GCA_029558535.1 Bacteroidota bacterium | reverse complement strand
ACCTGCTTTTGTAACTTCTCTTTTTCTAGTTGTCAGAAAAACAATGCTTATTGTATTATTCACTATGTTTATTGCTTATTTATTTTCGGTTGGTCGTAGAATTTATGGGTCTAACACATGATAAATACTATGTTTATGGGTATATCAAATTTTCTTATATCCTTATTTCGTGCTTTTCCTAATGCTTCTCTTTCTTTACTCGATGCAATTACCACTTACGGTACTGATTTAAATTTTTTAATTACAAAAGCTGATTTATTTTTTCCTGTTGACACTATGTTTTTAATTTTTGGTTTAATTTTTGTCATTGAAACTACATTATTTACTTTTAAATCTACAGTATTTATTTATCGTATGATTCCATTTATTCACTAATGATTAAAGGCTATGTTGGTACTTATGGGTCTGGTAAGACTCTCTGGTTAACTAAAGATGCTCTTTGGTTTTTTCAGCGTGGTTATAAAGTTTATTCTAATACTCCCATTTGGGGTTTTTATAAAAAGAAACCAATTTTATCTACTTTTATCTATAATGATGATATACCTAAATTTTTAACTTCATTATCTTGGGGTTCTGACCCTATTCTTCTCATTGTTGATGAAGCATCAGATGTATTTAATTCATACGACTATAAAGCAATCCCAAAAGAAATTTATAATGCACTAAAACAATCACGAAAATTTGGTGTACACCTATTTTACACTTCCCAACGTCATCAAGATGTTGTTACACGACTTAGAGAAAACGCAACTATAATTTATAATTGTGATACCATGTTTCGTTTTGCTAAATCTCTGAAATTGTATCGTGCTATAGGTGTTGATCAAAATTATTTCTCTGACAATGCTAAATCGAAACAAATTAAATCATATATTAAAAGACGTCGATTTGCTTTCCATTTTAAAATAAAACAATTTTTTTCTCACTATATGACACAGTTTGTTGTTGGTGATAAACAATTTTATGATTATTTTAAAACTTTAATTGGTGATCCTGAAAAATATACTATCGAGGAAATTATTGCTAATTCAAAATTACACAAAGATATTGAGCCACCATTATGATTGATACTATCAAATTCCTTCTTCCATCCCTGTCAACTTCTTGTATTCAATCTGTAAAAGAATACCTTCTACATTCCAAAAAGCAAAATGTCTTGCGTGATGTGCTGATTGAGTTTTATAATCATTCAGAAAACATAGGAAGTTATAACAGCAATATCTCGTTTTTCTATTCCCCTGAAAAAAAGACGCTATCTCTAGAGTTGTCTTTACCAAAATTCTGGCAAGGACACAATGTATACATGCTTTATCCTGACAACATAAACTTAGCACTGCAATTACTCCATGCCCATTTAATGCGTATCTTTCCAGAATTCCCCCCACTTTCAGAATGGCAAGTAGTTCGTCTAGATATCTGTTATAACTTTGTCCTTTCGAGTAATCAATTATTACATTCTTATTTGGGGGTCTTAAAAACAATAGATTATCCCCGTCATAAAAAGTATCTTTATGATACTTCAGTGATGTCGGTTGGTACTTCTTATTCATGCAAATTTTATGATAAAGGTACAGAATTCTATAAACATGATTATAGTCGTCTTGTCAAAATTAACTCAGATATTGCTCATTTAATGCGTCTACTATCTCAAAATATGCTTAGATTTGAAGTGTCTATGCGTAAACAGTATTTACTTAAATACTACCCAAATTTGACCGCTGACAAGCTCCCACAACTTCCATACATTGAATTATTATCAAAAAAACTTAAAAAATACTTGCGTTACAATACAACTATGACCACAAATGCTACTGATGCTCTTACTACTTTGCTTAATATTTATCCTACTAGTACAGCAATTAAATTATATATGTACTGGCAAGTAAAACATAATGATATATCAATAAATCTTGATAAAATTAAAATAGCACTTAACAGATCGACAATATACCGTTACAATCGAGCATTATCAAAAGCTAATATTGGTATACTATCAAATGAAGAATTACCGCCCCTATCCATTCCCTCTCAATTTCCATCTAACTAACACTAAAAGTGGGCATTTATGCCCACAAAATAAAGTTATACAAATAAATGAAATGCGGGACAAGCAGGTGAGCTTTGCTCACTTGCTTGTTCTTAGCGGTATAGTAACACCGCTCCAACGTTGCAGTTCTGCATCATTTTAATCCTATAACAGTATAAATTATATAAAAAAGGACGTTACACAATGAAAGCACATTTCTCCGCAAAACTTATTAGTTCTGCACATAAAACATTCAAAGATCGTGAAACTGGCGAGGAACGATCAATTCACACTGCTATGATTTTATTTCCTGATGCTCGTGAAGGTGTTCTTCAAATTTCTATAGATGACTCTATTAAAGATGTTCCTCAAAATTACTTAATGAAAGATTGTATGTTTGAAGTTGAGGTCAAACAAAATTATAATATTATCGGTACCGGTCAAGAAAGAACATTTAAAATTTCAGGTTTAAAATTTGTTATTACTAAGATAACAGCTACATAATGTGTCCACAATTAATTGCCAATATTCAAACCCGCGAAATTTTGAGAATTCTACTCCGTCGACTTCTCTTGAAGTTTGGCAATATCAAGACGTTACTTGTGATTACCCTGATTTACCAAATTCTGCTACTGCTTCAGGTTCTATTTTAATTGATAACGATCAATTTTCTATTATTTCCGATTATCAGTCTCTTGGTTTATACACTTATGCAATTCTACTTTTTTTTGTTGGTTATTTTGTAGTAAAATCTATGTTTGACAGGTAATATATGGATATTTCTCTACTCAATGACTCCGTTTCTTTGATCATAAAATTCTTTTTCTCTGCTCTTATTCCTTCACTTGTTGTATACTCCTCAATAGTATTTTTTAGAAGGCTTGTAGGTGTATAGTCAACTTTTTAATTCTAGCTTAATTTTTTTATTAACTGCTCTTTTTTATGGTTTTGCTTTTGGTTCAATTCTTGCTTTGGTCCGATATATGATCGTTTCTGTCATTGATAGACAATCCCCATAATTTGTGTTACAACTTATTTACCGTCGGTTGTATCAATTAACTCAAAGAAAGGACTAATCATGGATGCCACAGTTTCAACTGCACTCAGTTCAGGTCTAACCACCTTTGCTAGTGATATGGGTGATCAAATCGCCGCTGTCGTACCTTTAGCTCTGCCTTTGCTTGTTACAATCGCTGGGGTATTTATTACCTTACGCTTGTTCCGAGCTATCGCACACGTCTAAGGTTACTCCAACAACGGGGGTTAAAGGCACACTTTCGGGTGTGCTTTTTCCTTTCTATATATCTTTCAGGTTTCCGGATTTCGCTGTATTATCAAACAGATGTTTTTTTTTATTCTTTGCTTATGGTATTTTTTCACTAGTGGCGTTATATTGGGTTACTCTGTAATAAGCCTAATACTGATGATTTATCATAAGACTATCGGAATTTACTAATGAGGAAGCTATTATTTTTCTTTGTTTTTTTCTTTTTCTCTATATCAACCGTCCATGCGGATGAAGTACAGAAACACAACATACAAACTAATACAATTGATTTTAATGGTGTAAGCCTACCACCAGTTGACAACTTCCCTGATCAGACAATTTGTAATTTCGTAATGTGGAAAGGTATATATCCCGATGCTACCGATAGTTATTTCCTTTATCCGTTAGTTACTGATGCTACCTATACAACCTGCGATTCCCTATTGTCTACTACTGGCAAATTTTTAGAAAGGCGGGGATCCGGTAACTCTACATATTATCTAATTCCTATGAGTTCCGCTGGATATTCTGCTAATTATAACTCTGCAAATTATGGTACAAAAATACTTTCCGCTACCATCTCGGATTCAGAATGGGAATACTTAACAGGGGTTAATGAGCAATACTTTCAGATGCTTAAACCTACTTCATGTGGTACTGAATTATTCCCTCATATATTAGCAATTACTGATACTACTTGGGATTATTATGGTACTACTTATAATTGGGCTAATTCAACAAACTCATATAATTCTGGTTATTGCTCTCTCGGCACTACCGTTACTTGGGATGATCTACTATTTGCAAATTTTTCATCTGAGCCAGAATTAGAATACCCAATCTCATCAGTTATTGCTGTTTCTGACTTCTCAATCGCTTCAGCATCCTCTACCCTTACCGCTTCTGTATCAGGTGCTTTAAGTTTTGAAGATGTTTCTGATGAGGATTTTTGTGTATATTCTTTTTATAATTCACAAGTTAGCTCTCAATTAAATAGTGGTTCTTTACTTGCACATGTAATTGTTGACAATGCAGTTATTGTTAATGGTCAATATACTATTTTAGGTGGTGGACCAAAAGATTTAAGTAAATTAGATTTAACTGCACCAATTTACTACGGTATTGGTACTACTAGAGGGTGGTATCAAAACATTACTTTTCCTGCTGCTTATGGTAGTCCATTTAATTTACAATCAAGTTATACCTGTTACTATTCTGATTATGATGGGGAAACTTTAACGGGTTATAGTTCTTCTGGTTCTACTAATCATACTGATGTTACTGGCTCACCTACTCATGAAGATATGCAAGATTCCTATGCTTGTGATCCTGGGTCAAATTTTTTCTCACTTTTTCTTTGTCAACAAATTTCCTCTTTTAAAATTTGGATGATAAATCAAGTAACAATACCTACTCAAGCTATTGACTTACAACTTGCAAAACTTCGTGATGTTCTAGATGAAAAAGCTCCCTTTGCTTATGTATCTGCAATTCATTCTACAGTTTTTACTCGTACATCTACTTCACCACTTGATATTTCAGCTTCTGATTTTTCAGTTTTTAATTTTAGTTTTCTCGGTACTGAATACAACATTACAACACCTGCTTTTGTAACTTCTCTTTTTCTAGTTGTCAGAAAAACAATGCTTATTGTATTATTCACTATGTTTATTGCTTATTTATTTTCGGTTGGTCGTAGAATTTATGGGTCTAACACATGATAAATACTATGTTTATGGGT
>JAKQEK010000475.1 GCA_029558535.1 Bacteroidota bacterium | reverse complement strand
GGCGGCGGCGGCGGCGGCGGCGATGTATCGAACCCAATAATTACAGACGGCTACGCTATCGAGACTTTAAAGCTTGCGGCTTGCGAACAAGGGCTACAAATTCAAAACGCCACCAATAACGGCTCCATAATCGGCTCCCTTGCCCTTGTAAGCATCTCTTTTAAATGCAGGTCGTTATTATGTTACCCTACACAGTTAGGAGGTTCTGGAGGACCCTTAAGGCTATTTATAGCAGACCCCGAAACTAGACAAATTTTAGCGTATACCAATGACTTCACAGTAAGCCAAACCGGCCAATTTTATAAAAAAATTTCTCATGTATGGAATGGCGTTGGATTTATTGCATCGCAAGAAATAACTTTAAATGCCGGTAAAAACTATTATTTTGGTATTTTCTGTTCTAATGCGGTTTCTAGTATGTTATTTCAAGGTGTTACTAAAGCAAATAACGGCGTTTATCCGTGGCTTGGGTATTGTGCGGATAATCTTAATAACACCTTCCCATCAAGTGCAATGCCGCAAGGTTTTGAAATCGATAAGCGTTATTATATAGCGGCAACAACGGAAGCAATAGACAGTTAAAATGCAAGACAAATTATTGAAAATTATTTTGATTTTAGTCACTGCAATTTGTGGGGCGTTTACGGGCAATTCCATAAATACAAATCGAAGTTTAGAAACGAGAGTTTCAGTATTAGAAAATTCTTTATTCTACATTTCAAAAAATTTGGACGAAATAAAAGAACTTTTGAAAAAATAAAATCAATTTTATAAAAAAAAGGCTTAATCTTTACAGACTAAGCCTTTTTTTTATAGGAGAATAGATTTTATTTTAAATTCTTGTAAATGTAAAGATTGACTAAATCGTTATCATCAATATTTTCTGGTAAAATATCACCTTCAATAATTAATTGCTCTTTAAAATAGTCTAAATCGAGAATGAAAGTAAAAGTAGTTCTCGAAATTTTAATAATTACTTTCACCTTATCATCCGGGTAAATTTCGACGATTTTTTTTGATTTATCAATTTCATTAAATCTTTTTGAGTCAATTTTATATTTTTTACAATCAATCATTTAATCCTCTTTGTTTTTGCGGTTATCTTTTCTGAACCATATTTGGAACGAATTTCATCCATTTCAAGGGGCTTATGGCGTTTAAAAATTTCGTCTGAATTTCTAAAATACCACGCTTTTTTTACGGGAGCCCATTTATAGCCCGCTTGCTTTAATGAGTCTTTATATTTGAACGTATTCCCGAAAACCCAAAGCCACGACCCGATGAGTTCAATTTCTAAATCTAAGCCACAAGCCACATGAATGGCGTTTTGCATTTCGGGCGTTAGTTTCTCAAAATCAGACTCTTTTAAAGAATCATGTTCGGCTCGATAGCTTCTATTGTTTTTTAAATCGTCAATTTTTTTCTCATATTCGGCGATTATTTTTTTTGTTATTTCTTCACTCCCCCCCTTATCGGGGTGGTGTTTTTTTAGTAAAGAAATATACTCTTTTTTTAATTCTTCTAAAGAAGTTATTTTTTCAAAAAACATTTTTCTCCTATTGTAAAGTAAATATATATCGTAAAGTAAATATATATTTTTTTATTAAACATAACAAAAATTTTGTGGTGCTTTTTTGGAAATTGATTTTAAATCTATCGGCTCGCTAAATTCGACCGGTTTTTTTATTTTAATAGCGTAGCCAAATTCTTGAAAATCAAAATAACTTAAGAAATCTTTTTTATTTAAGCAGCATTCATTTTTTACCATTTTCCAAATATCTAAAATTGGAGCTTCGCAGATATAGGCGATATTAAAGCAACCTACTATTTTTTGAACGGGATAAGAACAGTAAACATAAATCATATTTACTGAACTATCCCGCCAAATTCGCCGTCGGAGTTCAAATTTCTTTTCACCACTAAAAATTTTTTTTACATATTCCGGCCTTATTGATAAAATCACTTCTTTTTTTGATTCAAGTTCTTTTAATGTCATTTTAGCCCCTTATAAATGATTGATTGCCGTTGTTATTTTTGCGGCTGAAGAGATATATTTTTTATTTTCAGTATCTTTTAGAAAATGTCTTTTTCCAAAAACACGGACGAAAAAATAAACTAGATTCCTTTTAATCTTGCTCATTTTCTTTTTTTCTAAATCACGTCTCAATTTTAAATCTATTTGTTCTCTAGTCAAAGTAATGTTCAAAGTTTTATTTAATAATTTTACTTTGATTTTATTTGAAGTGTATAAAAAGTCATGAATCAACCATTCATCATGATACAAAAGTAAAGAAGGAATCAATTTATTTTTAATAACTCCAGGAGCACTGCAAAAATCGGTCTTGAAACCTTTAGAAAAAAGCAAATGCGTTTTTAAATCATTATAGTACGTTGTTATAAAAAAATTATTTTGAACTATATAAACATCATCTTTTTTTATAAAGTTTTCTTTTATAAAAAGAATATCTTGTTCCTTCATTTGAAGCACTCCTTTTCTAGTTTAGATTCATCATTTTGCGTCCTTTCTTTATTTCTACAAAATGAAACAAAAGCACCTTGAAAATTCTTTATTTTATTGCCGTTTTTATCAGTGAAGTTCCTAACGGCTCCCCACCTTATAAAGTCGTATACAAAAGAGACGGGAAAGCCGTATCTATTAGCAATTTCAAATAAAACGATTTTTAGCGTTGGATAATTGTTCTCGATATTCATTTAATAACCCTAAAAATAGATGCTTTTAGCGTGTTATTACAACAAAAGGCTTTATATTCCTTTAATTTTCGATTATAAAACCTTACCCACCAATCCCGCCCACTTATTAAAGAATGGTTAAGTACGGCATCATCCAGCACTTTTGCTATTTGTGCTATTTCCTTCTCTATTTCTTTTTTTCGTTTTTCCAAATACAAACGTTGTAAAGTTAAATCGTTAGTGCTCATATTATTCTCCTATTATATTGTTGTGTTTAAAAAATTAATGATGACGATAAAAGCGGCGGCGGAAATAAAAAAGCTAAAAAAAGCACTTTTAGCAATACACCCAATAAAATTTTTATTTGAATTTGTTTTTTTATTATCACTTGCTTTTTCGTTTTCAAAAAAAACATAAGTTGTGTGTTGGTTGTGTTGTTTCTTGGTTGTGAAATCCATATACATTCCTATTCTATGTGTTGAGATGTTTTGAGTTGTTTTTGACTTGTTAAGCGTTGTTTACACAACACAATTTAAACTTATTTCATAAATTTTTTGTCATAGTTGCATCATTATTTCGTCATTTTATTGTCATAATTTTGTCATGGTTTTGTCATGGTTTTGTCATGATTAGTCATATTTATGTCATATTTATGTCATTATTAACACTTTATTAACATTTTTTTATAAAAAAAGAGAACTTAGTCATATTTTTGTCATACTATTGTCATAAAAATGTCATATATTTAGATTATGCAAGTGAATGTGACTTATGAAAAAATCGACGATTGCACTATTACGATTAAAAGAATGGTTGAAATTATTCAAAAGCATTACAATGACTTGCAAGATTTTAAAGACTTATCCCTTCGGGACTTCTTTTTTTATGTATGCGGTTTAGAATACAGAAAAGACCCTAAAGGTATGGAGCAAATAGCAAGGCCGAAATTCACCCTATTAAAGGATTGGCCGTGCAGGGATTGCGACGATAAGACAATTTTGATGGGCTCTTTTTGCAAGTTAAAAAAAATACCATTTTCGATTTATACTTGTTCTTATAAGGCAAATAAACGAATGAGCCACGTTTTCGGGCGGGCGAAAGTCCAAAATGAAAAAATTGAAGGTAAAGTAAGGTATACAGGATTAATTTGGCTAGATGCGACTTATCCGGATTGCCTATTTAACGAGCTAAGAAGACCAGAAAAAATAACTGCACTTAAACAGCAGACAGACTTTTTTTAAAGGAAAAACTAATGACAACATTATGTACAATGCAGGGCTATGACGACGAAACGGAACTTTTGGGGTGGAGTCTTAAAAGCCTAGCCCGTAAGGCTCGAAAGGTGAGCCATAAGGCCTTAAAAGTTGGGGTTCAAATACCAATCGTCGGCGACAAAGTAAAGCTCGCAAGAGTTGTTTTAAATAAGGCAGACAAGGCGACGGGCGGGAAAATCGGAAAAAGCAGAAGCAAGTCAAAAGTGACTCTCGTCACAAAAGACAATGATGCCCAAAATCGGCGACAAAGAAACTCTTTTAATGACGAAAGAGGCGAAGGAAGAGGAAAAAGGAAAGGGAAAGGCAGTTTCCCGATTCCACTAATTATTGGCGGCGTTGGTCTTGGTGCTTTATTATTATTAAAGAAAAAATAAGTATGATTAAAGTTGAAGTTAAAGATTTTTTGAATGCTAGTGCGGCTTATAACTTTTTATTAAGCTATGACAAAAAGTATCCTAGCTCATTATTTCCAAAAGGAAATGAAAAAAAACTATATAATCTTTCTAAAGAAGGTTTAATAAAAATCCTTTGGCTCATACATATAAACCAAACCATTAAAAGTACCCAATACCCAATTTTAGTAAATAGAACTAAAATAAATGGCGTGGCCGCTTATATAGCACAAAGTCTTGGATACAATGAAAAAAATGTACGTTCTTTTATGTATCTACTAACTACATTAAAAAAAGCACAGCCCACATTTTTACTATGGTTAGCAGGTAATAAGTTTACAACGGGTGAACTTAATTCGTTAGCAAAAAAAGAAAGCCTTGAAATCTTTTCAAAAGCTTTAAAAGATTTAGCGTTAAATGCTAATTATGTGGCCAATCCATTGGCGACAAAAGCGGCGGACGGAACAAGCCCGATTAATCGAGAGATGAAAAAAAATATCAGTAAAAAATTTTTATTGATTGGTGCAGGGATTGCAACGTTTTTAATTTTAAAGAAAAAAATCTAAAAAAGGAGCCTATATGGCAAAGAAAAAGAAAAAAAGAAGTTTTAAAAAATCAGTGGCTACTCGATACGTTGCGGCAAAACGAGCCGTTAAACGAGCAAGAAAGGCCGGCGGGGCTAGTGTTGGGAAAAAGGACGCTATTACCATGCTTGCGGGCGGTGCGGGCGGTGCGGTTGCGGGCTCTTTGATTATTTCAAAAATTCCATTGGCTAATAACAATGTGAAAGCGGGAATTGTTGCGGGTGCGGGTGCACTAGCTTTAATTTTCGGATTCAAAAAGAAAAACAAAATCTTAATTGGTGCGGGGTTAGGCATGGCGGCAACAGCCACGGCAAAACTAGTGCAAAATAACGTCGCCGCTCTTGCGGGCGACGACTTTACACTAGATGAACAGCAGGCAGCAAATGAGCTATTGGGAGCCGCAGTAGACGGCGACTATGACGGCGACGACGACGACGACGAAATCGGGGCGGCTATCGACGGCGACTATGACGGCGACGACGACGACGAGAACGAAATCGGCGACGACTATTACAATGACGAAGTCGGGGCATCTATTGCCGGCGACTACGTTTAATTTTTAATCACAATTAAAAAAAAGGTAAAAAAAAACATGACACAGATTAACAAAAGCCTCACTAAAGTAAAGGGCATGAAAATCAGAACTTTCGGAAAGGGTGGCCAGCAATACATGGCTGACCTATGGACTGGATGCCCTATTTCAGCCTCCTATACATCTACCGAACGAGATTTATTTGCTTTTTCGGAAACGGACGCTCAAAGCGTTACACCTTTTTTACCATCGTTATTAACTAACTTGGTAGAATCCCGCCGAATTGGTTCGACTATGAGCTTTAAAGCTACAAAGTTGACCTTTAGGCTTGTAAAAGTAGATTCAACAGCCTGCACGATTGACGAAATCCAAGCCGCTAAAACTCTTTTAGCATCAGCTAGGGTTGATATTCAAGTAGGTTCAAATAATACGACCATCGGCCAATTTTCGGGCTTGCATTTGATTAATGCCATTGAGGCCGTCGGAAGTAATGCAACAGCAACAGCGGCGACTTCTCAAGGTGTACAAAACGCCCAAGGTTGGATCAGCTTACCAATGCCCATCCCATTACAAGCGAATGTAAACATCGGCGGTAAACTAAAGTTCAATTTGCCATCAATTCCCGCGGCATTAGTAGCTACGGGCGTTCAGTGGGCTTTTATTGTTATGCTAAGTGGTGTTAAAGAAGTTAAATCTTAAGTCCTGTTAGTTCTCACAGGCACAGCCCCAAAGCGGTTAGCCAATGGCTCCGGGGATTCGATACCCCGGGGGGCTCTAGTTCAAAAAAAAAGAAGGTATAAAAAAATGAATTTCGATTTTAATTTATCAAAAGTCCAAGATACTGCAAAAAAATGCGGTAAAAAAGAAGCCCAAATCATTTTTAACGAATTGCATGGAAAGCAATCAATAGCAAGGTCTTATGACTTTGTGAGAACATTTACAGCCGTTGCGGGGCAAAGTAACTATTTTAATATCCCTTTACCAACCGAAGGGGCGTTTCTTTCTTTTGGGTACAATATCAGCACTACAAAAAATTCAACCGTTACGCCTAACGGTGGAAGCCCTCAAAACCGCTCTTTTGTAAAGCTACAATTCAGGGCTCAAAATGACAATGCGGCACAGAGTAACGACCTAATACCTATTGAGCTAATTTCAACACCTTTCGGGGTTGATGGCGTTCGCTACGGTGTTCGAGAATTTAAGCACTTATATAATGACAATGATTCTTTGAAAATCGAATACTCTAATTTAGCCCCAACGGTAATTAATGGCGAAACTTACAACATACAGAATGAAGTCGTTTCTATTTGTTTTACAGGTATCCTTTTGATTAATGCACATTTAACCGGTAAATAAAATTATGGATTTTTCTTTTGATAAAGTCACTAATAGAGAAAAGACAAAAGAGTTTTTTTCTAAAGTTCGCTCAATGGATTATATCATCGAGGACACTATCCAAGCCGGAGAAGTTAAAACTATTGGGGTACAGACAAAAGAAGCATATAAATATTTTTTAACGGGTATTACTTTTGATGAATCGTCTTATCCCAAATCCAATAACAAATGTTTGGGACAAATAGAGTTCAAAGACACAAGTAAAGGCTCTTTAGTAGGTTGCCCTATTTCCCCTTTAGATTTTAACGGGAATGATGTTTATTTTCAAGGTACTTTATTACAAAATTTTTGCGGTAAGCAAAGTGATTTTTTAGAAATGCCGGGTAAAATTTTATTTTCTTTAAATCAAAGGGAATCTATTTCTTTGAGAATCAAGAATCCCGATACAATACCCCATAAAATAAGCGTTCTATTTAGCGGATGGGAGATGTTCCTACTATGAGTACTTTTAGTTCTTTATTCCCACAGACAAAATATAAAGCCAATTCTTTTGTTGTAAATCCGGCCGGTCAAACCCGAACAGCAACGATACAAGGCGGGTATTATCTTTTTGAACATGACGATAGAGGAACAAGCCCGATTTTAAAAATAAATCAAGGCGAAAAAGTAATTATCAGCGGCGTTTCTTTTACTTCAAATTCTAGTGATTCCGATTTTACTAATAATCTAGTCGGGCTCGCCGAATTACAGTTATATCATGGTAAAACGGGCAGTCGAATTTTACTAAATCCGTTCCTATTTACATCGTTTCAACAAGGTCAAAATTTTACAACTTTTTTTAAACCCGTCGAAGCTGAAAACGCATTTACAGAAGATGTTTATTTTTCGATTAAAGCAACTGTTTTGCAAATTGGAAGTAAAACAGATTTAAGCATTACGCCAATTTTTAATTTTATTAGAACTCAAGTAAATTTATGAAATTAACGCTGGAAAGAGATAACGAAAATAAAGACTTCGCGAGCGGTCGGTTATATCTTGATGGACAATTTTTTGCTTATACTTTAGAGCCAAAGGAAGAAACTAAAGGCGGTCGGATTCCAAAAGGGAATTATTTCGTTGGGGTTTCTCATAGCCCTACATTTAGCGAACGCCGAAAAATAAAAAATTATCGTTTACCATTCGTTTTTGTAAATGGTCGTGACGGAATAAGATTCCATACGGGAACAAAACCTACAAATTCGACGGGGTGTATTTTAATAGGTAAGAAAAGAATCAATGAAAAAGAAATGGTACGAGATTTAGCACTAGAGAAACTACTTACTTCAAAACTTGATGAAGTAAATAAAAAGCACTCTTTAGTGATTAAAGAAGCTGAAAAAAAAAACAAATTAATTAATTTGCTTTTTGTCGGCGGCGGTCTTTTATTACTTTATAACATCAACAATTAAAAAAGAGAACAACATGAAAGAAATAAATCTTTTTGAAGAAAATTCGATACTAGAAAAAAGATTAAATGAAATTGATAACATGAGGCTTTCAGAAGAAAGCGAATTTATTGAAGGGTGCGTTTATCGCATAACAAAACCAACAAAGGGAAAGACCGGGCGTGTTTTAGTCGGCAAGATTGAAGATGTTTTTGATGACCACGAAATAGGGCTCGAATTTGGAGCGGGGCAATACCTTGTAATCTATTCTTCATTCGATAAAGATGAGAAAAGAATAGACACTAAATCATTATCTTATAATATCGGTATTGAATATAACGCAAAAAGAAAGGCGTATCTAATCGAGCAAGGAAGAGAAAACGAAATTATTTCGGAAAAAATATTTTTGGGTAATGAAAAAAAATCAATAGATTTTAATGAGTTTTTAACTACTGAAAAAATAGCGGCGATTGGTGCGGGTTTTAAATTACTAAAAGATTTATTTGGTACTAACGAAACTGTATTAAAGTTATTAGCTAAAAATAACGAACCTATACCACAGCCGGATATTTTAGACAGCATCAATAAAGTAAATAAACTCAAAGAAGTTTTAGGAAGTTCAGAAAAAGAAGAAAGTGAGGACAACATGAATTTACTTTTAAAATGTGCTATGGAATACTTACCAAGTATTTTAAACAAAACAGGAAACGATTTTACAAAAGTCGGTGACGTTGCTTTAAAAGAGGGCGGTTCTATGATTAAAGGGCTTTTGGAGGACGATAAATTATGTCAATCCTTTTTTCAAGAAGCCGTCAAAAAATACGGACGGGAAAAAGCGGCACAGCTTGCCCGGGGCTTCGGCTTAAATTTAGGCTAAGGAGAAAATATGTATAGATTAACAACATCATTTGATTCAAATGCAACCGTAGATAATACAAAATCTAACGAGATTTTACAAATTAGTTCACTAAGTGCAAGTGATGCTCTATTTTTTCCAAATACTAATAAAGAACAGTTTTTTACTCCTAACATGAGTTTTAAAATCTCTAAAAGTAGAGTTTCATTTTTAGGTTTAAAAGGCTTAAGAGAGGGGATAAGCGGCATTCCCAATTTGCAAGATACCGAATACAAAGCGGCATCAATTCAAATTGCAGGTAGTTATGGCGGGTCTTTTTTAAATACAGCCATAAACGTAAATAGTCGTTTTGATATTAAAAAATTTAATGAATGGGAAAATCAAGATATTGTCATTCCCGCTAAAAGTTTTTTTGATTCAAATGGTCAATACCCGGCATTTAGATTAAATATTTCATTTATGGTTTTATGCTATGATGGAATAGGAATCCAAACAATTTATAACGGTCGGTCGGTCATTCCTTTTATTGAACTATTAATCGACGATACAAAACTAATTTTTTCTACATAAAGGTTTTTATATGTGCGATTCTTACGAAAAAACAGATATTTACGGAAACGGCGGCGGCGGCGGCGGCGGCGATGTATCGAACCCAATAATTACAGACGGCTACGCTATCGAGACTTTAAAGCTTGCGGCTTGCGAACAAGGGCTACAAATTCAAAACGCCACCAATAACGGCTCCATAATCGGCTCCCTT
>JAKQEK010000473.1 GCA_029558535.1 Bacteroidota bacterium | reverse complement strand
TTAGGAACCCATACTCATATTCAGACCGCAGATGAAGAAATATTACCCTTGGGAACAGCTTATATTACTGATGTAGGTATGACCGGTTCGCATAACAGTGTAATTGGTGTGAAGAAAGAAATCATTATAGAAAAATTTCGCACTTCTGTTCCTAACCGTTTTGAGTCATCTGACGAGGGTTTACAGGTTAATGCGGTATACCTGGATCTGGATTCCGAAACAGGTAAGGCATTAAATATCAAGCGTATAAGAAGAAATATTGAGTAAAATTATGGAGAAAGTTTTAAGCGGAAAACCTGTTGCTCAATTGATAAATCGGACTTGTATGAATTTAATAACCCGGTATGAACTAAAGCCCCAAATGGTTTTAATCCAGGTAGGGAATGATCCTGCTTCTACTTATTATGTGCAAAGCATTATAAATAGCGGGAAAAAATTAGGTTGCCTGGCTCAATTGAAAATCCTGTCAGATAAAATAAGCGAAAACGAATTATTAGCTATTTTAGATGAAGCCAATCACAATCCTGATGTTGATGGTATAATGGTCCAAAAACCGTTTCCGAAGCATATAAATGAAAGCAAAGTTAATTCAGCTGTAAATCCGGAAAAGGATTTGGACGCTTTACATCCACTCAATTTGGGAAAAATAATGCTGGAAGAAGAAGGTTTTCTTCCCTGTACCCCTGCTGCAGTTCTTTTTTGTATGTTCTATTATGGAATTGAAACCCAGGGTAAGCATATTGTAATTTTAGGTCGCAGCAATGTAGTTGGCAAGCCCTTAGCTAATATTCTGCTTTGGAAAAGGACTTTTGCTAATGCTACAGTAACAATTTGCCATAGTAAAACAAATAACCTGGCAGAATTTACCACACAAGCAGATATTCTTATTACGGCAATTGGCAAAGCAAATTTTGTAACTCCGGATATGATAAAAGAAAATACTATTATTTTGGATGTGGGAATAAATGATATTATATTATCTAACGGGGCAACTGGATACATCGGTGATGTTAATTATAACTTATGTTACAATAAGGCATTGGCTATAACACCTGTTCCCGGGGGAATCGGCAGAATTACAACCTCTGTTCTCTATTTGAATTTGGTTAATGCCTGCCTTAAATCCAGAAACTTAAACAAAAGTATTGACGAATATATTAAACTTATTTTTATGGACAATAATGAAATTTACTAATTCCTGTATTTAGGAGGAATGATGCAGTTGAAGAGTATTAAACTCTTGTTCATCATAGTGATGATTATAAGCAGTGTTTTGCTGATTTCGGGATGCGGAAAATCAGGAAA
>JAKQEK010000469.1 GCA_029558535.1 Bacteroidota bacterium | reverse complement strand
AAGATCTTAATTTCTTTTTCTATGTCACTATTTGCCATATCAATAACATAGTTGTTGACGAAAAAGCCATCTCTATTTTCACTTTTTAAGCTATACCTGATTACATGTGGATAAATTGGATCTAAAGATAATTGTTTTTTTTAATCTTCTTTCATCTTTGAAGTCCTTGTTATAAATAAAGAAGTAGAGAAGTTCTTTTGCATTATCCAAATTTTCATCAGACATAATTGCATTTAAACTACCATCTGCCGCTTTGTAATGCTTTGCAGCGTTCATGGTATTTGGAATTCTTTCAGATAAGTGATTGAAAGTAGAAATATCACAAAGGTAATGCCTACCCAAGACCAGGTAAAGTAATGCGCGATTTTTCTTATTTTTTTCAGCTTCATTTTTGTTGTTTGCAGAAAATTTTTTTGCAATTTCTCTAAACGCATCAATTGACTGCCCTACTGGTAATCTGTTGACATCTGACATTACGGATGAACATTTATTTAAGAAGGCTTGTTCACATTTGTTAATGATAATGTCATTAATAGATAATGATGGAGCAAAGATTGAACGGTTAAGTTCTTCCGCAAATGCCAATACGCCATTATAAAAAACAATTAGAAAATGAAGTGTTTTTTCTAATGCGGAATTGATTGCCTTTGTCTTTTCTTCATCCGATTGCTCACTTGTTAAGATCCTTTCTACTTGAATAATCCGCATATTAAGAGTTTCAACATAGGTGGTATTAAAGGTATGTTCGTTTTCTGCCAGATCAGTTACAGCGCGAATAATTGCCTGGACCATTAAATTTCCCTGCGCTTTTTCAATATAATTACCCAGTGATTTGAAATCGCTGCTAAATTTACGAATAAAACGGCTTTCCCTTTTTTGATGCTCTTCAAATTGAGCTATAATATTTTTAGCATTGATCCTTCCTGAGAATCTAACTTCGAGATTATCTGCGAGCAGAGTAAAGGTCTTATAATTTTGATTTATTACTTTTTCCAAAATTGTGCTGGGTCCCGCTTCCAACATCAAAATTGCAATGACATTATCCCAGTTAGATTGATTAATATAATCATCTCGATCAAATTGATTTTGTCCCAATGAGTCATTGGTCGCTTCGAGCAATCGAAACGCATCTGGAATTGTTTTGACATAATGATCAAATAATCTCTCTTTTGTATAATTATCCAACAGATCAGCTACGGCGAGAGTTAGATTGTTAAAATATTTGTACTCGACGGAATACAATTTTTGTGCAATTATTGCAGATATTTTTTCTCCCCCCAATATCTCTTTAGAATTGATAAAAAAATCCTCTCTAGAAAACTCTTTATCATATATTCTTCCACCGTAAAAATCTGAATACTCAACAAAGACACTTGTAGATCTTATTGAAAAGTTTCTTAGGTAATAAAAATAAGGCGCATCCTGTTCAAAAAATTTGACCACACCAAATGTGCTTAACTCTTCTCCTTGAACCGAGAAAAAAACATCGTTGTTCTTGATGATCACTTTAAGATCCTGTAATATAGGAAGAAGTCTTATCGTAAAGCAGAAATATTCCATTATCAGACTTAAATCAGATTCTGCTGTTTTATAACATTGCCAGTCAAGTATTAATTGTCGTAATTGATTTATTGTAAAATCATTCTCTCGGCCATCAATAATATCCTTAAATGGGGAATGCCTAGGATTATTGAGCACATCAAGCTTCATTTCAGTCAAAGTAAACAGGATTAAGTCGATATTAATATTTTCGGAGTTATAGACACTTTGAAAACATCTGAAAATTCGCTGTAAATTAGCATTATTCTCTAAATGACCAGGACGGCCAAGAATTGTTTCATTCTTCCAGGAAATGAATGAGTAAATCCAAACAACAGAAAGAGATTTAACAATAAGTGCAATCGGATTATCTTTTATATCATCATTAAAGTTAATTTCTTCAGCATCAAAAATTAATCTGCGTAATCCTGCATCGGGAATTCTTTCTAGAACAAACTCTGTTATTTTGCGGTTATCTAATTTGCTTTTCATCCTTATCAGTTCCCTAACTGTCTGATCAGCTCTGATACTTCTCGGTACCGGTTATATGCAATTTTCTCATCAGCGCGTAATGGACTGGTAGATTCCGTATCGCTATCACCAGGCTGACACTCAAAATTTTTATGCAACTTGTAAAGAACATCCTCACGCCATTTAAATTTTTCAACTTCCGGAATTCCAAAATGATCGTTACTAACAAAGTTATCGATTAAGCAATTCCTTTCATCTTTGTTAAACATAGCAATATGGTCTTGTAACAATGATAGTGAATTTTCTTTCTCAGAAGATTTTTTAAAAGGTAAATCAGTTGTTGGAACAGCAGTAGGTAAAATAATAACTTTTGTATCGTCGGGAATTCGGTTTTTCAATCGCCGTAGGTATTGGAAGGTATATGTTCTGAATTGGCGTGTGGGTCGTAAACAACATACTATCGTCGAGGCAGCAGTTGTTGATATCTTTGCGGGTACCTGGTCTCCTGATGCAGAATCTAACACAATAGCCTTAAATCCATTCGCCCTGCAAGCTTGTTTGAGTATTCTTATCGATTCTATGTTAGCGCCTCCAATATCATCAATACTAAGGACTTTGCAATCATTGGTGCCTAGGAAAAGGATGCTATCGTTGTCTACGCCAACCCTCTCTCCTACGGGCACGGTGTGTTGAAAAAATGGATGCTGCCTTAGGTTAGCACACTTGGTATTTGAGCCCGGAAAACCATCAGATAATAATGATTTAACATCAAATCCACTTTGGAAATGAGAGTCTTCCTGTAATAATGCGGTTATCCCTGCACTGTCAAGATCCATGTCCACCACAAGAATCGGTTCAATAGAATTTGCGCCAAAGACCTCAACCAGAAATGGTAAAACATTTAATAAAGTCACACTCCTGCAGGATCCGCCTTTATACGAATAAAAAGTTATAGTCTGCATTTCTTCTCCCTCAACTCTGTTTATTGGCGATTACTAATCTGACGAAGTAATCGTGTTTCATTATTCTGATAGTTTTCGAAAAACCAGCGCAGTCCGTGTTGGCCTCGGTACATAGCAAGATATGTAAACCAACCCTTTAAGAAAGTATTAACATCTGTCTCAAACATATTCATCAGCTCATTGTTTGAAATTTCATCGTCAATTTGCCTTGCATCTTTTGCGAATCTTAACAAATAGCTCTTAATTGCCATTATGAATATATTTACTGAATCCGAGGAAGCCTCTCCCTTCATTCGCCCATCAGAGTTATTGTTTTCAAGTGAAATTTCCTCAAAGAACTTCTTAATTTCTGTGGCTGTTTGAGTTTGAATTGCATTCTGGATCTTTTCATTTATCAATTCTTCGATTTTAAATTGTGAAATTAATTCCGCTTTTTGTTGTTGTAGTTCGGCTTCATGTGATTCTTTTAATTCAATTTCAACTTGTTGAAGCAATTCAGGGCGTATTTGTTCACTAATCCGCCGTTCCATTTCTTGTTCTTTTCTATCCATCTCCATTTCTGTGAGAACATATGGTTTTTCATATTTCTCATAATAATCATAGAAATCGAGAATTGCTTCGATATATCTTTCAGTTGTTGCCAGATCATATTTATTCTCTTCCCAAAGCCATTGTTCGCCATTATTTATTCGTTTCTCAACAGCCATTTCGAAATATCTACTCATTTCGCGATCAGGAAATTTTGTTACATAGAAAGTTAGTAGCGAGTTTGCCTTAATTAACATAGGCGTAAGAGTGGTCGAGTGGATTGAGGTATCAGTAAAAATTTTATTAGGAACATCCGGATCGGGATGAGGTTCAAATGACAGAATATGTTTATCGACAATACTTTCCAAGCCTTTGTTTTTTAATATGTCATAGTAACTAGAAACCATCTGAAGAGATTGACCAGTTAATATCAATAAACGTTCCTTTTCTTCATCATTTTTTAGATATCTGTCTGTCTCACAATAAATAAGCGTACTAACAAGAAAAATATTTGTAAACAATGCTGAGTTTCTTGTTGAATTAATTATTTGATCCTTTGGGACCACTGAGCCATTATCGTTAAGGAACTCTGTATGGATTTTTTCTTTAAATTTGTCCCAGGTAGTCAATCCGAGTTTTTTCTTGATTTCGCTCATTCTCTTATGTAATTGTTGATTGCCAGAATATCCCTCATTAATTAAATCTAGAAACTCACGATCTTCTTTTGTGCCAATTTCATCATTACCTAAAATATAATCTTCAAAATCGTTGTATGATTCAGTCGCCGCGTAAGTAAAATAAATACTAGGGTCTTTACATCCATTCAGGTAACCCCACCCTACTGGATGTACTTCTCCACCTATTACTGTATCAATATAGAAACTCAAAATATCTCTAGCAGTGGTTGCAAGACAATTGTTAAGTTCTTCAGACAGTTCTAAATAGTTATTCTTATATGCAAACCTAACATTAGTAATTAGTGATAAAACCCATGATAATGAGTCGGTATATCGATACCTTTTATCCTTAAAAATTTGAACGGTAGTTTTTTCTTCAATAAATGGAGACAAATCATAACCAAATTCATCTACATGGTCCAATATCAATTCAAGGGTGCGAATGATTATAGACTTCTCCTGATCATTTAGTACTACATGAAAATAATTTTGTAGTACAAGTAACCCTATTGTGCCATAACACTGGGTTAATAAACCCACATACTCTTCACGATATCCAATGTAAAATCCTTCATTAGTTTTCTGATCTCCTTTGAAATATTTTGATAGTAGGTCGTCTTTAATTTGATTACCTAAGATACTTATATCAACATATAAACGGAGAGCCCCCTTTTCCCTTAAGATAACATCATTTAATTTTTTCATTGCTTTTCCATCCTTCCAAAAGTGTGAATATAAAAATGAACATTCGCTTTGAGAAAGTTAACATATCATTTCTTTGAGATACGTGAAATCATCCAAGCGATCAAGCCGATAAAAGACGAAATAATCATAATAGAAA
>JAKQEK010000465.1 GCA_029558535.1 Bacteroidota bacterium | reverse complement strand
CAAAAATTCATAAAGCAATAATCGGATCGTTATATTTTCAACTCTTTTTCTACCCTTGGATAATCCGGACTATATTGACCCAAGCATTATCCGCGGATTACACCATTCATCTGTAACTTAACCATGAGTGGAATAATTTGGTCTGTATTTTCAATTTGTGGAGCTTGTTCAATCATCTTAGGTTCAAATATTTATAGAATCCAATGATAGATAAAAAGCGCGAGATTTTAGATAGATCCCGCGGTTTTTGTTGGCTCGGGGTTAGAGAAGTTGTCGATTAACGGTTTCGTGCTTTGAGTTGGTGGGCTTTTGAAACCGGAAACTGTCTGCCAGCACCAACGTTTATTAATTGCTCATATGTTTCTATTTGCACTCTCCGCCCACTAACGCAAAACCCGTGTTAGCACCTGTGCATTATCACTTTGTTTTATATGTCTTGTATAATGTCCCACTTTGAGTTTTTCTGTCGTGGTCGAACAAACGCTTTTCAACTTGTCGAGCGGTTAATTTATTTTCTTCAGCTAATTGTCGTATTACAGTTAAATATTTATTCCATTGTTCAAGAGTAAATGCTTGTCCTTTTGCATTGTCTTTTACTAACCCGTTATTATGAAGCTGTCTCCAAACCCTAATGTCAATTATTGGATATTTTTTCTGGTCGTAAAACATTAAAAGTGCAGAGGCTGCTGGATATTTTACACCTATCAGTGCGGTCAAAATATGTATTTTTACTTTCTCGTCTTTTTGTTCAAAAGCAAGTTTAGTAATTTGTTTAAAGTCATCGTCTGAATTTTTATTGTAGTGATTTAACGGTCGAGGAGATTTCCATTTCAGTATTTTTATTGCTTGGTCCTTTGTCAAGTAGCCTTGCTTCTTAATTGTAGGTGTTAAATTAAACAAAGGCCTGGTCTTTTCGTCCTCGAAGTCAGTAGTTGTCCGAATGATGTCATTAATATTTAATTTTTTCGTCATGTCGTCATGTATTATTGCTAACGTTTTGCGGATTTGCGTTGTGGGGGAATTTTAGCACTACTGTTCATACGAAGCACATCAGCCCCCATAACACAAAACCGCTGTTCAAGCGACACCTCCGGTGAAATCCCCCAAAGCAGAGATAGTACTCACAGCCTCGCTTGTTATACTTATTTAATCCATCAAAAATAAGTAATAAACATGAAAGGCAATGAAATTTCAGCAAACAGATTAATCCCGAAGGTTCCTCCGTTAAAGACCAATCTCATTGAGCTATACGACTGTAACCTCGGCATCCCGGAACCCCGGATTGTTTCACTCCCGGGACAGAGCAGAGCTCTAGTAGCATAGCAATCCGGACAAGTGCACCAAAAATTTATGGAATATTATATAAATCAGCTTGTTATAATCTGGAAGATTTTTGGTGGGCTTTTGTATATTCGGCTTAATCTTGGCGGTTCGTTGTTTTTATTCTATATTTCTAAAAATTCTGGTAACCCGTAAAATTTAATGTCGCTTATGTTTTTAATGACGATGGGTATTTCGTCTTTTCTACGTTTGCTTAAAGCCATACCTCTGTCTGCTAATTCTGCCCAAGATTCTGTTGAGTTGTATATGCTGTTCATAATTGCTGATTCA
>JAKQEK010000461.1 GCA_029558535.1 Bacteroidota bacterium | reverse complement strand
TTGAACTCCAGTTATTTTTAAGCCGTATAGCTCTAAAATATTACCGATCGCCTTCTGCGGCTCAATAATTTCACAACCAAGCTTTTTAAAATCATCTAAATATTTAGCGTGATCGTTATGAAAGTGGCTCAATAACAGCACCGTAGGCCTCGTCCAATCTATTTTTAAATTATCGGGTGAAAGTCCTGCATCAAATATTAAATTTGTACCTACTCCAGCTATGGCAGCAAGGTTGCCCTTGCTGCCGCTTCCGACAATTTGTAAATAAAAAGGAAAAAAATCGTTTGTATTCATGTTGTGTGCAATTATGAATAACACAGCGGACTGATTTCAGCCATATCTAAAGCGACTTTGTAAGCATCTTCAAAAGACGAATATTCTTGAAGAAAATAATCGTCTGTTGTTTGCCAACAATATTTATTTTTTAAAAAATCTTGAATACTAATATGACTATCTGAAACAAAAACATCTGTAAAATCTCGCTTAGCTAAAAGCCAAACAACCTTACCAATTCGATTTATACATTTTTCGTCAATGAAGTCAATCATATCAGAATGTTTTTTAAATTCAAAACAAGGAATGTCGCCTTGTAAATCTAAACTTGCATAATGTAATTTGAATATTCCAAACATAATAAATAACTGCACACAACATTGTATAAAATCAAGTGGGGTTATGTGCTAATTTTAACCACTTCGGCTGTTTTATTTAGTTTGTGCAAGTTGGAATGTGTTTGCCGTTCAATCCCCACCTGCTTTTATACTTTGTTGTAGGCAATTAACGCCTTACGCTTGCGCCACATTCGCAGCTGTTTACTTTTTCAATATTCCAGTCGTTACCACAGTTAGGGCATTTAAAAGGCGTTAACTGTTCGCTTCGCCCTACAACATCGGCTATACGCAAATTTTTAACTACCTCGAGTATAGTTTCATCAATTGTTGCTCCGATTAAACCTCTGTTATTTAACAGTGTTTTGTTATCAAAACCTCGTGTTAACAAGTTTATTTTTACTTTTTCTTCAATATTCATTTTATTTTATTTAGTGTTTCAAATCCGTTAAAAATCATCGTATAGCCGAGTGCCGTTTTTTTATTTATTTATTATAAACTTTGTCGTAATCATGCCCGTTAAAAACTTCGTAATAATGCAGCCTCCGCCCTCTAAAACAGAAAATTTTATCGTTATTATCTAAAACAAATTTCATAAAATCCGATTTTGGAGTTTTA
>JAKQEK010000456.1 GCA_029558535.1 Bacteroidota bacterium | reverse complement strand
CTTTGCATAAGTGTTAAATTCCTCCTGCCGAATTGATTTCTTATAATCCACTCAACAGCCTTATCTTCATTTTCGAAAATAACATCAACAACCTCATATGGGATATTATGCTTTGAGCAAATTTCAAAGCGGTTATGTCCGTCAATAAGGGTGTCATTCCAAGTAACAAGCGGTTCTCTAACACCATCATGCAGTAAGTTTTCTTCAAGTTGCTTGTATTCTTCGGGTGTGAGCGGAGGAATAAGGTTCTTGAATTTTGGATTAATCTGCATTATGTACCCCTTTCCCATTCGGTAACAATTTCATCAGCGAGTGTAACAATCTGCTGTGCCTTTGGTGTCTGTCTTCCGCCGTTTAATGCATCAGACAATTCCGCTCGGCTTACGGTCATAATCCCTCTTGCTTCAATTTCGGGAATTAAATCCTGTATCTTTTTGCCGAGAGCGTAAACTCTCGATTTAATTTTAAATGTCAATAAAATAACCTCCTTGTAAATTTTGTTGTTTTTCTCCCCTCTTTGTAGTAATATGTAAAAAGAGGGGAGGTGAGAATGATGGGTAATTCGTTCCCGGAAAATGCTGTTCAAGCACTTGCAATGCTATATTTGCAAAGCCGTGACTTGTCTAAAAAAAGTCCAGAGGAAATATGCGATTTATACATTGATACGCTTAAACGCATTTCGAATCACGAGCAAGGTCAAAAAGAGTAAGTACTTTTGCAATTTCAACCATTGCGTGACTGTTTTTTGCAAGTTTGTCATCTGACAATGAAGATAAAAGCTTGCTGTCCTCTGCAAGTAGCTCCAACTGTTTGCAGAGGATATCTCTAATTTCTTTATCTGACATTAATTTCACCTCCATTCTGCATAAAATCGGATATTGCTTTTTGTTCAAGTAAACAATTTATTTACTAACCGATTGACAAAAATAAGAAATTAACGTATAATATCGTTTGTGAGCAATATAATACAGTAAATTCCTTTTTGAAACGGTTTTTGAAAAGGGCTGGTTTTTTGCACCCTGTTTGTTCAATAAGTTGTTTGCTATGTTTAAAGTATATTCGAATATTCGTGAAAAGTCAATGCTTTTTCTCGAACTTTCGAATTTTCGTCATATATGCACAAACGTTTTAAAAATAACTATTGATTTTAGACAAAAAATAACCCCACCGAGTAGGCGAGGCAAAATAAGGAAACATTAAAATGGAAAGTATTAAAAACTTAGTGTTAAGCATATCAGGCTGTATTGTGTTTGAATTTTTAAAATTTATAACTATTTTTATAGTAGTTTTTTTGCTTTTCCCTGCACCCACTGTTGCA
>JAKQEK010000454.1 GCA_029558535.1 Bacteroidota bacterium | reverse complement strand
GAAAAGTGGGCAGTAATGGTGCAGGAATTTAAGGAAAGCAGAAAAAGCCAACGAGTATGGAGTTCAGAAAAAGGAATAAAACGTAGTACACTTAGGTATTGGCTTGAACGAATAGAGCAGTTGGAGATTGGAACAGAAATTTGTTTTGCTGAGCTTATAATGGCGGGTGATGTGGAATGTTGATAAATAAACCTCAAAAAATCTATATATCGTCAGCGAATATTGATATGAGAAAAGGAATAGATGGATTAGCGTCAATCGTACAGCAAAAATTTGAACTTGATCCATTTGAAGATGCAATGTTTGTATTTCATAATCGCAGTTGTGATAAAATTAAAATAATCTATTGGGATTGTAACGGATTTTGTCTACTATATAAACGTATTGAAAAAGGAAAATTTCACTTTCCTAAAAAGCTTGATTCATATAAATATACTGTTACAAATGAGGAATTTCAGTGGCTTTTAAATGGACTTAAAATAGAAGAAATTCAAAGACATGAAAGCTTAAAAAGAGCATAAAATATTAAAAAAATCATGAATAAAATGACGATTTTACTTGATTTTACGAGGGTTTTATGGTATAATAGAAGTAATGAAAAACGATAAAGGAAGGGTGAAATTTGTGAAAGAAAATATTACTTTAGATGAAGCATTAGCACAAATTTCATTTCTAAAAAAGCAAGTAAAAGTCCTTGGTGAAAAGGCATTTAAATCAGAAAATAAATATGAAGAAGCTAAGCAACAGGTTGAAGATTTAACTGTGCAGAATAAAGAATTACAAGTAAATTATAATTGGATTTTAGAACAGTTAAAGCTCAGCAAGAAGAAAATCTATGGTGCATCTGCTGAGAAGATTGCTGAAGAATATGGTCAGCTGAATTTATTTAATGAGGCAGAGCTTGAACGTCAGCCGATGCAGGCTGAGCCACAAATTGAAGAAATCACATATACTAGAAAGAAATCAAAAAAGAAATCTTTTGATGAAAAGTATGGCGATTTGCCTGTTGAAGAAGTTATTTCAGATATTCCAGATGAAGAAAAAACCTGTGAAAAATGCAATGATGAAATGACTTTTATGAAATATGAAATCCGTA